>JAHBUM010000045.1 GCA_019638075.1 Flavobacteriales bacterium | reverse complement strand
GAGGCCCGCCCAGCGAAGCCCGCCACGGCGCGCACCATGCTGCAGGGTATCACCCGCGCATCGCTACAGACCGAAAGCTTCATCTCGGCGGCCTCCTTCCAGGAGACCACCAAGGTGCTGAACGAGGCTGCCGTGGGCGCCAAGGAGGACCACCTGAACGGCCTGAAGGAGAACGTGATCGTGGGTCACCTGATCCCGGCCGGTACCGGTGCGCGCATCTACCAGAACACCATCGTGGCCAACAAGGACGAATACGCACGCCTCCAAGCAGAGGTAGCGGCCGAAGAGGTGAACGATTAACAACAACGAACGGGTAGGGGCGCGAAATTTCGCGCCCCTACCCGTTCTTATCGGAACCGACCATGTCAGACCAGAAAGACCAACCGCGCGGCAACCAGCTGAACATCGAGATCAGCGAGGAAGTGGCCGATGGCATCTACAGCAACCTCGCCATCATCACGCACAGCAATTCGGAGTTCGTGGTGGATTTCGTGCGCGTGATGCCCGGTGTGCCCAAGGCCAAGGTGCGCTCGCGCATCCTGCTTACGCCACAGCATGCCAAGCGCCTCATGCGTGCCCTTGCGGACAACGTGCAGAAGTTCGAGCAGGTCCACGGTCCCATCCGCGAAAGCGAGATGCCCGAGATCCCGATGAACTTCGGAGGACCTACGGCGCAGGCGTAAGCTGCTTTATCGAGAACAGGAGAGGCCCGCTGGAAACAGTGGGCTTCTTTCGTTGTGGGCTATCCGCTCATACGGGCGGTCGCTGACGCCCGCCTGATGCTGATGATGAGCAGTACGATGAAGATCGGGATCGTCGGCCACATCGCCTTTCCAGCCCTGATGCCCGGCCTCACGAACTCCATGAGGCGGTTCTGCCACCGCGATGTGAACGGCAATGGTGCATGAACGACATCATCGCAGAGCAAGCAGCCTTCAATAATGACCGATGGCATGGCCGATGACCGCTCAATGAGCGGTGGAAGGTAGCGGGCCATCAGCACTCCGTCTTCGAGCCACCAGTGGCGAAGGAGCAGGCGGCATGACTCCACGGTGTGCATCACGGTCGCGTACTTCACGTCCGGTGCGAAGTCGACACGAAGCCATGTGCTGGTATCCTCGCGTAACGCCAGTGTTTCGGCCGCAACGCGGAAAGCGGTCAACGCATTCTTGGATCGGTCAAGGTCGCCTGAGCAGAAGAACCGTTGGTGGACGAAGGATGTGTCCGGTCGATGAAAAGTGGTGTCGAACCATGCTTGTTGCCCATAAGGGTATGGGAAGGCCATGTTGAAGCATCGTTCCTGCTTGAACGCCCGCTGTTCCTTCAGATACCACAACCCCAGCGGCAGCATCCGCGCCAGACTGATCAGCCCCGGTATGTAGTGGATGCGCCGCATTTTGGAAGAACGCCGGATCCCTGCGGGTGGTACGTGCACTGATGCGCGAGGTCAGAACTGCATGCCCCGCAATCGCCCCTCCACGCTCTCATCCGCACACAGCCGCTTCAACTCCTTGTTGATGTGCTTCTCGTACCCATCCGTGGCATAGCCGTGGTTGATCAGGTGCAGATCGAGCAACAAGCCATCCAGGGCCTCCCACAGCTTCTCATCAGGCTTCTTACCCCACGGCAACTTCTCGTATTCGCCCTTCACGGACTCGTACGCGTCGAGGAGGTCGTGTGTGATCATTCCTGCGCCTTCTGGTTGAACAGGATGTACCCGAAGTTCAGGCTCCAGGCCCAGGGCTCGAGCAGGCCATCGAAATAGCTCATGTTGAACCACACCGGACCCAGCGGGCTTTGGTAGATCAGCGAGCCGGAGCCGATGAAGTACCGCTCGGTGAACGCCGCGGAGAGCTCGGTATTGTTGTTGTTGGCCCTGCTGAAGGGCTCATAAGGCTGGAACACGTAGCCCTCCATCCGCAGGTCGAACTTGTTGCGCGCCACGGCGATGATGGTGCGCACGCCACCGGCCACGTATTTCGGCGAGCGGAACCGGTCGATGAAGTAGGTCCTGCTCTCCGGCGTGGGCTGGAAGGCCGGTGCGCGGATCACGCTCGCCGTGTAGTTCTGGAACGCGGGCATGGTGCTGAACACGCCTTCGGCGAGGAACCCGAACTTGAAGATCCCGCGTGGCAGGAAGTATTTGTCCAAGGTCACTTTCGCCACGGCCCAGTCGTGGTGCGCCCTGAAGTCCGTGCGACCGTCCGCGTTGATGGAGCCGGGATCGGTGAACTCTTCGCCGGTCACGAAACGCAGCGAGGCCATCAACGACTCACCTGCATTGGGGTGCTGTTTGCGATTGAGCGAATTGCGCTCGATCATCAGGCCCGTGGTGAAATGCCTGAACGTGGTGACATCCGCCGTATCCCGGCTTGTGAAGTCGGCACCTTGGTGGTAGCGGTCCCGTGTTTCGCCATACCGGGCATCATAGCGCAGCAGGCCCTTGTTGTCCAGCCCCATGCCGACGTTGAGGCCGCCGAAAGCCTCGCGTATCACGATGAACGAAGGCTTCACCTCATCGAAGAAGGTGCTGAAGCTGCGGAAGTGGTCCCAGCGGTGCAGCGTGAAGGAAGGTTCCAAGTACAACGGAGCCTTGGTGCTGAGGTAGGCCCGTAGTTTCACCTGACCGGCAGCGTAGAACTTCCCGAAATAGGAGGAGGCTTCGATATGCGCCGAGCTTCGGCCGAAGAGGTTGTAGCGCAGCCCCACCATGCCCGTGTTGATGGGGCGGGAGGAGAACATGCCGCCGAACCGTACCTGAAGGTTCTTTTCCCGCTTCACGTAGAGGTCGAGATCGAACCGCTTCCTGTCCGGCGCATAGGTGGCCTTCGGGTACAGCTGCGCGATGTTGCGGTCGGCCACCAGCCGGAAGTATTTCGGTTTCAGGCTGAACGGCGTGAGGTCTTCCTTCCCACGGTCGAGGCTGCGTTCCACATAGCGTGTCTGGGGGCGCGTGAGGCCATGGATGCGCAATTGATCGAAGACCATGGCGGGCATGCGTTTCCTGAAGGTCGTGCGGCGCGCCTGCAGTTCCTCGGGCGATACGCGGCGTTGCACCTGTGCCAGTATCTCCGGCATGCGCGCCATGGCAGCGGCATAGCCGTCGGCGATGGCAAGCCGGGGATCGCTGAAATCGAACAGGGAGATGGTGGTCTGTGGCTCCACGATCACGCCGTTCTCGCACTGGAGTTCGAACATGGTGCGCTCCTGCATCATCGCGCGCAACTGGCCGATCAGGTCGTCCTCGCTGGGTGGCGGGCTGTTGTACGATACGTTGCTGCCCACGATGAAGTCCGGCAGGAAGTCGGCGTACATCACATCGCTGGGGAAGTTGTTGTACAGCCCGCCGTCCATCATCAGGTGGCCGTTCACGCGGATGGGCTTGAAGTAGAACGGGTAGCTCATGCTGGCGCGCACCACCTGCGCCAGATCGCCCGTGCTGAAGGTGACCGAACGCTGGTCCGTGATGTCCGATGCCACGCACCGGAAGGGCACGAACAGGCTGTCCAGATCGTAGCCCGCCAGCGCCGACACGGGGCCCAGCATGGTCATCTGCTCGTAGTCGATCAGCGCCGGCTCGCGCAGGTTCGTGGGCAACGAGTACTGGAGCGTGGTGTCAAGGTCCAGCTTCACGCTGATCAATGAGGCATCCGGTGGATCCTGCTTGAAGTAGTACTGGTAGCGCGGCTCGATGCCCCCTGCGGCCATGGTCTGGAACAGCTCCGTATGGAAGAGCGAGTCGATCTGCGCCGGGGAATAGCCTGCCGCGTACATGCCCCCGACCAAGGCCCCCATGCTGGCACCGGCGATGTAGTCGATCGGTACGCCGTTCTCCTCCAGCGCCTTCATCACCCCGATGTGGGTGAGGCCCGTGGCGCCGCCACCGCTCAGCACCAGCCCCACGCGCTGGCCGTATACCCACGAAAGGCAGCAGCACAGCGCAAGGAGGGATGTGACGATCCGTGGCAAAGCGTTGCAAAAGTATCCGTCAGCGGAAGCGGGGGGCGCGTTGCCCGTGAGAAACCGGGGCGGATCCTTCGCTGTTCCGCTGTGTAGAGAGATGAAATTGGTGTTATCCCGTTGTGACGAACAATATGGTCCGATCTCGGCTTCGGTCTGCTCGCCTGCCGGTTACGACAGAGGTGTCGCCCCCAGCGCCTTCTCCAGATCCACGCGCAGCACCACGCCTGCGATGGCGCCGTTGCTCGTGGCCATCAGTGCCCATAGGCCCTCGCGCAGCATCTGCTCGTAGGCGCTCATGGCGGTCTCCTCCACGGCCACGGAGGGCACGTGCCGTGTGTGGCTGGCGATGCTTTCCGTTCCGCGCCCTGCGCCCAATGCGGTGCGCAGATCCTCCTTCATCACCAGGCCGCGCAACAGCCCCTGGTCCATCACCATCACCACGTGCTGGTCTATCATGGTCATGGCGTTCCACGCATCCTGCACGGTGGCCGTTGGTGCCATGTGGATCAGGTCGGTTCGCACACGCTGCCCCACGCGCAACGCCAGCACGTTGGCCTTCTGCTGCACCGTGCGCGCCTCGGCGCCTGCGGCCATGAAGATGAACACGCCGATGATCGCCAGGAACGGCGCGCCGCTGTACAGCCCGTAGGCCACGAAGCATGCCGCCAGCACACGCCCCACCACCGTGGCGATGCGGGTGGCCTTCGCGCGCGGCAGCCACATGCCCAGCACCGAGCGCAGGATGCGGCCGCCATCCATGGGGAAGGCGGGGATCAGGTTGAAGAGGAACAGGCTCAGGTTGGCGGCGAAGAGGAAGGTGAGGATGCCCGCCCAGCCGGAGAGGTCGCTGAACAGGCCGGTGGTGGTGGGGGTGGTGCCCGATGCGGCAAGGATGGCGAAGGAGATGCCTGCGATCACAAGGTTCACCAATGGTCCTGCGATGGTGATCCAGAACTCCTGCTTCGGGTCCTCGGGCATGCGCTCCAGGCTGGCCACGCCGCCGATGGGCAGGATGGTGATGTCGCGCGTGCCCACGCCGAAACGCTGGGCGGTGAGCGCATGGCCGAACTCGTGCAGCACCACGCAGCAGAACACGATGAGCACGAAGCCGATCTCGATGAGGATGTCGCGCCATGTTACTGCTGTCCGGTTAAAGATCGAACAGGGTCAAGGGTTTCCGAAGGCCGGGGTGTTCGATTCTGTTAGCGTCCTTCTGAAAGGCTTGTTGGATGGGCATTTTCTCGAAGAGGGTGAGCGACAAGATCTGTAACAGGGTGTGGAGCGATTGCTCCAAGCCAAGCCGCTTTTTGACGATGGCCACCAGGACATAGGTGGACACGGCGATCCATATCTGGGACTTGACCGCGTTCTCGGAGACCCCATGGAACTTCTTGATGCGCAGGTGCTGCTTGATCCACTTGAAGAACACTTCCACGTTCCACCGCTCCCTGTACAGGTCGCACACCTGGATGGCGGAAAGCGCGAAATTGTTGGTCACGAACACGATGGTGTTGCCGGTCTGCGGGTCCTTCAACCTGATCCGGCGCAGATGGGCCGGGAAGTCCCGGCGACTCTTGTGTCCGCCCAGCACCACGGTCTGGTCGCAGATGATCCCCGCTACACGATCGGCGGGTGCTGAGTACAAGCGCCGCAGATCGGTGTTGGACTTGGTGCGCATGATGAAGAAGGCTCCGGCCAAATGGATCTCACAGAGCCGCGCGAAGTCCAAGTAGGCCCTGTCCATCAAGTAGAACGCGCCCGCCTCGGGGACCAACAAATCCAGCATGTTCACGTCGTGCAGTTTCCCGTCGCTGATGTGGATGAAGCTCGGGATATGCCCCCGGAGGTCCAACAGCGCATGCACCTTCACGGCGGCCTTCGTCCTTCGGAACGAGGCCCAGGGGAACAACGAGAGGCACAGGTCGATCGTGGTGGAGTCCAAGGCATAGACGGTCTCCTCCAGGTCCACCTCCAATTTGTCCGATGCATAGAGCGAACGGGCCTGCTTGATCAGGACTTGAGCGAACTCCGCGTGGATCCGCCAGTCGCGCTGTTCGTTGGCCTCCGCCAAGGTCGAGCGTTTCACCGGGCTGCGGAAGCCCATGTGGTAGAGCTTCGATGCCTGTGCCGTCAGGCAGACCTCGATATCCCGCAAGCCCTCCCGGTAGGTCAATTGGGCAAAGGCCATGGCGCGGAATTGCTCGGCGCATCGAAGCCGCTTGACGTACCGGTCTCCCCGATACCGCTGCACGATGCGGGCGAACGACGTCCATGGCAGATGGTCCATGAGTTGGGCGAACAGGGTCTTGCCGGTGTTCATTGGCTTCTTGCTGGGATGTGCCCAACAAGGAAGCTCTGCCGATCATCGGCGGCCGGTTCAAATCGACACCAACCCCAAACGCTCTACATCCCATGCCCATCAAGGCTTTTAGCATGACGACCGGCACTTTAACCGGACAGCAGTAACATGAAGCAATGAAGCAAAGGCGCCTCCGAAGGACGCCCGCGCCATGCTTGATAAGCTGGCTGGTACCACCCTTTGCTCCATTCCTCCATTGGCCCATTGCTCCATTATCACACCGCACCCTTTCACCCTCACCGCGCCTTTCCTTTGCACCATGCGCCCCCCGCTTCTTCTCGCATTCCTTCTTTCCGGTTGCGCCACGGCCCAGCAGGGTAACGGCGGCAAGGCCATCCCGTACGAGATGCGGAAGCCTGAGGTGGTGTTCGAGCTGCCGCCGGGGCTCCGCGAGGTGTCGGCGCTCACCGATGTGGACGAGGAGACCATCGCGTGTGTGCAGGACGAGAACGCCAGCATCTACTTCCTCTCCACGCGCACAGGCCGGATCGTGGACAGTGTGCAGTTCGCCGGACCAGCCGATATGGAGGGCCTTACGCGTGTGGGTGATGAGTTCTTCGCGCTCCGCAGCGATGGGCTTATTTACCGTCTCGGCGACCGTACTTCCGGCTTCGCCGTGCGCGACACGTTCCGCATCGGCATTCCTAACAGGAACATCGAAGGGTTGGGCTACGATGAGCGCACCGGCATGGTGCTCGTATCGCCGAAGGACTTCGTGAAAGGATCGAAGGAGGGGAAGGACGAGCGCGTGATCCATGCCATCGATCCGCAGGCCACGACGAAGGCCCCGCGTGTGATCCTGCGCCTTTCATTGGATGCGTTGGAACGGCAGGCGGCTGGCAAAGGGATCGCGATCCCGCGTGAAAAGAAAGGCAAGGGGAAGGATCGCTCGGCGTTGAAGCTGCGTTACAGTTCGGTCGCCGTGCATCCGGCCACGGGCCACTACTACCTGCTCTCCGCCGTGGATCGCACCCTGCTCGTGGTGGACCGCAGTGGCGAGCTTGTTGATCTGGTCCAGCTCGATCAACGGCTGCTGCCGAAGCCCGAAGGGATCACCTTCATGCCCAACGGCGATATGTGGCTCAGCAGCGAAGGCAAGGGACGGACGCCCGTTCTGGTGCGCTACGCAATGTTGAATTAGCAATTCCCCAATTGCTTAATTCAGCAATTGCTTAGTTCAGGATCTCCTCCACGTTCTCCTTGATCTTCATCGCGATCTTGTCCATCGGAAGGTCGTTGCCATCCGTTCCGAACGGGTCTTCGATCTCCTCGGCGATCAGCTCCAAACTGGCGAGCACGTAGAAGATGAACATGACCACCGGGATGGCCAGGTACCCCAGTGAGAACACGAAGCCGAAGGGCAGCGTGAGCACGTAGATCACGATGAACTTCTTGATGAAGCTGCTGTACGAGTAGGGGATGGGGGTGTTCTTGATGCGCTCGCAGGCCCCGCAGATGTCCAGGAACTGCACCAGTTCGGTGTTCAGCACGATCAGCTGGTCGCCGGTGATGGCTTTCTCGTGGTACATCCGCTGCACACGCTGTTGCATCAGGGCCATGACCTGCGAGGGCACATGCTTGTCGCGGTCCAGTTCGGGGATCTCGGGATGGGGCATCTCGTCCAGTTCCAGCCGGGTGCTTTCCAGTTGCAGGTGGCGGCGCAGCTCTTCCGGGAACATGCCCAGCAGGCGCGCGAAGAACTGGCGTGTCGCGCCCTGCTCCGGCGGTACCATCGCGCACACTTTCACCGCGAGGTTGCGGCTCACGTTCACCAATTGTCCCCAGAGCTTGCGCCCTTCCCACCAGCGGTCGTAGGCGGTGTTGGTGCGGAACACCAGGAGCATGCTGATCGCGAAGCCGAGCAGGCTGTGCATCACCGGCAGGTTGCTCACGTAGCTGGTCCTGCTCAGGTGCATGTACTCCACTTCCAGGTAGCGTACACCGGCGGTGAAGAGGCCCACGAGGATCAGCAACGGCAGCAGTTTGCGGAACGTGTCGCTCCGGTGCAGCGCCAGCGCCTTGAACCAATTGCGGCTGTCGTACGTGATCATGCGGCCTTACTCGTAATGCTTCCGCACCATGCGCTCGAACATGCGGCCGGGCAGGACCTTCTTCAGCACGATGCTCATGCGCTGCACACCCTGCGCCACGATGTACGCCGCCTTCGGGTGCTTCGAGCCGATGATCCGTTCCACCACCTGCGCCAGCTCGTCGGGGTCGCGGCTGTAGTGCATGCTGCCGCCGAGGATGGACATGGCCTTCTCGTAGCCCGGCTTGTTGGCTTCGGATATCGCATCGGGCCGCAAGCGTGCCGCCGCGATGTTGGTGTTGAACTCGCCCGGCTGCACGGTGAGCACCTTGATCCCGAAGCGGGCCACCTCCGTGCTCAACGCTTCGGTGTAGCGTTCCAATGCGGCCTTGCTGGCGCTGTAGAAGCTGCGGTAGGGCAGGCCGAAATTGCCCGCCACGCTGGTGACGTTGATGATGTACCCGCCGCCCTGCGCGCGCATCTGCGGCAGGGCGGCGCGGCACACGCGGTGCGGTCCCAGCACGTTGGTATCCATCAGGCGCGTGGCAAGCTCCGGGGCGATGTCCTCCGCAGGACCCTGGATGCCCAGCCCCGCATTGTTGATCACCACGTCGATGCGGCCGGTGCGCTTCACCACGTCGGCCACGGCGGCGTTCACCGAGGCATCGCTGGTCACGTCCATGGCGATGAGCGGGAAGGTGCCGTGCCCTTCGTTCAGCTGGGGCTGTCGGCTGGTGCCGAACACCGTGTGCCCGGCCTTTGCAAGGCGGATGCCGATGGCTTTCCCAAGCCCGCTGGAAGCACCGGTGATGAGGACGACTTTCGGAGGAGGCATGGGCGGAAAGGTAAAAGACCTTCCGTATGGGCAAAAAAAGAGGGGCAAGCGACCCATATCGCACCGCTACGACCGCCTACCCTTGCTGCCTTCCAGCCCTGGGGGATTCGGCGGGAGCTGGTCGTACAGAACTTGCCCCAGGCACAAAGGTAGGCAGGCCGATCCATACTACCACGCGGCCCACTTTCACCACCTTGCCCGTATCCTTGCACCACCATGGACGTTTCCATCGTCGTACCCCTGCTGAACGAGCGCGAGTCGCTGCCGCACTTGGTGGAGTGGCTGCACCGCGTGCTGGGCGGCATGCACGTGAAGTACGAGATCATCCTCGTGGATGATGGCAGCAGCGATGGCTCGTGGGATGAGATCCAGCGGCTGGCGGCGCAGGACGGGCGGGTGAAGGGCATCCGCTTCGGGCGCAACTATGGTAAGAGCCCCGCGCTGAACGAAGGCTTCATCGCTGCGCAAGGCAACGTGGTGATCACCATGGATGCCGATCTTCAGGACGATCCGGATGAAGTGCCCGAGTTATACCGCATGATCACCAAGGACGGTTTCGACCTGGTGAGCGGCTGGAAGAAGAAGCGTTACGATCCGCTCACGAAGACCATTCCCACAAAGCTCTTCAACTGGACCACGCGGCGGGTGAGCGGTGTGTACCTGCACGACTTCAACTGCGGGCTGAAGGCATACAGGAAGGAGGTGGTGAAGAACATCGAGGTCTTCGGCGAAATGCACCGCTACATACCCTTCATCGCGAAGAAGGAGGGCTTCCGTAAGATCGGAGAGAAGGTGGTGAAGCATCATCCCCGGAAATTCGGCCACACCAAGTTCGGCCTCAGCCGCTTCATCAATGGCTTCCTCGATCTGCTCACGATCACCTTCATCTTCCGGTTCGGGAAGAAGCCCATGCACTTCTTCGGCGGCTTGGGCACCATCATGTTCGTGGTGGGCTTCCTCAGCGCGGCATGGGTGGTGGGGGAGAAGCTGTGGTACAGTTTCGCATTGGGCATCGCCGCCCCGCGCGTCACCAGTTCGGGCCTGTTCTTCGTGGCGCTCACCGCGATGGTGATCGGGGTGCAGCTCTTCACCGCCGGCTTCGTGGCCGACCTCGTGAGCCGCAATGGCGACGACCGCAACCGCTACCGCGTGAGCGAGCGCGTGGGCCTTTGAGCGGTTCGCCTTCATCTTTGGTGTGATGAAGGCCCGCCTTCCACTTCGGATAGCGCAGCTCGTGCTGTTGGTGGCGATGCTGCGGCACCTGTGGCTGGCGCTGTACATCCACCCGTATGCGGACGACTTCAGCTATGCCGTGGTGGGAATGACCACGCCGCTGGGCGAACGCCTGGTGCAGGAATACACCTCGTGGAACGGCCGCTATTTCTCGAACATCCTCGTATTGCGCAGTCCGCTGGTGCTTGGCATGGGGCAGGGCCTTTGGCTCTATCGCGCCGCGGCGATCGTGCTCATCCTATTCACGTGGTACGCTGCGTTCCACTTCCTGCGCGCGTTGCTGCCCAAGCTCCTACGCGGATCCGCCGCGACCGGTGCGTTGGCCTTCGTGCTGTTATATCTGCACGCCATGCCCGATGCCAGCGAAGGGTTCTACTGGTACACCGGCGCGGTCACCTACCAGCTCGCCAACGTGCTCAGCTTGTTCCTCGCCGCCAATTGGGTGCAAGGCTTGCGCGATCCTGCGGATCCTTCACCGGCGTGGTATGCGGCGCAATGCCTGCTGATCGTCGCGATAGCAGGCAGCAACGAGGTACACATGGCGTTCCTTGTGCTGGGTCACGCGGCGCTGGTGCTTTGGAAATGGCGCGAAGCACGGCAATGGCACCGTCCCGCGATCGTGCTCTTTTCCATGGCGATGCTGTGCGGTATCGTGGTGGCTATGGCACCGGGCAACAGCACGCGCGAAGCCCTGTTCCCGCTCCGCCATGATGTGTGGCTAACGCTTTCCTACGCCGTTGCGCAGACCGGCCGTTTCGCGCTCGTGTGGATCGCGCTGCTCGCGCTGCCCTCGTTGCTCTTCCTCGCTTTCCTGCGCAAGGGGATCGCGCACGGTGTGATCGCTCCCTTCAGGAGGCCGCTGAACAAGTGGGTGGCGCTGGTGATACCCTTCGCCTGCGTGTTCGTGAGCATGGTGGTCACGTACTGGCCCACGGGACTGCTCGGCCAGCACCGCACGGTGAACATGGCCTTGTTCTACTTCATCCCGGCTTGGCTTTTTGCGCTGGCCGTTTGGGATCAGGAGGTCTTCCGAAAGCGGAAGTGGGTGTTCGATCAGGTGCGGCCGGTGTACTTCCGGTGGGCTTTCGTGCTCGTGTGTACCACCTTCATCTGGAAAGGTCGTGATGGCTTGGTGACCGATGATCTCATCAGCGGCAGCATGGCGCGGTATGATGAAGGCATGCAATGGCGCTATCGTACTCTGGCCTTCTCCGCTGGCTCTGCCGAAGTGGTTGGGCTGTCCGTAGTGGAATTGCCGCGCAGCTTAGCGATCCTACCCCTTGACACGTCCGAAGCCCACTGGATGAACCGGAGCTACGCCGGGTATTTCGGTGTGGCGGGTGTGCGCATCAGTTCCGCGAAGCCTCCGGCTCCGCTTGAATGACCGGCACAGGGACCGGTGCGGGCGTGGGATCGAAGAAGAGTTCTTTCGCGAGCTTGTCGTCGTGGCCGTAGACATCATCGCAGAAGTACACACGGCCGTCAGTGCCCACCCATGCGGTGAAATAGCCGATCGTCACCGGGCGCTTCTCGGCATCCTTCAGTCTCACCCATGTTTCGCTCTTCTTGTTCATCGCAGCCGCGATCTTCTCGGTGGTCCACGTGCTGTCGTTGCGCAACAGGTATTCGGCCAGCCGTTGCGGCTCGTTCAGGCGGATGCACCCATGGCTGAAGGCGCGGCTCTCGCGCACGAAGCCGCCTTTGCTCGGCGTGTCGTGGAAGTAGATGCTGTAATCGTTCGGGAAGAGGAACTTCACACGGCCCAGCGCGTTGCCGGCGCCCGGTTTCTGGCGGATGATGGGGTTGGCTTCCGTGCCGCCGATGCGCTCCATGCCCTTCTTCGCAAGGTAGTTCGGATCCTTCCTGATCGCGGGCAGGATCTCGCCGCGCACGATGCTCTGCGGCACCGTCCACGTGGGGCTGAAGACGATGTTGCTCAGCGTGTCGCTGAAGATCACGGTGCGTGTGGCCACGGTGCCCACCACCACCTTCATGTTCCACGCCTCCTTCCCATCCTCGAAGATGTGCATGCGGAATTCCGGGATGTTCACCAGTATCAGGTCCGGGGCGTAGGCTTCGGGCACCCAGCGCAGCCGTTCCATGTTCACCAGCATGGTGCGCACGCGCTGTGCGGGTGTCACGTTCAGCGCGCGGATCACGCTGTTGCCGATCACGCCATCGGGCAGGAGGTTGTGGCGCTCCTGGAAACGCAGCATGGCATGCAGCAGGGTGCTGTCGTAATGCGTGGAGTTGAGCACGATGGTATCGCCCAGCCCCACGAGGTCGCCCAGTATCATCAGCCGGTGCCGGATATCGGGCAGGATGCTGGCGCTATCGCCGGGTTCCAGCTTCTTGCGCTCGCCCAACGAGATCGGCTCCCACCGCACGAGCGTATCGAGCGCCACGTACCGGCGCAGATGTTCCTTGAGCAGGGCGTACTGCGGATGCAGCGGCTCGATGGCGCGGAGGTCCATGCGCCCCGCAGCGATGGAGTCGATGAGGCGGTCGTAGTTCTTCTTGGTGCGCGGGATGAACCAGTCGAGTTCGCGGAGGTCCTTGCCCACCATGCCGCCATACTTCCTGTTGGCGAACTGGAAGAACTCCGCGGTGAGCGTGAGTTCGAGGTCCTGGCCACAACTGTCGCAATGTGGCTGGCCCTTGCGCAACGATGGGTCTATCAGTTCGCGGAGACGCTCGTGCAACGCGGCCACCGTGGGGTGATCGCCGCTGGCGCCGCCCACCAGCGATGCGAAACCGATGGCCGCATGCGATAGGCTGTCATCCACGAACCACGCATAATGGTAGCCGCGCCGCTGGTAGAACGCAACGATGGCGGCGCTGTCACTCTTGGTGGTGGGATGCGCGAGCAGGTAGCGGGCCACTGAGGTGCTGTCCAGCGTGCGCGCCGTGTACGCCTCCTTCGTCTCGAACACCTCGGCGATCTCGCGGGTCTCTTCGGCCTGGGTCTTCACCGGCTCCGGTGTGGAACAGGCGGACGCGATGAGCAGTGTGCTGACGAGGATGGATGCGCGCATGGTGTGGCCCCGCGATACGCAGCGGGCCGTGCCAAAGTTGTGCCGTTAACCGTGAACGTACAGCACCGCGCCGTTCCCCAGCAACTCCAGCATGCGGGGCATATCGGCCCGGCTTACGGCGGGGCAGCCCCAACTGCGGCCAAGGCGACCGTTCTCCCGGATGAAATCCTCGCTCACGTAGTCCGCGCCGTGCATGATCACTTCGCGGCGCTCGGCTTGGCAGTTCACGCCTTTCTCAAGGCCATGCAGCAGCAGTGCGGCGCCGTGTTTCGGACTCACGATCTCGGCCCCCACGCGGTACAGTCCCAAGCTGGTCTGGTGCGAGCCTTCGCGGTTGCTGAAGCTGGTGGCCATCAGGTCGCCGCTGCGCTGGCCGTGGGCCACGTAGGTGCGTAGCAGCAGCTCCTTCCTGTCCAGGTCGATGATGTAGAACCGCTTGGCCGTGCTGGGCTGTGTCATATCGGCGATGGCGACGATATGGCCGGTGACGCCCCTGCGTTCCATGCGCTTGTAGCACGCGGTGAAGACGGTCTCCTTCAGTTCGCCTTCGAGGCATAGCTCGTCGTAGAGCAGGCTGGCGGCTTCCGTCGGCGTTTCCACCACGGGTGGTGCCACGGGAGCATCGGGGCTGGTGCCGGGCAGCAGCCACGAGAAAAGCAATGCCAGTAGCAGCGGGGTCTGCATCCTTCCGTTACAGGTTCGTCCGTTGCACGGCCATCATGCGAGGTTCCAGTTCGCGGCCGGGCCAACGGGGCGGTGAAACTATCATCAGCAGCAACACGGCCGCCTTCTACGGATGTTAAATGCTTCAAGTTCCGGGATGTAACGTCCCGGATGCCCGACGAGCGCGTTCCAGCCTTCGCCGATCGGATGGGCAAATGCGATAATGGAGCAATGGGACAATGGAGGAATGGAGCAAAGGGTGGTACCAGCCAGCTTATCAAGCATGGCGCGGGCGTCCTTCGGAGGCGCCTTTGCTTCATTGCTTCATGTCTTTCATTGCTTCATTCCTTTATTCCTCACCAACTCGCTCCTAACGAACTCGCCCCTCCCCAACTTGCTCCTCCCCAACTCGCCCCTTCCCAACTCACACCCTTGCGCGTTCATCGTCTGCTTGCTTCCTTCGCATGCCACCTGCGATGAAAAACAACCTGCCCCGCCTCGGCGGGATCTTCCCCGGCCGCTCCTTCCTGCTCGTCACCGTGGCGGCGCTGGGCTACTTCGTGGACATATACGACCTGGTGCTCTTCAACGTGGTGAAACGCGAAAGCCTGGAGTTCATCATGGGTGCGGGCCATCCGGGCATCAAGGACACCGGGATCGACCTGTTCAACATACAGATGCTGGGCATGCTGATCGGCGGCATCCTGTGGGGCGTGTGGGGCGACAAGAAGGGGCGCATCACCGTGCTGTTCGGAAGCATCCTGCTGTATTCGGCGGCCAACATCGCCAATGCCTTCACCTACGACCTCACCATGTACGCCATCGTGCGCTTCATCGCGGGCGTGGGGCTGGCGGGCGAATTGGGCGCGGGTATCACGCTGATCACCGAAACGTTGCCGCGCGAGAAGCGGGGCTACGGCACCATGGTGGTGGTCACCTTCGGCGCATTGGGCGCGGTGTTCGCAGCGGAGGTGGCCGACAAGGGCGCGTGGGTGAGCGACCTGTGGCAGGGGATCACCGGCAAGGCGCTGATGAACTGGCAGACCACCTACATCATCGGCGGCCTCATGGGGCTGGTGCTGCTGGCCCTGCGCATCGGCACCTTCGAGAGCGGCCTATTCCAGAACATGCGGCACAGCACCGTGAAGAAGGGTGACCTGTTCATGCTCTTCAACGACCGCGGCCGCTTCCTACGCTACCTCAGCTGCATCCTCATCGGCGTGCCGGTGTGGTACGTGATCGGCGTGCTCGTGAGCCTTTCGCAGGACGTGTTCGTACCGGAGCTCGGCATCGACACCGGTGCGCTGGGCGAGGCGGGCCTCAAGCGCATCAACGGCGAGGCGATCAAGTACGCGTACATCGGCCTCAGCCTCGGCGACCTCATCAGCGGGATCCTCAGCCAGGTGCTGCGCAGCCGCAAGAAGGTCATCTTCATCTACCTCGCGGCGAACCTCGTGCTCACGCTGGTCTTCCTCTTCGGCATGCGCGGTGCCAGCATCGCCGCGTACAACTGGCTGTGCCTTGCGCTGGGCACGGCCACGGGCTATTGGGTCATCTTCGTCACCGTGGCCAGCGAGCAGTTCGGCACCAACATCCGCAGCACGGTGGCCACCACCACGCCCAACTTCGTGCGCGGGGCCGTGCTTCCCATCACCAACGCGTTCAAGTTCATCGCCGTGCCCGTGGGCAACATCACCGGCGCGCTGGTGGTGGGGTTGGTGTGCATCGGCGCCGCGTTCTGGGCCACTTCACGGGTGCAGGAGACCTTCCACCGGGACATGGATTTCGTGGAGGAGTAGCGCTTCATCCCGGGCACGCTCAACGCAGCAGCATGAAGTGCCCGTGCAGCCTCTCGCCTGTCACCCCGGAGCCGGGGTCCACCGGTGTCACCACGTAGTAGTAAGTGCCTTCGTAAGCTGGACTCCCCTCTATGCGTCCGTCCCAGCCAGCATCCACCTGGCTCGTGCTGAACACGACCTGTCCCCAACGGTTGTAGATCTCCAGCGTTCCCTGCATGCCCGAGATGCGCAGAGGACGGAACTGGTCGTTCCTGCCATCGGCATTGGGCGAGAACACGTTGGGCATCTCGATGTCGCCCAGGACCGTGATCCACGTCCATGCCGAATCAGTACAGCCGGTGGCGTTGGAGACAACGAGCAGGATCGGGTATGTGCCGGGATCACCCGGTGCGACCAGCGTGACCTGTTCCCCCTCCATCTCTCCGGGTGACAGCACGCCCGTGTTCCAATGCCAGCCGAGCGCATCGGTGGATGAGCCTGCCCCATCCAGCACCACGGTGGCAGAAGCGGGGGAAGGATCCGGGCTTACCGTGGCCACCGCCGTGGGATCGGCCACCACCGGACTCCCCGTGGTGTCACGCAGGCTCACGGTCAGCGGCGCACAACCGATGCGTGGTCCTATCTCCACGGTGGGAGCCGGAACGATCGATCCCTGCACATTGGTACTGCCCATCAGGCATTGGCCATCGTAGTTGCTTGCCAGCGTGTACCTCCCCGGCCCAAAGCCTAACGCGGATACCTGCAGGGTCAGACCCGTGTGCCCTACGATCGCCACGCCATCCAGGTACCACTGGTGATCGGTGGCTCCGACCGGGGGCTGAGCCGTAACGACCACGTTCCCCGTGCAGTAGTGCCCGGTGCTGGTCACCGGTGTCAGCACCTGGTCCGTGGCGTTCGTCAGCATCAGGTCATCCAGGAGCAGATAGGGCGTATAGTTCAGGCTATCGCTCTCCGAACCGGAGAACCACGGCGGCAGCACACATCCTGTGCCGATGATGATGCTGCGGATCTCCTCATCCGGCGTGAAGGTGAACGAGACCTGGTCCCAGTTCCCATCCGCATGGTAAGCCATCGATCCCAATTCCACCCATCCCAACGGTTCCGGACAACCTGTAATGCCTATGGGGAAGGGCACGCAATTGCCCAGGCCGTATACAGCCAAGGGTATGGGGGCGCCATAGAACGCGCCGATCGAGGAGGGCTGCCCACCCACGAGGAGCGAAGTGCCCGCCACATGGAACGAGAGGGTGTAAGCCTCCCCTGCCGCCAAAGGAGCGGGTGTCGCCTGGTTCGTGAGGCACGTTCCCACATACTCCTGCCAGCCGTTCCTCATGCGCATGCCCACGAAGCCCACACCATCGGGTGGGGGAATGGGGAAGTATGAAGGATAGAGGCCGCATTCGTTGAATAGGTCCGTGGTGGGTACGGTGGCCTGCTGCCAGCCCACCGCACAGCGGAAATACGGTGGTGAGTTGATCAAATTGTAACCATACGGGCAGCACATCAGTTCCTCGAAGGAGGGGTTGGGAATGAACGAAGGCACCCCGGTGGAGATCAGCGTACGGCACTGGCACGCGGGATCATTCAGGTCCACCAAGCCGTTGGCGTCATCGTCAACACCGTTGTTGCAGATCTCCTGGGCGAACAGGGCGACAGGAACCAGCAGCAGCCACAGTGCAATGCACCGCGCCCGTCCCCAAGGCCACACCTGTCGCGAAGCCCCCACCGTACACCGGCTCTTCCGGCCATCGTGCATCAACACATGTGACCTCTTCACCCGATAGTTGACCTCGATCAGGTCCAAGCTCCGCTCACCTGTATTCATCATAGCTCAACGCACGATCTGGAAATGGCCTGCGGATGCATCTGTTCCTGATGCTCCGTGTACCGTCAATTCGTAGTAATAGGTGCCGTC
>JAHBUM010000044.1 GCA_019638075.1 Flavobacteriales bacterium | reverse complement strand
AGCCCTCACCAACGTCACCCCGCAGGTGGAGGTGCGCAGCCGTCGGGTGGGCGGTGCCAACTTCCAGATCCCGCAGGCGGTGCGCGAGGACCGCAAGAAGAGCCTCGCCATGAAGTGGTTGATCGGGTACGCCCGCAACCGCAACGAGCGCAGCATGGCCAGCAAACTGGCGAACGAGATCCTCGCCGCTTCCAAGGAGGAAGGCGCAGCGTTCAAGAAGAAGGAGGAGATCCACAAGATGGCCGAAGCGAACAAGGCGTTCAGCCACTTCCGCTTCTGAGTAACCTCGGTTAGAGAACAAGCACAATGGCCAAGAGGGACCTCAAATACACGCGCAACATCGGCATCATGGCGCACATCGATGCCGGCAAGACGACCACGTCCGAGCGCATCCTGTACTACACCGGCTTGACGCACAAGATCGGTGAGGTACACGATGGTGCCGCCACCATGGACTGGATGGAGCAGGAGCAGGAGCGTGGCATCACGATCACCAGCGCCGCCACCACCACCACGTGGAAGTACCGTGGCGATGCCTACAAGATCAACCTGATCGACACGCCGGGTCACGTGGACTTCACCGTGGAGGTGGAGCGCAGCCTGCGCGTTCTCGATGGCGCCGTAGCCCTGTTCTGCGCTGTTGGTGGCGTCGAGCCCCAGAGCGAGACCGTATGGCGCCAAGCCAACAAGTACAAGGTGCCCCGCATCGGCTTCGTCAACAAGATGGACCGTAGTGGTGCCGATTTCTTCAACGTGGTGAAGCAGATCCGCGAGCGCCTCGGCGCCAACCCGATCCCCCTGCAGGTGCCCATCGGTGCCGAGGCGGACTTCAAGGGTGTGGTGGACTTGGTGAACAACCGCGGCATGGTGTGGAACGAGGCCGACCAGGGCATGACTTGGAACGAGGTCCCCATTCCTGACGACCTGAAGGAGACCGTGGAAGAGTGGCGCGCGAAGCTCATCGAGGCCGTTGCCGAGAGCGACGACAGCCTGATGGAGAAGTTCTTCAACGATCCGGATTCCCTCACGGAGGCCGAGATCATGAACGCCATCCGTAAGAGCACCATCAACATGAGCATCACGCCCGTGTTGTGTGGCAGTTCCTTCAAGAACAAGGGTGTGCAGACCATGCTCGACGCGGTGATGGCCTACCTGCCCAGCCCGATGGACATCGAGGCGGTGACGGGCACCAACCCCGACACGGGTGAAGAGGTGCTGCGCAAGCCCGACGCAAGCGAGCCCATGGCCAGCCTGGCCTTCAAGATCGCCACCGACCCTTACGTGGGCCGCCTGGCCTTCTTCCGTTGTTACAGCGGTGCCATCCCGGCCGGCAGCTACGTGAAGAACATGCGCACAGGCAACAAGGAGCGCATCAGCCGCATCTTCCAGATGCACTCCAACAAGCAGAACCCTGTGGAGGTCATCGAAGCTGGTGACATCGGCGCAGCGGTAGGCTTCAAGGACATCCGCACCGGCGACACGCTGTGCGATGAGAACAATCCGATCGTGCTGGAGAGCATGAGCTTCCCCGAGCCGGTGATCGGCATCGCCGTGGAGCCCAAGACCCAGGCCGACCTGGACAAGATGGGCAATGCCTTGGGCAAACTCTCCGAGGAGGACCCCACCTTCAAGGTCCACACCGACGAAGAGACCGGCCAGACCGTGATCAGCGGCATGGGCGAACTGCACTTGGAGATCCTCGTGGACCGCATGAAGCGCGAGTTCAAGGTGGAACTGAACCAGGGTGCTCCCCAGGTGAAGTACAAGGAGGCCATCACCGGCAGCGTGGAACACCGCGAACTGTACAAGAAACAGACGGGTGGCCGCGGTAAGTTCGCCGACATCCATGTGCGCATCGAACCCCAGACGGACAACGAAAAGGTGGGCTTGGAGTTCATCGACGAGATCAAGGGTGGCTCCATCCCGAAGGAATTCATCGGGCCTGTGCAGAAAGGCTTCGAGGCTTCGCTGAAGAACGGCGTGCTCGCCGGCTTCCCGATGGAAAGTTTGAAGGTGACCCTGTACGACGGATCGTTCCACAATGTGGACTCCGATGCGCTGAGCTTCGAGATCTGCGCCAAGGCCGCCTTCCGTACCGCAGTGCCCAAGTGCAAGCCGGTGCTGATGGAACCCATCATGAAGATCGAGGTGATCACCCCTGAAGAGAACATGGGCGACATCGTGGGCGACCTCAACCGCCGCCGTGGCAACATCCTGGGCATGGAGGACCGTGCCGGTGCCAAGGCCATCAAGGGCGAAGTGCCCCTGAGCGAGATGTTCGGCTACGTCACCAGCCTGCGTACCCTGAGCTCCGGCCGCGCGAGCAGCACCATGGAGTTCAGCCACTACGTTCCCGCCCCCAACAACATCACCGAAGCCGTGCTGGCCAAGGTGCGTGGCAAAGTATCAGCATAACCCCGCGATAAGCGATGACCCAAAAGATCAGGATCAAGCTGCGGTCGTACGATCACAACCTCGTCGACAAGAGCGCCGAGAAGATCGTAAAGACGGTGAAGAGCACCGGCGCAGTCGTCAGTGGCCCCATTCCCCTGCCGACCCACAAGCGCATGTTCACGGTGCTCCGCTCGCCGCACGTCAACAAGAAGGCGCGCGAGCAGTTCCAACTGTGCAGTTACAAACGCATGATGGACATCTACAGCTCGTCCTCCAAGACGATCGATGCCCTGATGAAGCTGGAGCTCCCCAGCGGCGTGGATGTGGAGATCAAAGTCTGACCGTTAGCATCACACAGCCATGAGCGGACTAATTGGAAAGAAGATCGGCATGACCAGCCTGTTCGACGCGGACGGGGCACTGGTGGCATGCACGGTGATCGAGGCCACCCCCAACGTGGTGAGCCACGTGAAGACGCAGGAGAAGGACGGCTATCAGGCCGTGCAGCTCTCCTACGGCGAGCGTCGTGAGAAGAACACCCCGGCCGCGCTGCTGGGCCACTACAAGAAGGCGAACACCACCCCCAAGGTGAAGGCGCACGAGTTCGCGGAATTCGAGACCGAGTTGAAGCTGGGCGATACCGTGGGTATCGACATCTTCGAGGAGGGCAGCTTCGTGACCGTGACCGGTAACAGCAAGGGCAAGGGTTTCCAAGGTGTTGTGAAGCGTCACGGCTTCAGCGGTGTGGGCGAAGCCACGCACGGCCAGCATGACCGCAGCCGCGCACCCGGTTCGCTGGGCGGCAGTTCGTACCCCAGCCGTGTGTTCAAGGGCCTGCGCATGGCCGGTCGCACCGGTGGTAACAAAGTGACCACCGAGAACCTGAAAGTGTTGAAGGTGGATGCTGGTAAGAACCTGTTGCTCCTGAAAGGCACCGTTCCCGGTCCCAAGGGTAGCATCGTGATCATCTGGAAATAAGATGGAACTCGAGATCCACGGCAAGGACGGCAAGTCCACCGGCAAGAAAGCCAGGCTGAACGACGCGGTGTTCGCGATCGAGCCGAACGACCACGCCATCTGGCTGGACGTGAAACAGCACCTGGCGAACAAGCGTCAAGGCACGGCCAAGACGCTAGAAAAGAGCGAAGTGAGCGGCAGCACCCGCAAGCTGCATCGCCAGAAGGGCACCGGTGGCAGCCGCAAAGGCTCCATCAAGAGCCCGCTGTTCAAGGGTGGCGCCCGCGTGTTCGGCCCCAAGCCCCGCGACTACCACTTCAAGCTGAACAAGAAGGTGAAGGACCTTGCCCGCCGCAGCGCCCTCACCTACAAGGCGAAGGACGGCTCGTTGAAGGTGATCGACAGCGTTTCGTTGAGCGCACCGAAGACCAGCGAGTTCGCCGCGATCCTCAAGGCCTTCCAGCTCAACACCCGCAAGAGCGTGCTGGTGGTGCCGAAGAAGGACGACAACATCGTGCTCAGCGCGCGCAACCTGCAGAACACCCGCGTGGTGGTGGCCAGCGAGCTGAACACCTACGACATCATGAACGCCAACGGCCTGCTGATCGTGCAGGACGCGATCGCGCCGCTGGAAACCATCCTCACCAAGTAAGCCATGAGCCAGATCATCATCCGACCCATCGTCACTGAGAAGATGACGGCCCAGGGCGAGAAGGAAGGCCGTTACGGGTTCGAAGTGGCCCGTACCAGCAACAAGGTGCAGATCAAGCAGGCCGTGGAGAAGGAGTACAACGTCACCGTGACGGGTGTGCGCACCATGATCTGCCGTGGCAAGAGCCGCACACGTTACACCAAGAGCCTCATCATGCACGGCCGCACGCCGAGCTTCAAGAAAGCCATCGTGACGGTGAAGAAGGGTGAAGCCATCGACCTCTACTCCAGCATCTGACCCGGTAGCAATTAGAAGCCATGGGCGTACGTAAACTCAACCCGGTCACCCCCGGCACCCGTCACCGGGTGATCACGGACTTCGAGGGCATCACCACGCGTGTGCCCGAGAAATCGCTGACCAGCGGCACCAACAAGAGCGGTGGCCGCAACCAACAAGGCAAGATGACCATGCGCTACATCGGCGGTGGTCACAAACAGCGCTATCGCGAGATCGACATGAAGCGCGACAAGCATGGCATCCCCGCCACGGTGAAGACGATCGAGTACGATCCGAACCGTACCGCGCGCATCGCCCTGCTGTACTACGCCGATGGCGAGAAGCGATACATGCTGGCTCCGAACGGCCTGAAAGTGGGCCAGGAGGTGTTGAGCGGTCGCAGCGGTGTGGCTCCCGAAGTGGGCAACACGCTTCCGCTGAGCGAGATCCCCCTGGGTACCGTCGTTCACAACATCGAACTGCAGCCCGGCAAGGGTGGTGCCATCGCACGCAGCGCGGGCACCTTCGCACAGCTCAGCGCCCGCGAAGGCAAGTACGCCACGCTGAAGATGCCGAGCGGCGAACTGCGCATGGTGCTGGTGGCCTGCCTGGCCACCGTGGGCACCGTGGGCAACGCCGAGCACATGCTGCAGAAGAGCGGCAAGGCCGGTCGCAGCCGCTGGCAGGGCCGCCGTCCGCGCACCCGTCCTGTAGCGATGAACCCGGTCGATCACCCGATGGGTGGTGGCGAAGGCCGTGCTTCGGGTGGTCACCCGCGCAGCCGCAAGGGTCTGCTGGCCAAGGGCAAGAAGACCCGCGCGCCGAAGAACCGCAGCAACCGTTTCATCCTCGAACGCATCAACGCCAAGAAGGGCGCTTAGTCCTCGCATAGATCATGAGCCGTTCACTCAAGAAACCGCCGTTCATCCACTACAAGCTCAACAAGCGTGTGGGCGAGGCACAGGCCTCGGGCAAGAAGAACGTGATCAAGACCTGGTCGCGCGCCAGCACCATCAGCCCCGAGTTCGTGGGTCTGACCATCGCTGTGCATAATGGCAACAAGTTCATCCCGGTCTACGTGACCGAGAACATGGTGGGGCACAAGTTGGGCGAATTCGCCCCCACGCGCACCTACCGTGGGCACTCCGGTAACAAGAAGAACTAAGGACAGATGGGACAGCGTAAGAAATTAGCAGCGGATGCGCGCAAGGAGGCCATGAAGACCGTGGCCATCGCACACCTGCGCAACGTGCCCACCAGCCCGCGCCGCATGCGCCAGGTGGCCGACCTGATCCGCGGTGTGGAAGTAGAGAAGGCCCTCGGCATCCTGCGCTTCAGCACCCGCCATAGCAGCCGCGACCTGGAGAAGCTCCTGTTGAGCGCCATGAGCAACTGGCAGGCGAAGAACGATGGCCAGAAAGCCGATGAGGCCAACCTGGTGGTGAAGAGCATCCAGGTGAATGAGGCCCGTGGCCTGAAGCGCATGCTTCCCGCCCCGCAAGGCCGCGCTTACCGCATGAAGAAGCGCAGCAACCACGTGAGCCTGATCGTCGATACCAAAGCCTAAGCCGAGAACAACTACCATGGGACAGAAAGCACACCCGATCGGCCAGCGCCTCGGCTTCATCAAGGGCTGGGACAGCAACTGGTACGGCGGTAAGAAATACACGGACAAGTTGGTGGAGGACGAACAGATCCGCGCCTACTTGATGGCCCGCCTGAAGAAGGCGAGCGTGGCCAAGATCGTGATCGAGCGCACCTTGAAACTGGTGACCGTGACGATCAACACGGCCCGCCCCGGTGTCATCATCGGCAAAGGCGGTGCTGAGGTGGACAAGCTGCGCGAGGAGTTGAAGAAGCTCACCGGCAAGGACGTCCAGATCAACATCTTCGAGATCAAGCGCCCTGAGCTGGATGCCCGTCTGGTGGCCGATAGCATCGCGCGCCAGCTCGAAGGCCGCATCAGCTTCCGCCGCGCCATGAAGATGGCGATGGCAAGCACCATGCGCATGGGCGCCGAAGGCATCAAACTGCAGGTGAGCGGCCGTTTGAACGGCGCGGAGATCGCCCGCGTGGAGAAATACCGCGACGGCCGTGTGCCCCTGCACACCCTGCGCGCCGACATCGACTTCGCCATCACCGAGGCGCACACCAAGATGGGGCGCATCGGAGTGAAGTGCTGGATCATGCGCGGCGAAGTGTATGGCAAGCGCGACCTGAGCCCGAACGTGGGTCAGGCGAAAGGTGGCCCCGGTGGCCCCCGCATGGGCGGCGATCGTCCGGAGCGTCGTGGCGGTGATCGTCGCGGCCCCGGCGGTGATCGTGGCGAGCGTCGCGGCGGCGGCTTTGATCGCCGTGGGCCTGGAGGAGGAGATCGTCGTGGCCCGGCCGCAGGTGGTCGTGGTGGTAATAACCGTAACAGCTAAACAGCCATGTTGCAACCGAAGCGCAGCAAGCGCCGCAATATGCACAAGGGCCGCATGAAGGGCGAGGCCCAGCGCGGACACCGTGTAGCCTTGGGATCCTTCGGCCTGAAGGCGATGGAGAGCGTATGGCTCACCGGCCGCCAGATCGAATCTGCCCGTGTGGCCCTCACGCGCTACATGAAGCGTGAAGGTCAGGTGTGGATCAAGGTGTTCCCCGATAAGCCCGTGACCAGTAAGCCTGCAGAGGTGCGCATGGGTAAGGGCAAGGGTTCGCTGGACCACTGGGTGGCCGTGTGCCATGCAGGCCGCATCATCTTCGAGGTGGACGGCGTGCCCACCGCCACGGCGAAGGAGGCCCTGCGCCTGGCCGCACAGAAACTGCCGATCCCGACCAAGTTCGTCGTTCGCGAAGACTACGACGGCCAATAAGAGAGCGCCATGAAGAAGAAAGGAACCGAACTGAAGGACCTGACGGTGGTGGAGCTGAACGACAAGCTCCAGGAGGAGCGCACATCGCTCACCCGCCTGCGCTTCGCGCACACCGTGAGCCCGATCGAAAGCCCGGTGCAGCTCCGCACCAAACGCAAGGAGGTGGCCCGCATCCTCACCGAGCTGCGCAAGCGTGAACTCGCCAACAAGACAACGAAATGAGCACGACCCCGACCACCGTTGAGCGGAACCTCCGCAAGGAGCGTATCGGCATCGTCACCAGCGACAAGATGAACAAGAGCATCGTGGTGACCGTGGAGCGTCGCGTGATGCACCCGAAGTACGGCAAGTTCGTGAAGCGTTCCAGCACCTTCATGGCGCACGACGAGAAGGGCGAGGCCCACATCGGCGACACGGTCCGCATCAGCGAGACCCGCCCCATCAGCAAGCTGAAACGCTGGCGTGTAGTGGAGATCGTGGAACGTGCCAAGTAAACCCGAGACCAAGCGATGATCCAACAGGAATCCCGGCTCAATGTGGCCGACAACAGCGGCGCCAAGGAGGTGCTCTGCATCCGCGTGCTCGGTGGCACGGCCCGCCGCTACGCCCGCATCGGTGACACCATCGTGGTGAGCATCAAGGACGCCATGCCCAACGGCGGGGCCAAGAAAGGCACCGTACACAAGGCGGTGGTGGTGCGCACCAAGAAGGAGACCCGCCGCAAGGACGGCAGCTACATCCGCTTCGACGACAACGCCGTGGTGATCCTCGACGCCGCTGGCGAAATGAAGGGCACCCGCATCTTCGGCCCCGTGGCCAAGGAGCTGCGCGAGAAGAAATTCATGAAGATCATCTCCCTGGCCCCCGAAGTACTCTGAGCCATGCAGAAGAAGACACACATCAAGAAAGGCGACATGGTGAAGGTGCTCGCCGGCGTTGAGCGCTCCAAGGAGGGCCGCGTGCTCGAAGTGGACCGTGTACGCATGCGCGCCATCGTCGAGGGCCTCAACATCAACAAGAAGCACAGCAAGCCCACCACGGCCACCCCCCAGGGCGGCATCGTGGACAAGGAGGGCGCCATCCACATCAGCAACCTGATGCTGATCGACGCGAAGACCGGCACACCGGGCCGCGTGGGCCGCAAGGCTAACAAGGAAGGCGTGCTGGAGCGCTACGTGAAGACCAAGAAAAAGGCAGCCAAGTAAGAAGTCATGAGCTACGTACCCCGGCTTCGCGCCAAATACAAGAACGAGGTGGCTCCGGCCCTCCAGAAGGAGTTCGGCTACACCAGCTCCATGCAGGTGCCCAAGATCACCAAGATCAACCTGAACCAGGGCCTGGGCAGCGCCGTGGGCGACAAGAAGATCGTGGAGAACGCCATCGTGGAGATGACGGCCATCGCCGGTCAGAAGGCCGTGCAGACCGTGTCCCGCAAGGACATCAGCAACTTCAAGCTGCGCAAGGGCATGCCCATCGGCGCGCGTGTCACCCTCCGTGGCGACAAGATGTACGAGTTCCTCGACCGCCTGATCGCGGTGAGCCTGCCCCGTACCCGTGACTTCCGCGGCGTGCCTGCGAAAGGGTTCGATGGCCACGGCAACTTCACCTTCGGCGTGAAGGAGCAGATCATCTTCCCGGAGATCGACATCGACAAGGTGACGAAGATCCAAGGCATGGACATCACCTTCGTGACCACGGCCAACACCGACGAGGAGGCCAAGGCCCTGCTGAACGCATTCGGATTCCCATTCTCTGACAAGGACAAGAAATAATGTACGGGCGCAGGACCCTGCGCCCCAACAAAAGAAACCATGGCCAAGGAATCGATGAAAGCGCGCGAGCGCAAGCGCGCCAGGATGGTGGAGAAGTACGCCGCCAAGCGCGCCGAGCTGAAGAAGGCGGGCGAATGGGACAAGCTGCAACAGCTTCCCGTGAACGGCAGCAAGGTGCGCATGCACAACCGTTGCCAGCTCACCGGCCGCCCGCGCGGTTACATGCGCGTGTTCGGCATCAGCCGCAACATGTTCCGCCAGATGGCGCTGGAAGGCAAGATCCCCGGAGTAACGAAAGGCAGCTGGTAAACAGATGGCAGGGGTCTGGAATTCCACACCCCAACACAAAGACAAGAAAAGACAATGACGACCGATCCCATCGCCGATTACCTGACCCGCCTGCGCAACGCCATCCAGGCGCGCAAGAAGGTCGTGGAGGTGCCCGCGAGCAACCTGAAGAAGGACATCACGCGCATCCTTTACGACAAGGGCTACATCCTGTCCTGGAAGGCCGAGGACGACGGCAAGCAGGGCCTGATCAAGATCGCATTGAAGTACAACACGCAGACGCGTCAGAGCGCCATCAAGGAACTCACCCGCGTGAGCTCCCCCGGCCTGCGCAAATACGCCCACGCCGGCGATCTGCCCCGCGTGCTGAACGGCCTCGGCGTGGCCATCATCTCCACCAGCAAGGGTGTGGTCACCGACAAGGAGGCCCGTACGCTGAACGTGGGTGGTGAAGTACTGTGCTACGTGAGCTAAGACCCGAAGAAGATGTCACGAATTGGAAAAGCACCGATCGATGTACCCAAGGGGGTGCAGGTCACGATCAGCGACAAGAACCTGGTGACCGTGAAGGGTCCGAAGGGCACGCTGGAGCAAGCCGTGGATCCGGATATCACCCTGAAACAGGAGGGTACCGGGATCACGGTCTCGCGCCCCAGCGACGCCAAGCCGCACCGCGCGAAGCACGGCCTGTACCGCGCGCTCATCGCCAACATGGTGAAGGGCGCCGCCGAAGGCTTCGTGATCGAGCAGGAGCTGGTGGGTGTGGGTTACCGCGCCACCACGAAAGGCCAGCAGCTGAACCTCGCGTTAGGCTTCTCGCACACCGTGACCCTCGACCTGCCACCGCAGATCAAGGTGAGCGCGGCCCAGGAAAAGGGTAAGAACCCGATCATCCGCCTCGAGAGCGCGGACAAGCAACTCATCGGCCAGGTGGCCGCCAAGCTCCGCAGCCTGCGCAAACCCGAGCCGTACAAAGGCAAGGGTGTCCGTTTCGTGGGCGAGATCGTGCGTCGCAAGGCCGGTAAAGCAGCTGGTAAATAAGAACGACCATGGCATTCGACCGCATCAACCGCCGCCTGAAGATCAAGACCCGTGTGCGCAAGAACGTGCACGGCACCACGGAGCGTCCGCGCCTCTCGGTCTACCGCAGCAACACGGGCATGTACGCCCAGATCATCGACGACGAAGCCGGCCGCACGCTGGTGAGCGCGTCGAGCCTGAAGGACAAGAAGGCATCGAGCGTGCCCAAGATCGAGCAAGCCAAGATCGTTGGCGCAGCCATCGCCGAAAAGGCGAAGGCGGCCGGTATCGAGAAGGTGGTCTTCGATCGCAACGGATACCTCTATCATGGCCGGGTGAAGGCACTGGCCGAAGCAGCCCGCGAAGCAGGCCTCAATTTCTGATCACACCGAACACATGTCTGAAACGACGAATACGAAGAAGGTCAAGAGCAGCGATCTCGAGCTGAAGGATAAGCTCGTGGCATTGAACCGCGTGACCAAGGTGACCAAGGGTGGTCGCACGTTCACCTTCGCCGCCATCGTGGTGGTGGGGAACGAGAACGGTGTGGTGGGCCATGGCCTGGGCAAGGCGAAGGAGGTGCAGGAGGCCATCGCCAAAGGCATCGACGACGCGAAGAAGAACCTGGTGAAGGTGCCCGTGCTGAAAGGCACCATCCCGCACCCGCAGGAAGGCAAGTTCGCAGGAGCGCAGGTGTTCCTGAAGCCTGCCGCGCACGGTACGGGCGTTATCGCCGGTGGCGCCATGCGCGCCGTGCTGGAGAGTGTGGGCGTGACCGACGTGCTGGCCAAGAGCAAGGGCAGCAGCAACCCGCACAACGTGGTGAAGGCCACGATCGAGGCGCTGGTGAGCATGCGCGATGCCAACGCGGTATCCCGCCAGCGTGGCATCAAACTGGAACGCGTATTCAACGGATAAAACCGAGCCGCACGGGCTACCGGCGGACGAAGCAATGAGCAAGTTGACCATCACCCAGGTACACAGCCAGATCAAGTGCCCCAAGCGGCAGAAGGACACCCTGAAGGCCCTCGGACTCGGCCGCATCGGCAAGATCGCCGTGGTCGAAGGCACCCCGCAGATCCGCGGCATGGTGGCCAAGGTGAACCACTTGGTGAGCGTGAAGGAGGCCTGAACCTTTTAGAAGAGCAAGACCATGGACTTGAGCAAACTGAAGCCCGCTGAGGGGGCCACGAAGAAGGAGAAACGCATCGGCCGAGGCCAGGGCAGCGGTCGTGGTGGCACCTCCACGAAAGGCCACAAGGGCCAGAAGGCCCAGGCTGGCTACAACCACAAGCGTGGTTTCGAAGGTGGCCAGACGACCCTGACGCGCCGCCTGCCGAAGTTCGGCTTCACCAACCCCACCCGCGTGGAGTACAAGGGCATCAACCTGGACGCGATCCAGACCCTTGCGGAGAAGAGGAAGCTGACCGCCATCACGCCCGAGGTGCTGTACAACAACGGCCTCATCGCGAAGAACGACAAACTGAAGGTGCTGGGTCGCGGCGAGATCAAGAGCGCCCTGAACATCACCGCGCATGCGTTCAGCGCCACGGCGAAAGCGGCCATCGAGGCCAAAGGAGGGAAGACGGAGACCATCGTGACCGTAGCTGAGAAGGCATGAAGAACCTGATCGACACGATCAAGAACATCTGGCGCATCGAGGAGCTGCGTAACCGCATCCTCATCACGCTGGGTCTGCTGCTGGTGTACCGCATCGGCAGCTTCATCGTGCTGCCCGGCGTGGACAGCGCGCGGTTGGCGGCCACAGGTGCGAGCGGCGGTGGCGGCATCGTGGAGATCCTCTCGATCTTCACCGGCGGCGCCTTCACCCGTGCGAGCATCTTCGCCTTGGGCATCATGCCGTACATCTCCGCGTCCATCATCATGCAGTTGGCCGGTATCGCCGTGCCTGCGGTGCAGAAGATGCAGCGCGAGGAGAGCGGCCGTCGCAAGATCAACCAGTGGACGCGCTACCTCACCATCCTCATCTGCGTGTTCCAGGCGCCCAGCTACATCTACGCGACCATAGATGAAAGCGCCCGCCAGGTGGCGAACCCGCAGTTCTGGCTGTTCACCAGTATCGTGATCCTCACCTGTAGCACGCTGTTCGTGATGTGGCTCGGCGAGCGCATCACCGAGCGCGGCTTGGGCAACGGCATCTCGCTCATCATCATGATCGGCATCATCGCGCAACTGCCGCAAGCCTTCGTGCAGGAGGCGGTGGGCCGCATGGGTCCTGGCGGCGGTGGTCCGGTGCTACTGCTGGTGGAGGTGGTGATCTGGGTGCTCATCATCGCGGGTTGCATCCTGCTGGTGCAGGGCACACGGCGCATCCCGGTACAGTTCGCCAAGCGCGTGCAGGGCAACAAGCAGTACGGCGGCGTGCGCAACTACATCCCCCTGAAGGTGAACGCGGCCGGTGTGATGCCGATCATCTTCGCGCAGGCCATCGTGCTGGTGCCGATGTACCTGGCACAGGCGTTCGACAACCCGCCGCAATGGCTGGTGAGCATGGCGAACAGCCAGGGTGTCTTCTACAACCTGACCCTGTTCCTCATGGTGGTGGCCTTCACGTACTTCTACACGGCCATCACCGTGAACCCGAACCAGCTGGCCGATGACATGAAGCGCAACGGCGGCTTCATCCCCGGTGTGAAGCCCGGCAAGAGCACGGCAGGCCACATCGACGAACTGCTCTCGCGCATCACCCTGCCGGGTGCCATCTTCTTGGGCTTGGTGGCCATCCTGCCGGCCTTCGTGGGCATGGCCGGTGTGAAGCAGGGCTTCGCGCAGTTCTTCGGGGGCACCTCGTTGTTGATCATGGTGGGCGTGTTGTTGGACACGTTGCAGCAGATCGAAAGTCATTTGTTGATGCGGCACTATGATGGCCTGATGAAGTCGGGACGCATCAAGGGCCGTTCGGGAGGCGCGGCTTACGGCATGGCTGGATAGATCATGGGCAAGGCCGTGATCATCCTGAGCGATGACGAAGTCGCATTGGTGAAGGAGAGTTCTTTGCTTGTTGGTAGGACCTTGGCCGAAGTGGCACGCCACATCGGGCCGGGCATGACCACCGGGAAGCTCGACGCATTGGCGGAAGAGTTCATCCGGGATAACGGCGGCGTACCGGGCTTCAAAGGCTTGTATGGCTGCCCGAGCACGCTGCTCATCAGCGTGAGCGAAGAGGTCGTACACGGCCTGCCGGGCGACCGGCAACTGCGCGACGGCGACGTGGCCAGCGTGGACTGCGGTGTGCTGATGAACGGTTTCTATGGCGACAGCGCCTACACCTTCTGTGTGGGCGATGTGGCACCGGAGACGCGCAGGCTGTTGCAGGTGACGCAGGAGTGCCTGAAGCTGGGCATCGCAGCGGCGGTGGAGAACAGCCGCACGGGCGACATCGGGTACGCGATCCAGAGCCATGCCGAGAAGAACGGCTATGGCGTGGTACGCGAACTGGTGGGGCACGGCGTGGGCCGCAAGCTGCACGAAGCGCCCGAAGTGCCGAACTACGGCCGTCGCGGACACGGTGTGCGGTTGCAGAGCGGCATGGCGCTGGCCATCGAGCCCATGATAAACATGGGTGTGAAGGAGGTGAAGCAGTTGAGCGATGGCTGGACCGTGGTAACACGCGACGGCAAGCCCAGCGCCCATTTCGAGCACACGGTGGTCGTCCGACCAGGCAAGGCAGAGGTCCTATCCACGTTCCAGTACATCGAGGATGTATTGGAACAGAAAGGTGAATTGGCAGGGGCGTGAAATTTCACACCCCACATTGAAATGATCGTAGCGTCGACCCACCGGGTCGACACATGAAAAAAGGAAGGAAACGAACGGAATGAGCAAAACGGGGACCATAGAGCAGGACGGCGTCATCAAAGAGGCGTTGAGCAATGCCATGTTCCGCGTGGAGTTGGAGAACGGTCACGTGATCATCGCCCACATCTCGGGCAAGATGCGGATGCACTACATCCGGATCCTGCCTGGTGACAAGGTGAAGGTGGAGATGAGCCCGTACGACCTGAGCAAAGGACGCATCACGTTCCGTTACAAGAGTTAAGACACGATACCCAGGAAACCATGAAGGTCAGGGCCTCCCTCAAACCACGCTCGGCGGATTGCAAGATCGTCCGCCGCAAAGGGCGTCTGTACATCATCAACAAGAAGAACCCGAAGTTCAAGCAGCGTCAGGGCTGAGAACATCAACTGAACGAGCATGGCACGTATAGCAGGTATCGACCTACCCAAGAGCAAGCGAGGAGCGATCGGCCTCACCTACATCTACGGCATCGGCCGCAGCACGGCCCTCTCCATTCTGGAGCAGGCCGGTGTGGACCCCGACACCAAGGTGGAGGACTGGACCGATGATGACCAAGGCAAGATCCGCCAGTTCATCAACGACAACATCAAGGTGGAGGGCGCCCTGCGCAGCGAAGTGCAGCTGAGCGTGAAGCGCCTGATGGACATCGGCAGCTACCGGGGCACACGCCACCGCGCAGGGCTTCCTGTGCGCGGCCAGCGTACCCGCACCAACAGCCGCACCCGCAAGGGCAAACGGAAAACGGTGGCAAACAAGAAGAAAGCGACCAAGTAGGGACGAGGCATGCCTCGCCCGGCTTGGGCGACAATGGTCAGTTCCCCGACCAATAGACAACGACACATGGCAAAGCAAGAAGGCAAGGGCGGCGCCGCCGCCGGTAAGAAGAAAAAGAAGAAGGTGGTGGTGGAGGCCTTCGGTCAGGCCCACATCCAAGCCACGTTCAACAACCTCATCATCAGCCTGACGAACAACAAAGGCGAGGTGATCAGTTGGTCCTCCTCCGGCAAGAACGGCTTCCGCGGCAGCAAGAAGAACACGCCCTACGCGGGCCAGCTCAGCGCCGAAGAAGCCGCACGCGAAGCCCACGAACTCGGCCTGCGCAAGGTGAAGGTGTTCGTCAAAGGCCCCGGAGGCGGACGCGAGAGCGCCATCCGCGCCCTGCACAACAACGGTGTCGAGGTCACCGAGATCGTCGACATCACCCCGATGCCCCACAACGGCTGCCGCCCCCCTAAAAAGCGCCGCGTTTAATAACCCGTAGGAGCGTGTGGACGCACGCTCTGTTGTTGGTGCGGAGCACGCACCCAAAAGAAAAGAAGAATGGCACGTTACACAGGACCCAAGACCCGGATCGCCCGCAAATTCCAGGAAGCGATCTACGGCCCGGACAAGTGGCTGGAGCGCAAGCCCCACGCCCCCGGACAGCACGGCCCCAATGCACGCCGTCGCAAGAAGGATAGCGAGTACAGCACCCAGCTCCGCGAGAAGCAGAAGGCGAAGTACACCTACGGTATCCTCGAGCGCCAGTTCGAGAAGATGTACAACTTGGCGGCCAGTAAGCGTGGCATCACCGGCGAGGTGCTGCTACAGCTCTGCGAAGCCCGCCTGGACAACACGGTGTTCCGCCTGGGCATCGCCCCCACCCGCCGTGCGGCCCGCCAGCTGGTGAGCCACGGGCACATCACCGTGGATGGCGATGTGGTGAACGTGGCGAGCTATACCCTGCGTCCGGGCCAGAACGTGGCCGTGCGTGAGCGCAGCCGCAGCTTGGAGGCCATCAGCAACAGCGTATCTGTGAGCAACCGCCGGTTCGACTGGCTGGAGTGGAACCCCCAGAGCATGACCGGTAGGTACATCGCCGCACCCGAGCGCGCGCAGATCCCCGAGACCATCCGGGAGCAGCTCATCGTGGAATTGTACTCGAAATAGTGAACAGTTGCCAGCCGTTGGTTGTCAGGCGGCGGGCGGTGGATGAACACGGAGGACTGACAACGAACAACAGACAACGAACAACCGACAACAGATCATGCCCATTCTCGAATTCCAGCGGCCCGACAAGGTCACGATGATCGAATCCGATGACAACCGCGGCACCTTCGAGTTCCGCCCTTTGGAGCCGGGCTACGGCATCACCATCGGCAATGCCCTGCGCCGGATCCTGCTCAGCAGCCTCGAAGGCCATGCCATCACCGCGGTGCGCATCGATGGTGTGGACCACGAGTTCAGCACCATCAAGGGCGTCATCGAGGACATGACCGAGATCGTGCTCAACCTGAAGCAGGTGCGCTTCCGCCGCCAGCTCGATGATGTGAGCACCGAGAAGGTCTCCTTCACCGTGACCGGCAAGGACCGCTTCACCGCCGGCGACATCGGCAAGCACACCACCGGCTTCCAGGTGTTGAACCCGGATCTGGTGATCGCGCACATGGAGAGCGGCGTGAAATTGCACGTGGAGCTCACCGTGGGCAAAGGCCGTGGGTATGTGCCTGCTGACGAGAACAAGTCGGAGACCGCTCCTGTGGGCACCATCGCCATCGACAGCATCTTCACGCCGATCAAGAACGTGAAGTACACGGTGGAGAACACCCGCGTGGAGGAGAAGACCGACTACGAGAAGCTCACCATCGAAGTGGTGTCCGACGGCAGCATCACGCCGAAGAACGCCCTGCAGGAGGCCGCGAAGATCCTGATCCACCACTTCATGCTGTTCAGCGATGAGCGCATCACCATGGATGTGGAGGAGCGTGGTGGTGTTAGCAGCGTGGTGGAGTCGGACGAGTTCGACGAGACCAGCCTGCACATGCGCACTCTCCTGAAGACCAAATTGGTGGACATGGACCTGAGCGTGCGCGCGCTGAACTGCCTGAAGGCTGCGGACATCGAGACCCTCGGCGATCTCGTTTCCTTCAACAAGAACGATCTCCTTAAGTTCCGCAACTTCGGGAAGAAGAGCCTCACCGAGCTGGAGGACCTGGTGGAGAACAAGGGCCTGAGCTTCGGCATGAACGTGAGCAAGTACAAACTGGATAAAGAGTGACGTAGCAGGGGCGGACCATGGTCCGCCCGCCGCCACGCCACGATGAAGAGGATACAGCCATGAGACACGGAAACAAGAACAACGCGCTCGGCCGCAAGAAGGCCCACCGCGACGCGCTGTTGAGCAACCTGGCGATCTCCCTGATCGACCACAAGCGCATTGAGACCACATTGGCAAAGGCTAAAGCCCTGCGCCTGTACGTGGAGCCCTTGATCACCAAGAGCAAGGAGGATACCACGCACAGCCGCCGTGTGGTCTTCAGCGAGCTGCAGAACAAGGAGGCCACCGCAGCACTGTTCCGCGACGTGGCGCCGAAGGTGGCCAGCCGCCCCGGTGGCTACACCCGCATCATCAAGCTGGGCAACCGCTTGGGCGATGCCGCCGAGATGGCCATGATCGAGCTGGTGGACTTCAATGCCACCTACACCAAGGAGAAGGCCGCAGGCACGGCGAAGAAGACGCGCCGCACCCGCCGCACCAGCGGCAAGGCTGCGCCCAAAGCCGAAGGTGGGGAAGAGGCCAAGAGCGAATGATCGCCTGCTGAACGAAATGTGCGAAGGGCGCCGGAAGGCGCCCTTTTCGCGTTCATGTCGGTATTGGACCTCCGTCATGATCCGGACACACCCGCCGCATTGGCATTCCCGCCGCGCCTGCCTGACAGGTTACGACACAGGCCTATTAGAGCTCCGTCCTAATTCGATCCAACCACGGATGAACTCTGATCGACACGGATCGATGGCTGCGGCATCTGTGTCCATCTGTGTTCATCTGTGGTTCAAAAACCGTTGCTCCGCCACAGGCGGAGCAATTAGGACGGAG
>JAHBUM010000043.1 GCA_019638075.1 Flavobacteriales bacterium | reverse complement strand
CCGTGAGAGGCGGGCACTTCAGTTCGATCGGGCCAATGCCATACCCGTCACCATCGGCATCCTTCCGCGCCAGCACGCCGTTGTGTCTCGTCGAATCATTGTCGTTGCAATCCCCAGAATTCAGGACATGGCCGTCCAGCACCCGGCACAGTGGCACGCCGGAGTTCGGGTCACCGTACCCATCACCATCCACATCGGGGTATTGGATGACGGGGGACATACATGGCACGATCACGTCACTCAGGGCAGTCACGCATCCCGACGTTCCGTGCAGCGCGACCGAATACTCGCCCGCATACAGGTTGATGGTGACTCCGGTAGTGCCTCCGGAGGTCGATACCTCTTGCGTGGCATGGTCCGTGAAGCTCATCCAATAGCTTTCACCAGACTCATTGGACAGCGAGTAGGTAACAGAGCCATTGGGTAGGCCTGCGATGGTCTGGGCCACGACCAATTCCAACTGGGCTGTGGCAACGCATGACTGCACCCCACCTACATGTACCGCATGCTCTTCCACGCAATTGCCAGCACCAGCACTGAGCACCACGTTGTAGTGACCCGCCGGAGCCTCTGCGTACCAACTCGTGGCGCTTTCCCAAGTCACCGTAAGGGCTTGGCCGCCGGGTTGCGGGGTCACGCTCACTGTGACCGTGCAACCCGACTGGGGCACGGTGCCGCTTATCCGACCCTGCGCATTCGCGGTGGCATCTTGGGTGGAAGGCATGCCGCCCAAGGGTGGGCAGTCCGTGTTCGCATCCACCTCCACCACATATTCCTCCACGCAGGCACCACCGCCCGAAGCGATGGCCACGGCATACTGCCCGGCACCCACCTCAGCCCACCAGTTGGGGCCATCCCACTGCACCGTATGGGAAACGCTCCCGTTCACGCCCACTACGGCTACACTCACCGGGCATCCCACATCGTTCACCGTGCCTTGGATACGGCCGGGCGCGCATAGTTGGGCGGCTTCAACCGCCGAGGCCCCGTTGCCCAAGCTGGGGCACGCATCACCATCCACCGTTATCGGGAACTGATCGCCCAGCGCGCCGGCACTGGCCGTTACGTAGTAGGCGGTGGACAAGGGCACCCCGTCGAAACGGATGGTGCCGCCGTTGATCACGCCATCGATCCACGGACCAGTGGGGCTATCGTTCATGTACAAGCGAGAGCTGACAGGTGGCAGACAGTTGGGCGCGGGCAGGCCGTAGGACATCTCCAGCCAGCCGGGTGCATCGCAGGCATCTTCGGGCAGTTCGCGAGCGACTTCATGGAGCACGAGTTCATGCTCCGGCCCCACGGCTGGCACACTGAAGGGGAACGAAGCACAAGGTTCACCGGCATTCATCATGCTGAACACATAATCGCCCGGAGCAAGGCTCCAAAAGTTGTACAGGCATCCTCCCCCACATCCGTTCCCTCCCCAACCGCAGCCATTCATCTGCCCCCCGAAGCTCCCCCCCGTTCCGACATTGACCAGTTGGTATGTGCTCACGGAGTTGACATAGCACACACTTATGTTGACATACCCGTCACAACCCGGGCGTTCGGGTGGGGTGGGTACAATGGTCGGGGACCAAGGTGAAAGTGTTACACACTGACCCAGTACGCCGAGCACGAGAACGAAGTTGCATGCGGCGGCGGTCGCCGTGCGGAGTAGGGCAGCTTTCATGGCCGGATGTGTTGTGGAGGTGGTGGGTCGCACAGGCGTTGCGAGCAGCCAAAGGAAGGGAACTGATACCGAACCCACAATACTGGAAAACCATGACCTTTTGATGGGACGGAACGGGGCGGCCTGTGTCCCCCCCCGCTGCCCGGTCACTCCTCTTCGTAGTAGTACGAGTGGTCGATCCCTTTCATGAACATCTCCCGGCTGTGGATCTCATCGGTCAGCGCGCTCTTCAGCAGCTTCTTCAGGGGATCGGCGTGTACGGCGCTCTGCATCATCGCGCCCATGTATTCCTTCTTACCTATCCGGCTCCAGTCCACGCATTTCCTGAGGCGCTTCTTCAGGATCAGGTCAAGCCATATCCGTGTGCTGCGGCCGTTGCCTTCCATGAACGGGTGCGCCACGTTCATCTCCACGTACTTGCCCACGATCTCCTCGAACGTGCCCTCCGGCATGCGGTCGATCTGCGCCAAGGTGGTGCCGAGGAAGTGCGATGTGGCGAACTGGAAGCCGCCCTTCGAGATGTTCTTCTGCCTGATACCGTTGTGACAAACAATATAGTCCGATCTCGGCTGCGCCTCATCTGACTATTTGTTTGTACACACGGCATGTACCACTGTAGACTTTCAGAACGTCCTTTGGACTATTCTGAAAGTCACATTGGTATGATCTGCCCGGCGAACGGGTACAGGCCACCGAACAGGTAGGCGTGGATCTGTTGGAGGCCCTTGGCGGTGCCCACCTCGATGCTGTCGATGAGCGAGCTCTCGAACAGGGCATAAGCCTTTGTCCTGCTTTTCCCATCCACGCTTTCATCGCTGTGGATGAACCATTGGATGAAGCGGTTCGCCTTCCTGCTCGGGAATTGTTTGCCCAGTGCGATGATGCCATCGTGGTCGAGCATGTCGGTCAGGCGCTTCTTGCCGTCCGGGGCGAGTAGTTTCAACTGGGTAGTGGCACTAACCACTCCGCTGCCCTCCCGCTTCAATTTGGCCTTGAGGTATTTCCAATAGTTGCGTGTCTTCTCGTAGTCGTTCTGGTCGGTGAGCACGGCCACCATGTCCAACACGCTGAACCACCACTTGGCGCGTTCCTCGTCCCATACGGCCCGCACCTCGCGATCGTCGAAGAAGCGGATGGAGATCTTGCTCATGGGTAGGGACTTCAAACCTACGCAGGCGCACACAGTGGACCCCCGCACTCGAAGACGCGATCGCTGGCTACTCGAACAAGCTGCCCGGCTTCACCTGCGGCACACGCCCCAGGTGCTTGTACGCACGCTCCGTGGCCTGCCTGCCGCGCGGGGTGCGCTGTAGGTAGCCTTCCATGATCAGGAAGGGCTCGTACACTTCTTCAATGGTGCCCGCCTCCTCGCCTACCGCCGTGGCCACGGTGTTCAAGCCCACCGGCCCGCCGCTGAACTTGTCGATGATGGCGCCGAGGATGCGGTTGTCCATCTCGTCGAGGCCATGCGCATCAACGTTCAGCGCCTTCAGCGCATGCTGGGCGATGGCAAGGTCGATGGTGCCGTTGCCTTGGATCTGGGCGAAATCACGCACCCGGCGCAGCAGGGCGTTCGCGATGCGCGGCGTGCCCCGGCTGCGGCGCGCGATCTCGTCGGCGGCCTCCTCCACGATGGGCACGTTCAGCAACCCCGCGCTGCGCTTGATGATGCCCTTCAGCGTGGCGGCATCGTAGTAATCCAGCCTGCTGTTGATGCCGAAGCGCGCGCGCAACGGTGCCGTAAGCAATCCACTACGCGTGGTGGCACCCACCAATGTGAAAGGGTTCAGCGCGATCTGCACCGTGCGCGCATTGGGCCCCGCATCGATCACCAGGTCGATCCGGTAATCCTCCATGGCGCTGTACAGGTACTCCTCGATCACGGGCGTAAGGCGGTGGATCTCGTCGATGAAGAGCACGTCGTGCGCCTCCAGGTTGGTGAGCAGGCCCGCGAGGTCGGCGGGCTTGTCCAGCACGGGGCCGCTGGTGATGCGGATGCCCACGCCCATCTCCTGCGCGATGATGTTGGCCAATGTGGTCTTACCCAAGCCGGGAGGGCCATGCAGCAGCACGTGGTCCAATGCTTCCCCGCGCTGCTTCGCCGCCTGCACGAACACCTTCAGGTTGTCGGTCACCGCCTTCTGCCCGGCGAACTCACCGAACTGGCGCGGGCGCAGCACCTGCTCCATCTCCTTGTCGGAGGCGGAGCGCTGCTCGTTGCGGACGTCGAAACCACCGGCCATGCGCTCAAAAGTACGGTCGTGCCGGGATCATGCCGTTGTGACAAACAATATGGTCCGATCTCGGCTTCGCCTCATCCGACCCTTTGTTCGTACACACGGCATGTACCGCGCCGTCGCCAAAGCGCTATGGCGCGTCGGAGACACTGTAGACTTTCAAAAAGTCCTTTGGACTATTCTGAAAGTCACATCGGTATCACCTCCCGATGTCCCGATAGATCTCCTCGAAGAAGATCCGCAGACCGAACGTGTAGATCGGTGCCGTGAGCCGCTCGTCCAGGCTGTGCCTCGTGCGGATCACCAGCCGGTAGCCCCAGCCCGCGCCCACACCGAAATACTTGAGGAAACGGTATTGAACGGTCATGCACGGCTCGTAGACGATAAGCCCGGAGCGGAACAGCTTCTGCTTCCGGTCCATGGCATCGCGGTAGATCACCGAGCCGCTGCCCACGCCCAGTTGCACCGGGATGCGCACCTCCCAGGGGCCGCGCTGGTAGAAAGCATAGTCCACATAGGCGTTGAAATAGCCCATGCGCAACCGCGATGAACGTGTGCCCAGCCCATGCACATACCTGTCCTGCACCACCGGCGTGAAGAGGAAGCTGTAGCCCACACCGTACTGGAAGCGCCGGGCATGCTGAAGGCCCACCTTCACCCCCATCATGCGCACGTTGTGGTTGCTCACGAACGAGCCTTTCATGTCCAGACGGATGATGGGACGCGGGGACTCCTGCGTGAACAGGGCGATGCTGTCCAACAATTGCGGACGGGCGCACACCGCAGTACACCAGGCGAGCAGGAGGAAGAGCGTCCGCATCAAAAAGCGAATGTCCGCACCCAAAGATGCGGACATTCCAATGCTTGGCCGGAGCCGGGAGGGATCAATGCTCCTCCTCGCCTTCTTCCAGCGGTGTGATCTGGCTCACCCAATCCTCGGCCTTGCCGGGCTTGCTGTAATCGTAGGGCCAGCGATGCACCACGGGCAGCGGGCCGGGCCAGTTGCCATGGATGTGCTCCACCGGCGTGGTCCACTCGAGGGTGTTGCTCTTCCACGGGTTCTGCACGGCCTTGGGGCCACGGAACACGCTGTAGAAGAAGTTGTAGGTGAAGATCACCTGGGCCAGCGCGCCGATGATGGCGAACACCGTGACCAGGATGTTGAGGTCCACCACGCCATCGAACATCGGGAACTCGCTGTAGCTGTAATAGCGACGGGGCGCGCCAGCCAGGCCGATGAAGTGCATGGGGAAGAACACGCCGAAGGCGCACACGAAGGTGATCCAGAAGTGGGCATAGCCCAGCTTCGTGTTCATCATCTTGCCATACATCTTCGGGAACCAGTGGTAGATGCCCGCGAACATGCCGAAGATGGCGCTCATGCCCATCACGATGTGGAAGTGGGCGATCACGAAGTAGGTGTCGTGGATGTTGATGTCCAGCGCGCTGTCCGCAAGGATGATCCCCGTGAGGCCGCCTGCGATGAAGGTGGCCACCAGCCCGGTGCTGAACAGCATGGCCGGGGTGAAGACGATGTTGCCGCGCCACAGGGTGGTGATGTAGTTGAACACCTTCACCGCCGAGGGGATGGCGATGAGCAGGGTGGTGAACACGAACACGCTGCCGAGGAAGGGGTTCATGCCGGTGACGAACATGTGGTGCCCCCACACGATGAAGCTGAGGAAGGCGATGGCGATCAATGAGCCGATCATGGCGCGGTAGCCGAAGATGGGCTTGCGCGCATTGGTGGAGATGATCTCCGAGGTGATGCCGAAGGCGGGCAGGATCACGATGTACACCTCGGGGTGCCCAAGGAACCAGAACAGATGCTGGAACAGGATGGGGCTGCCGCCGGTATTGTCCAGCGCTTCGCCAGCGATGTAGATGTCGCTCAGGTAGAAGCTGGTGCCCAGCGAGCGGTCCAGCAGCAGCAGCAGGGCCGCGCTCAACAGCACCGGGAAGCTCAGGATGCCGATCACCGCCGTCAGGAAGATCGCCCACATGGTCAGCGGCATGCGGGTCATCTTCATGCCCTTGGTGCGCAGGTTCAGCACGGTGGCCACGTAGTTGAGGCCGCCCATCAGCGAGCTGGCGATGAACAACGTCATGCTCACCAGCCACAGCGTCATGCCCGCGCCGGAACCCGGCATGGCCTGCGGCAGCGCGCTCAGCGGCGGATACACGGTCCATCCGGCGCTGGCAGGCCCGCCTTCCACGAACAGCGAGGCCAGCATCACCACGCTGCTGAGGAAGAAGAACCAGTACGAGAGCATGTTGATGAAGCCGCTCGCCATGTCGCGCGCGCCCAGCTGCAAGGGGATCAGCAGGTTGGCGAAGGTGCCCGACAGGCCGCCGGTGAGCACGAAGAACACCATGATGGTGCCGTGGATCGTGACCAGCGCCAGGTACATGTTGGGGTCGAGCACGCCTCCGGGTGCCCACTTCTCCCCGAGGAAGAAGCTGCTGAAGGCGAAGCTTTCGCCAGGCCAGGCCAGCTGTAGGCGGAACAGCAGGGACATGATCACCGCCACCCAGGCCATCACGATGGCGGTGACGAGGAACTGCTTGCTGATCATCTTGTGATCATGCGAGAAGATGTACTTCGAGATGAAGCTCTCCTCGTGGTGGTGCGCCTCGTGCCCGTGGCCGGCGGCGTGTGCGTGTGCTGTGGCACCCATGGTCGTCAATTCCTTTCTATTCAGTGCGACGGTTGAGCCTGGGCAACGATGGCGGCCGGTGTGGCGGCGCTATCCCCCGGCGTCACCGGTGGCTTGGGGGCCTCGGCCGGCGCTTGGAACGGTTTCGTGATGGCCTCCGCGTACCACTCGTCGTAGGTGGCGGCATCGGTCACCACCAGTGGCATCTGCATGTTGTAGTGCGAGGCGCCGCAGATCTTGTTGCACAGGAGGATGAAATCGAACGCTTCGTTCTTCGTGATCAACCGCATGCTGTCGGTGGTGATCGTCGGCGTCATCTTGATCAACGTGGTCATGCCGGGCACCGCGTTCATCTGGGCGCGCATGTGCGGGATGTAGGCGCTGTGGATCACGTCCTGGCTGCGGATCAGCACCTTCGCCTCGTGGCGCACGGGTAGGTGGAATTCCTTGATCACCACGTCATCGGCCCCGTGGAGGTAGGTGCTGGCAACGCCCTTCTCGGCGATGTCATGCTCCATCAGCGTGCGCAGGTTGATGATGCGCTGCACGTGGCGGCGCATGCGGGCCACCTGCTCGGTCAGCTCATCCTTCTTCGTATCGGAAAGGATCGCGTGGGCCAGGGTGCTGTCCCCGGCGGCGATCTCCTGCCCCAGCTCGGCCAAGCGGGTCGCCACACTTTCGCGGGTCACGATCCCCAGCGGGTTGGTGCCGTTGATCAGGCGCACGTCGGTGGCACCGAGGTTGCCATCGGCACCGGGGTAGCGCGCGGTCCAGTCGAACTGTCGGCCGTAGAGCTCCACCTGTACGGCTTCGGGCGAGGCAGGCGAAGTGATGTCCGCCCACGTGTTCAGCCCGTAGATGATGATGACCGCCAGCACCGCCGCAGGGGCCACGGTCCACGCCAGCTCCAGCTTGTTGTTGTGCGGCTGCCAGTAGGCGCGGCGGTCCTTGCTGTACACGTACTTCCCGGCGAACCAGAAGAGCAGCACGTTGGTGAGCACGAACACGATGATCAGGATCCACCAGTTGAAGTTGAGGAGCCAGTCCGTTTCCGCGCCGTGCTCGCTGGCCGCCACGGGCAGCATCTTGTCCCCATAGGCCACCACCAGCCAGATGAAGAAGCCGAAGTACACCGGCAGGAAGATCCACATCAGCCGGGCGTTGAACCGGTTGTCGCTGTCGGAGATCTCCTCCTCGCGCTTGCCGCGCAACCGTGACGTGAGTTCGTAGACGCGGGCGAGCTGCGCCACCGCAAGGATGCCCAGCACCACGACGATCAGGATCAACAACTTGGTCATCGTTCGTTCGATATCAACCCTTCACAGGGCGGTCTTGTTCAATGTGGTTGCGGCGTGCCCCGTACATGGTCAGATCTGGTGATGTACGCTTTCGTCCAGGTACGGGTGGTTCACCACGGTGAGCGGCGCCTTCGTGAGGGCGTTCAGCACCGTGTACAGGAAGATGCCGAGGAAGGTGGTGAACATGCCGATCTCCAGCAGGCCGATGCCGTGGAAGTCGTGGCCGAGGCTGCCGGGCATCACCATCATGTTCACATCAAGCCAGTGGCCGATGAAGATGATGCTGCCCACGAGGATCAGGAAGCGCGGGCTGCGCTTGGCGTCGCGGCTCATCAGCATCACCATGGGCACCAGGAAGTTGATGAAGAAGGTGCCCCACATCAGGCCGGGATGGTGGTCGATGCGCTGCTGGAAATAGGTGACCTCCTCGGGGATGTTGCTGTACCAGATCAGCATGAACTGCGAGAAGTACAGGTAGGTCCACAGGAAGCTGATGGCGAACACCCACTTGCCCATGTCGTGGATGTGGCTGTTGTTCACCTGCGGCAGATAGCCCTTGCGCTTCAGGTACAGCACCAGGATCACCGCGCTGATCATCGCGCTCACCCACATGCCTGCGAAGGTGTACCAGCCGTACAGCGTGCTGAACCAGTGCGTGTCGATGCTCATGATCCAATCCCACGCGAGGATGCTGCTGAACACCGCGAAGAACACGAGGAACAGCGCGCTGCGCTTGTAGTTCAGGATCATCCGCTTGTTCAGGCTCTCGCCCGTCTCCTTGTCCATCTGCAGGCTCTGCTTGCGGAACCAGCCTGCGAAGAACACGAAGGTGGCCAGGTAGGCGATGGTGCGGATCCAGAAGAACGGCTGGTTCAGGAAGGCCTTCTTGCCTGCGATCAGGCTGTCGTAGTTGGGGTTGGCCACCGCGCCCTGCACGGCCTCGTCAACGTATTGCGCGCTTTCGCCCTCGCCCACCATGTACTCGTGGTACAGCGTGTGGTCCATCCAGTGGTACAGGTGGTTCATGTGCAGGCTGGCTGCGGCGAACACGATCACCAGCGGGATCCAGCCCCACTTCAAATAGCTGAAGAGGCCCTCGAACACCCGCTTCACCATCACGCTCCATGCCGTTTCTGTGGCGTTCTGGAGGGCGAAGAAGAACAGGGCACCCAGGCCGATGCCGAAGAAGAAGAAGCCGTTCACCAACAGGTTCGCCCACGTGCGTTGGTGGTGGTCGGTGTGGTCGCCCATGATGCCGGCCACGGTGGCCACGGCACCCAGGATGATCAGCCCGAAGGTGATGCTGCGCGCCCGATCGCTGAGGGTGAAGTTCATCGCTGCTGTTCTGTTGTCGTCCGTCGTGTTCAGTTCGCTGCCGGGGGAACCGCCGTTGCGGCCACCGCGCCATCGCGTGTCATCTTTCCGCCGTTCTGGAGGTACTTCACGTACTGCACCAGCAGCCAGCGCTCCTCCTTGTTCACCTGCGAGGCATGGCTGCCCATCATGCCCTTGCCGTAGGTGATCACGTGGAAGATCTTGCCCTCGGGCACATCCTTCAGGGGGCCTGCGTAGGATCCCGGAGGCGGGAAACCGCCGTTGTTCACCACCGAGCCATCGCCCTCGCCCTTGGCGCCGTGGCAATGGTCGCAGAACTTCTCATACAGCACCTTGCCCTTCTCCACGGTGGCCTCCGTCATGGCGATGGGACTTTTCAGGCCGAGGCCCGCCGCTTCATACCCCTCGTTGGTATCCGGGTACGGGTAGGGCATGTTGTAGGCCACCTTGGCGGGATCGCTGGCGAAGGCAATGGTGCCTGCGGGCGGCAGCTTGGCGCTCGGCCGGTCGCGTTGCACACGGGCCGAATCCTCGGTGAAGTAGTAAGGGTCCTGACCGTAGTCCACATAGGCTTCCACGGCCGGGCTACGGTACATGTCGGGCATGTACTCCATGCCGGGGCTGTTGGGATCGCCACCGCAGCTGGTCATCAAGAACAGCACAAGGCCAGCGACGGCGAAAGAGTTGTTCGTTGTCCGTTGCCCGTTGTCAGGCTGGCTGGCCGGTGCGTTGACCGGCAACTGACAACTGACAACCGATAACTTGCTCATGCTCTTCATCTGCATCAGTATTGGCGTTCGTTGATCTCGAACACCGGGGTCTCGCGCAGCAGGCCGGTGATGGCCTCGGCACTGTGGCCGTGGTTGTCGGCGGTGCGCACTTCGATGATGAACTTGTCGTCCGTGCTGCGCGGGTCCGGGTTGCGGGCCGGCATGCCGGGCAGGGTCTTGTTGCGGATCAGGTAGGTGATGGACATGCCGTGCGCGGCGCACAGCACGGTGAACTCGAACATCACCGGCACGAAGGCGGGCAGGTTCTTGTAGAAGGCCTGGCTCGGCTTGCCACCGATGTTCATCGGCCAGTCGAAGATGTTGAAGTACCAGATGCCGAAACCGGCGAGGCATGTGCCCGTGATGCCGAACATGAACGCCGCGATGGCGAGCCGGGTGCGCTTCACCCCGATGATCGGGTCGATGCCGTGGATCGGGAAGGGCGACCACGTGTCCTTCACCTTGATGCCGTTGGACACCAGCTTGCGCGCCCCGTCCTTCAGCAGTTCGGGATCCTCGTAAACGGCGTAGATGACCTTGTTCGCCATGTCGATCAATGGTGATGGTGTTTCGCGGCCTCCTTCTTATAGCTCTCGCCGCTGACCTTCAGAATGGACTTCACCTCGTTCAGCGCCAGCACCGGGAAGTAGCGGGCGAAGAGCAGGTACAGGGTGAAGAAGATGCCGATGGTGCCGATGAAGATGCCCGCATCCATCCACGTGGGGTGGAACATGTTCCAGCTGCTGGGCAGGTAGTCGCGGTGCAAACTGGTCACGATGATCACGAACCGCTCGAACCACATGCCGATGTTCACGATGATGCTCATGAAGAACGTGAAGGCGAAGTTGCGGCGCAGCTTGCGGAACCAGAACACCTGCGGGCTGATCACGTTGCACGTCATCATGGCCCAGTAGCTCCACCAGTAGGGGCCGGTGGCGCGGTTGATGAACGCGTAGCTCTCGTACTCCACACCGCTGTACCAGCTGATGAACAGCTCGGTGATGTACGCCACACCCACGATCGAACCCGTGACGATGATCACGATGTTCATGTACTCCACGTGCTTCACGGTGATGTACGCCTCCAGCTTCATCACCTTGCGCATGATGAGCAGCAGGGTCTGCACCATGGCGAAGCCGCTGAACACGGCGCCGCTCACGAAGTAGGGCGGGAAGATGGTGGTGTGCCAGCCGGGGATCACCGAGGTGGCGAAGTCGAAGCTCACCACACTGTGTACCGAGAACACCAGCGGGGTGGCGATGCCGGCAAGTACCAGGCTCACCTCCTCGAAGCGCGTCCATGCCTTGGCGTTGCCGCTCCAGCCGAAGCTGAGGATGCCGTACACCTTCTTCATACCCGGCTTGGTCACCTTGTCGCGGATGGTGGCGAAGTCGGGGATCAGGCCGATGTACCAGAACACGAGCGATACGCTGAAGTAGGTGCTGATCGCGAACACGTCCCAGAGCAGGGGCGAGTTGAAGTTCACCCAGAGCGAACCGAACTGGTTGGGCAGGGGGAACACCCAGTAGCCCAGCCACAGGCGGCCCATGTGCAGCAGCGGGAACAGCGCCGCCATGATCACGGCGAAGATGGTCATCGCTTCCGCAGAACGGTTCACGGCCATGCGCCACTTCTGACGGAACAGCAGCAGCACCGCGCTGATCAGCGTGCCCGCGTGGCCGATGCCCACCCACCACACGAAGTTGGTGATGTCCCAGGCCCAGTCCACGCTCTTGTTCATGCCCCACACACCGATGCCCTTGCTGAGCAGGTACATGATGCAGCCCACCCCGTACAGGGCGATCAGCCCGGCGATGGTGATGAGCACGTACCAGCCGCGCGGGGCCTTGTTCTCGATCGGACCCACGATATCCTGGGTGATATCATGGTAGGTCTTGTGACCCAGGATGAGCGGTTCTCGGATCGCTGCTTCTGAATGCATGGGGTCCTATCGTTACTCAGGCCTGGTTTGCAACACCCTCTTCGGTGTTGCGCACCTTCACCAGGTAGTTCACATTGGGTTTCACACCGATCTCCTCGAGCATGTAGTAGCTGCGGTCGCTGTTCGCCAGGCCACGGATCTTGCTCTTCTTGTCGTTCAGGTCACCGAACACGATGGCTCCGGTGCCGCATGCGCTTTCGCACGCACACTCCACTTCGCCGTCGCGCACCGGGCGGCCCTCCTTCTTCGCCTGGAGCTTTGTCGCCTGGATCTCCTGCACGCACATGCTGCACTTCTCGATCACACCGCGGCCGCGCACCACCACGTCGGGGTTCAGCACCATGCGGCCCAGGTCGTCCCAGGCGGGGTTCACCTCGCCGAACTTCTCGGTCACGTAGTTGAACCAGTTGAAGCGGCGCACCTTGTAGGGGCAGTTGTTCGCGCAGTAGCGGGTGCCGATGCAGCGGTTGTAGGCCATCTGGTTGAGGCCCTCGTTGCTATGCGTGGTGGCGGCCACCGGGCACACCGTTTCGCACGGCGCGTGGTTGCAGTGCTGGCACATCACCGGCATGAACACCACCGTGGGCGATTCGCTGGGCACCTCCATGTCGAGGTACATGCTGATCTTGCCCAGCCCCTCCTCCTTCGCGCGCTCCTTGGTCATGTCGGAGCTGTAGTAGCGGTCCAGGCGCAGCCAGTGCATCTCGCGGCTGCGGCGCACTTCGTCCTTGCCCACCACGGGCACGTTGTTCTCGATGTTGCACGCCGTGATGCAGGCTCCGCAACCGATGCAACCGTTCAGGTCGATGCTCAGGCCCCAGCGGTGGCCCACGCCTTCCACCGGATGCTCCTGCCACAGGTCGAACTCGGCCACCGGCTTCTTGTCCAGCGCGTTGATCACGCCGTCGCCGTTCACATCCTCATGCACGCCCAGCTCATGCGGCTTGTTGTAGGCGCGCTTGTTCCCGGCCATGTAGGTGGCGATGGTCGTCTCCTTCACCACGCTGTGGCGGTCCATGGCCGTCAGGTGCGTCTGTGTGATGGCCACGGGGTAGGTGTTGCCACCCGGCGTCACGGTCGCGTTCAGCACATCGTAGTTCACCGTGCCATCGGCGTAGCTGGTGAACGGGTACACGTTGCGACCCACCGGCTTGAACACACCCTCGTGGTTCGTGACACAGGCCGCGCGGCCCACCTTCTCGCCGAACTCGCCACGGCCGTAACCGAGGGCGATGGCGATGGTGCCCGACTTCTGGCCGGGTGCAGGTACCACGGGCAGGCTGATCTCGCGCTCGCCCACCTTCACGATCACCACGCTGGCCGGGGCCTTCTCGCCCAGGTACATGTTCAGGCCGAGGCGCTCCACATCCGCAGGGGCCATGCACACGTAGTTGTCCCACGTGATCTTGGTGAGCGGGTCGGGCATCTCCTGCAGCCACGGGTTGTTGGCATGCTGGCCGTTGCCGATGGCTTCGGTGGTGTACAGGGCCAGCTCGAAATCACCGGCGCCTGCGCTGGCTTTCGCGGCAGCGGCGGTCGCGGCGGCAATATCACCGGCGAACACCACGGGAGCGGTGGCCGCAGGAACGGGAACGGTCATCACGCCATCATGCACGGTGGTGTTCCACGTGTCATCGAAAATGGCCGTTGGGCCGGCGTGGGCGGCGAGCTGCTCCCGCCATGTCTGCCGCAGGAAGGAGTACCAGCTGCTGTACGAACCGCTCCACCGCAGCAGGCTTTCCTGCCATTGGCGGGTGCTGAACAACGGCGACGCAGGCTGCGTTGAGCGCTACTGGCCCACCTTCGGGTGGAAGTCGTTCCACGCTTCGAGGTAGTGGTAATGGCGCGATCCAGCTGCACAGGCTCGGTGGTTTCATCCGCGTAACCGCTGAAGCTGACGCTGAGGCCCACTTTCTCCAGCCCGGCCTTGAACTCGGCCGCGTTGGGCAGGCTGTAACCGGGGTTCACTCCGGCGATGAACAGCGCCCGATGCCTGCGTTCGTCCTCTCACCAGTTGGGCCACACGGCGGCGTCATCACCCGCTTTCAGGTGCATAAAAATAATTGAGGTCGATGGTGCTGCCGTAGCGTCTGGCAGCAGATGGCGAGATGGCGTTCACCAGCACCTGCACGGGCCTTCACGTTGTTGCTGCCGGAGAACACCAGGCTCTTCCCTTTCGCGGCCATCAGCGCCTTGGCGGCGCCTTCGGTGGCCTTCAGCATGGCGGCATCGGCACCGGCGCTGTTGCCGCTGATGTGCGCATGCAGCGCCACCACGGCCTTGGGCAGCTCGCTGATCTTCAGCGGAACGCGCACGTCGGCGTTGGCACCCGAAAGGCTCATGCGCGCCTCGAACTGGAAGTGCCGGTTCATCGGCTGATCCGGGTTGCGGCGCGTGGCGTACTGCCACGTGTATTCGTTGGTGTTGCCCCAGCTGCTGAGGAAGTCGGCATCCACGCTCACGATCACATCGGCTTTCGTGAGGTCGTAGCTCGGGAACACCCGCCTGCCGAAACTCTTCAGGTTGGCGTTGGTGACGCCGCTGTAGCTGATGGTGTCGTACTGGATGTGCTCCACCGTGGCATGCTTCGCCTTGAACGCCGCGATGGCCGCCCGCGTGCTGGGGCTGATCACCGTGTTGGTGAGCACCACGATGCGTTTGCCTGCGGCGGCGGCCAAGCCTGCGGTGATGGCGTTATCGGCCGCAGACCAGTCGGTGACCGTCTCGGAGCCTTTCGCCTTCGGGCCTTTCAGCCGTTCGCCATCGTACAGTTCCAGCACGCTGCTGTTGATGCGCGCGTTGATGGAGCCGATGGCCAGTTTCGGATCGCGGTTGATGCCGAAGCGGGGGTTGCCCTTCACGAAGATGGGGCGGCCCTCGCGGGTCTTCACCAGGATGCTGGCGAAGTCCTCGCCATCGTAGAAGGTGCTGGCGTACCAGTTGGCCACCCCGGGCGTGATGTCCTCCGGCTTGTTGACGTAGGGGATGGACTTGATCACCGGCGTTTCGCAGGCGGCCAAGGTGGCGGCTCCGATCCCAAAGCCAAGGAACTTCAGGAAGTCGCGGCGGCCCGTGCTGGCACCGGTGATGGAGGCATCACCCAATACCTGATCGATGGCCAAGTCCTGCGGGAACTCGTTCTCACGGCCCTTGATCGACTCCGGGTGCTGGTGCAGTTCACCGAGATCCTTCCAATATCGCTTCGTGCTCGACATGCGGCGCGTGTTTCGGTCTTAGTAGTGGCACTTGGAGCATTCCCAGCCACCAAGCTCCTTCACACTGATCTTCTCGTCCTCCAAGTACTTCTTCAGCTCGGCATGGCCCATGTCGGTCGCTTCCAAGCGGGCCATTACCTCGTCGTAGTAGCCGTTGCCGGCCATCTTCACATCCTTGGTGCCGTGGCAGTCGATGCACCAGCCCATGGTGAGGGGTGCCCACTGCTCGGCCACGTCCATCTTCTCGTCGATGGGGCCGTGGCACTCCTGGCATTCCAGCTTGCCCACGGCCACGTGCTGGCTGTGGTTGAAGTAGGCATGGTCGGGCAGGTTATGCACCTTCACCCACTTCACAGGCTCCTCCTTGCCGGTGTACTCCTTGGCTACGGGGTCCCAGCCCACGGCGGCGTAGATCTTGGCGATCTCGGTGGTACCGGTCTTCTTCCCGCTATCCACCGCCTTGTGGCAGTTCATGCACACGTTGGTGCTGGGGATGCCGGCATGCCTGCTCTTCTCGGCACCGCTGTGGCAGTACTGGCAGTCGATGGCGAGGTTGCCCGCATCAGCCTTTCCCGCGTGCAGGGTATGGTCGAATTTGATCGGCTGCTCGGGCTTGTAGTGCGGCACTTCGTCGCCACCGTACACCCCGATCACCCAAGCCGCATCCCACAGCTTCAAGGTGGCGAACACCACGATGAACAGGCCGATGATGGTGGCGAAAGCCTTGTTCTTCCACGCCCACGAGCGCAGGCTTTGGCCGAAGCTCTGATCGGGCAGCGGCTCCTTGCCTTCCGCCTCGCGCACCGCGTTGGTCAGGCTCTTCTTCACCCCGGTGAGGCTGAGGCCCACCACGAGCAGCAACAGGGCGATGACCACCAGCCAAGGCCAGTTGCTCGTTTCCTGCGGCCCTTCCGGCACAGGTGTTCCTCCCGTGGGTGTTGTGGGCACAGGCGGTGCGAAGTTGTCCGCGTAATCCAAGATCGCGTCGATCTCCTCATCGCTGAGGGCCTGCGCGGTCATGGGGCTCTTCTTCCACTTCTCGAAGAGCTCGTTGGCATACGGATTGCCGGTCTTGAGGTACGTCGAGCTGTTCTTGACCCACGCGTGGATGTCACCCTTCCCTTCCCAGCGTTCCCGCGCCCCCTTCAGCATGGGGCCGGTCATGTCCTTGTCGGGCTTGTGGCAGGCTCCGCAGTTGCCCTTGAACAGCTTTTCCCCGTCCGGTTGCGCGTGGGCAGCCGAGGCGAACAGGAACAGGAAGGCGGTGAGGGATGCGTATAGAAGCCCGGTGAAACGTTCTGAAGTCCTTGCTACAAGCGGCATTCCGAGCATTTTAGGAGGGACGACCATCCGTTGGTCAGGCCGCAAAAATAGCCAGTGGACCGATCGGGGGATAGCCGGTTGATCGGGTTGCCATGGGGATGTCACTATTTAGAGCAATTCCAAATAACTGACGAATGACAGGGGCGGTTGTCAGTTGTTGGTTGTCAGGCTTCTTGGTGGGCGCTCCTTGGTGGTAGACCTCACCCCTAACCCCTCTCCAGAAGAGAGGGGGACCTGACTCCTTGATGGACGCTGCTGGGCGGGAAGCTCAAAGCTTCAAGCTCGAAGATCCAAACGCCAAGGCAGCTTTGAGCTTGAAGCTTGAGCCTTGGAATTTGAAGCTTTCCATCGTAGCCCCGGAAGCAGGCATTTCCTGACAACTGGCAACCGACAACGGACAACTTGCCCATCGTAGCCACGGAAGCAGGCATTCCCTGACAACTGACCCCTGACAACCGACAACTACTCTCCCCGCACCGGCATACTTTTGGCCCACGTGCAGCAGATGCGATCCTTCCTCCTTGCCTTGTGGCTGGCAGCACCGCTCGTGTGCGCCGCGCAGGCCGACCTTGGGCCGATGCCGACGACCTATCCGCCAGCGACCGACGGCCCCGGTGATGTGGTGGTCACGCTGACACCGGAGATCAGCAAGCTGCTGAACGCGTACAGCGAACACAAGCATCCGCAGAAGGGCTACCGTGTGCAGATCTTCCTCGGCGACCGCGCCACGGCAGAGGCCACCAAACGCGCCTTCCTGCAAAAGAACCCCGATGTGCCTGCATACCTGAGCTGGCTCGCACCGAACTTCAGGCTGCGGGTGGGCGACCTGCGCACGCGCCTCGAAGCCGAGCGGCTGCTGCGCGACCTGAAGACGGCGTATCCCGGCAGCTATATCGTGCCGGACGGGATCGAGATGCCGCCGCTGCCGGGTAACCGGTAGCTCAGGCTTCCTGCCTGTCGGCCCACGCGATCCCTTTGGGGTGCTTGGGCCGACAGGCAGGGCTTGAAAAGGACGAGCGGAAATTTGCTGAGGCCGTGCGATCTGAAAAGATCTCCCTTCAGCTTCGCAGACACCAACGACGATCTGTTCTTCGACCGCTTCGCGCCGCTCACCGTGCGCGAGCGGCGCGGACCGCATTGGCGGCAGGATGGCAAAGTGTACTTCGTCACGTGGCGACAAGCCGACAGCCTGCCGCGCGAGGTGCGCGAGAAGATCGGACCCGAACGAGCCTGTTGGCTGAAACGGCATGGCGATGTGCCGCTCGACCAGCTGCCCGAAGGGACGAAAAAGGTCTATTGGCGGCTCTTCGCCCGAAGCATGCAGAAATACCTCGACGCCGGATATGGGTCATGCGTACTGCGCCACCCCGAAGCCACGCGCATCATGGCCATCGCATTGCATCACTTCAACGGCGTACGGTACGACCTCGGAAGTTTCGCCATCGCCGCTTGAACGAAAGTGCGAAAGCCGGTCGCAT
>JAHBUM010000042.1 GCA_019638075.1 Flavobacteriales bacterium | reverse complement strand
AACCCCGTCCGCCTCCAGACCTGGGTGCTGGTGATCGGCGCATTGCTGATGGGCATCAAATTGCTGGCGTGGCGGATCACGGGCAGCAACACCATCCTGGGCGATGCGCTGGAAAGCGTGGTGAACGTGGTGGCCGGGGCCTTCGCCCTATACAGCCTGGTGCTGGCGGCCAAACCACGCGACCGCGACCATCCCTACGGGCACGGCAAGGTGGAATTCATCTCGGCCGGGCTGGAAGGCGGGTTGGTGATCGTGGCCGGTGTACTGATCGTCTGGCGCTCGGTACAGGCCCTTCATGCCGATCACCATCCCACCGAACTGCCCACCGGGATCATGCTCACCGCGCTGACCGGCGCCGCGAACCTGGTGATGGGGCTGCTGCTCATCAAACGCGGACGCCAGTTGCATTCCATCACCATGGAGGCCAGCGGCACGCACCTGTTGAGCGACACGTGGAGCACCGTGGCGATGATCGCGGGCCTTATCGCCATCCAACTCACCGGCATCCGGTGGCTCGATCCGGTGTTCGCGATCGTGTTCGCCTGCTACATCATCTACTCGGGAGCGCGGGTGCTGCCCCGGTCGGTTGCCGGGATCATGGACGAGACCGATCTGGACCTGGCCGGGCAGGTGATCGACGTCCTTGAAAAGAGCCGGAGGCCGTCATGGGTGGACGTACACAACTTCCGCATGATCCAGTACGGCCGGGTACTGCACATCGACTGCCACGTGACGTTGCCGTGGTACTTCGGCCTTGAGCAGGCGCACGACGAGATCGCCGCCATGGAGCGGCTGGTGAACGAACGTTGCGAGCGCGAGGTGGAGCTCTTCATCCACATGGATCCCTGCATCCCCACGAGCTGTTCCATCTGCGCCATGCAGGATTGCCCACAGCGCAAGGCACCGCAGACCCGGCGCGTTCCGTGGCGGCTGGATACCGTGCTGGGGAATGCCAAGCATGGATCGCCGGGAGCAGCAGAAGCTCAAAGCTTCAAGCTCGAAGACCCAAGCTTCAGGGGCTTTTGATCTGAAGCTACGGAACGGGATCCCGTGCGTGATCCACTTCCCCGTGACGTCAAAAGCTCAAAGCTTCAAGCTCGAAGGCCCAAGCTTCAAGGGCTTTTGGACTTGACGCTTCGAGCTTCGAGCTTGAGACTTTGAACCCGGTGGTTCAAACAACAAAGCCCCTTTCGGGGCTTTGGGGGTGGTAGACCGGGCTTCCCGCATCTCCGCCAAGCTACGTGCGGGACAGGTTTCGGCGCCCGGTGGTTTTAAAGACAAAGCCCCTTTCGGGGCTTTGGGGGTGGTAGACCGGGCTTGAACCGGCGACCTCCGGAACCACAATCCGGCGCTCTAACCAACTGAGCTACAACCACCATTTCCCGCCACCAAGGCAACGGGGCCGCAAATATAGCGCGAAGCGTGCATCCGCTGATGCCGTGGAACATGCGTGCCGTACTTTTCGCGGCTCATGCACAGCAGTCCGAGTGCGGCACCAGCGGCCTCCCCGCACGTACTGGTCATCCCCAAATGGTGGCCCCATGCGCGCGATCCGCAGCTGGGCGATTTCCTCCGCAAACAGGTACAGGCCGTGGCTGTGTTCACCAAGGTGACGGTATTGCTGGTGGAAGCCGAACCCGGCCTGCCCCACGCTACCGAACTGATCGAAGCCGACGGCCTGCAGGTGGTCCGCAGCCGGTACCGTGCCAGCCGAAGCGCCGTGATGCCGTGGCGCAAAGGGGTGAACCTCGTGCGCTATTGGCGGGCGGCCATGGCCGGATGGCGGCTCGTGCTGGCCGAGCGCGGCACGCCACACCTCGTGCATGTGCATATCCTCGTACGCCCGGCGCTGGTGGCGCGCTGGATCAAGTGGCGGCACGGCATCCCCTACATCCTGAGCGAGCAGAGCAGCGGGTACATGGATGGCACGTACCAGCGCAGAGGCGCCCTGTTCCACCGGGTGAACCAATGGCTCTTCCGGGATGCTGTGGGCATCACGGCGGTATCGGCATGGCTCGGCGATCAACTGGTGAAGCTGGGCCTGTGTACACGCTACGATGTGGTGCCCAACGTGGTCCCCGGGCTGGACCGGCCTTTGCCGCCCCGTGGCCCGGCCGGGCATTTCATGGTGGTGGCCGATCTGGTGGACCGCACCAAGAACGTGAGCGGCGTGATCAAGGCACTGGCACAGGGCATGCGGCAGGGTGCGGACCTGCGGCTCACCATCATCGGCGATGGCCCCGACCGGCGCATGCTGGAGGAACTGGCGCAGCAGGAGGGTATCGGGGAGCGCATCACCTTCCTCGGAAGGCTGCCGAACACCGGTGTACTGGAACACATGACACATACCGGCACGGTCATCATCAACAGCAATGTGGAGACCTTCAGCGTGGTGACGGGTGAAGCATTGGCCCAAGGCAAACCAGTGATCGCCACACGCTGCGGCGGCCCGCAGGGCTTCGTAACGCCGGATAACGGCATCCTGATCCCCGTGGGCGATACGGAAGCACTGACCGAGGCCATGCTCACGATCACCCGCAACGCAAGTGCATACGACCCCGTGGCGATCAGGGCCACGGTGAACGAGCGTTTCAGCCCACAGGCGGTGGGGCGCGCCTTCCTGAAGATCCATCAACGTAGCTTGGGAGCCACGGTATGAGCAACGCGAACGAACTGCGCATAGGGATCCTTTGCAACGGACCCACCCTCCCGCACTGGCAGGCACAGTGCATCCGCCATCTGCTGAACGAGCCGGGCATCCGCATCGTGGCCGTCGGCATGCCCGATACCAGCGGCCCGGACAACGATGCACGCGGACTGCGCGGGAAGCTCAACGACCGGCTCGGCGAACTGCTCTTCCACAGGGCGCGGGCACAGGAGGACGTGACCTCCCTCTTCAGCGGACTTCCCGTGGCGAGGATCGGACAGGGTGCCGTGGACATCGCCTCCGTTCAAGCATTGGAAAAACATGGCGCACAGGCCGTGCTTTCGCTCCTTCCGGACATGCCATCCACTGGCATCCCCCGGACCTCCGCTGCCCTGTGGTGGTTCTCCTTCGAGGGCGACCCCATCGCTCCCCAAGGGCTTCCCGCGATCCGTTCTTGGATGATGCAGGAGGCACCGGCGACAGTCGATCTCGTGAGCAGTGCGGGCCACATTGCCAGCGGTGCATACAGCGATCCGGGCGCACTGGTGGGACTGGACATGGATGCCCTGTTGCTCGGCAGCGCATGGCTTCCCGTGGAAATGAGCCGGGCCACGCGGCGCGGACCGGCCGTCATCAGCGATCGAACATCCACCGACAAGCCCGGCAGGGAAAGCCTCTACGCACTGTTGAAGCATTGGCTACGCACGGAAATGCGGCATGTCTTTTCCATGAAGGTCCGCCCGGCCAGCGGTGAGTGGAACCTCGGGATCTACCCGCATCCGGTCAGCAGCCTCCTGGCCGAAGAGGGCAATGTGAACGTGCGCTGGCTCACCAGCCCATCGCCGGGTAGCAGCCGGGCCGAGCCCTTCGGCTACCACCATACCGACGGGCAGCTAAACGTGCTGTACCGCAAGAACGACGGCCCCGGTAGCATCGGCACCATCGCGCGCATCCGCCCAAGGAACGATGGTGTGCTCAAGCGTTCGCGCACCATGCTTTCCACCGCGTCGCCACTGGGCTATCCGTTCGTGGTGGCCCGGCCCGATGGCGTGTACGTGGTGGTATGCTACCCGCACCAGCAACGCACCGAACTGTTCCGCATCCCCGGCTCCAACGATGCGCTGGACCATGTGCGCACCCTGTTGGACAAGGCGCTGGTGAACCCGACCCTTGTGGAGCACGAGGGCCGCTGGTGGCTCTTCGGCACCGACATGGATGCGCCGGATGGCGTGCTGCGCGTCCATCACGCGGCATCGTTCGAGGGGCCGTACACACCGCATGCGCAGGACCCGGTGAAGATGACCGGCTCGGGTTGCCGACCGGCCGGCACCTTCTTCGTGCATGACGGGCATTTGTGGCGCCCTTCGGCAGACAACTCCGACCCCGGCGCGCCAGCGGTGATCTTCAACCGCATCGTGGAACTCACGCCCGACCGTTTCCAAGAAGAGGCCGTGCGCACCTTCCCGGGGTTCCCCGGCACCCTGTACGGCCATGGGATCCGCACCGCGTGCGACATGGGCGGCTTCACCCTCGTGGATGGTTTCCGCCCGACGGCCGAAGTGCGCGAAATGGACATCTCTGAACGTTCCTCCACCCGCAAGCCCAAGGCGTACGAGGAATGATCCGTCCGGTGATCGGTACCGTGGGTGCCCGCGTGATCATCACGCTGGCGAACCTGTTGCTGGTGGCGCTGGCCGGGCGACACCTCGGGGCCGAAGGGCTCGGCACCATCAGCCTGCTGGTGCTGGGCGTCGCCTTCATCCTCATCCTTGCCCATGTGGTGGGCGGTGGCGGGTTGGTCTACCTCGTGCCCCGGCTGGGTGTGGGCGCCACATTGCTACCGGCATACGCTTGGGCCATGCTCAGCGCACTGGTCGCGCTGGCGGCCACATCATTGTTACCTCTTGCGCCGGAAGGGCTTGCGCTCCACCTTGTGCTCCTTGCCTTCCTGCAGGCGCTCAACAGCATACACCTGAACATCCTCGTGGGGCGCGAGCGCATCGGCCTGCAGAACACGATCCTCGTGGCGCAGAGCGTGGTGCAGCTCATCCTCTTCGCCCTGCTGCTGACCCATGACGGAGCCACCATCATGGACTATGTGGCCGCCTCCTATGGCGCATACGGCATGACCGTGGCCCTCTCGGGTTGGTCCGTGTGGCGCGGGCCATTGAACGGGCTCCTCGATCGCCCCGGAGGATCGTTCCGCGCACTGGCCCGGCAAGGCGGCATAGGTCAGTTGGCGAACCTCTTCCAACTGTTCAACTACCGCGCGGCCTACTACTTCATCGAGGCGCTGCGTGGCACGGCGGCGCTGGGCGTGTACAGCGTGGCGATGCAACTGGCCGAGGGCTCGTGGCTCGTGCCGCGCAGCATCGGCGGCGTGCTGTACAGCAAGGTGAGCAACCTCGAAGAGCAGCGGCGGCAGATCCAGCTCACGGTGATCCTGTTCAAGGTGGCGGTGATCATCGGTCTGGTATGCAGCCTCGTGCTGATCGTTCTTCCCGATGCCCTGTACGGCCTCATCTTCGGCCCGGAGATACAGGGGCTTCGGCCGATCCTGCTACTGATCGGGCCGGGGCTGGTGGCGATGTCCGGCTCGCAGGTGCTGAGCCATTACCTCAGCGGCAGCGGGCGCATCCACCACAACCTCATCGGCAGCGGACTGGGTCTGCTGGTCACCCTCGCCGCTGGCTGGCCGCTGATCGGCACCTACGGCCTGTCCGGTGCCGCGCTCACCGCCTCGCTGGCCTACAGCGCCGGCCTCACCTACCAGATCATCATCTTCCTGCGCCTTGCGCCGGTGCGGATCGCCGAACTGTTCCCGCATCGCGACGATGTGCGGAAAGCGCGCTCGCTGTGGCATATCCATCGCAGCAAACGCGCGCAGGCCGACACCCCGCTTTGAGCGTGCCGTACCTCCTGCGCGTGGCGTTCACCGCAGTGCGAGCAGATCGTCCACACCCGGCGGACGCGCCACGGTGAAGCCTTCGCCGTACGTGACGCCGATGAGGCGGCCCAACTGCCGTGCGCGCGCTTCTATGAAAGGCAGGAAATCGGGACTTGAGATCGGGCTTCCGGGTTCGGTGCTGGCGGGATCGTGGAACTGTGATGCGAAGCAGCGCAGCGCCTTCTCCTTCCCGGCCCAATAGGGCGTCACGTCGATGATGAGGTCCGGGTCTATCCAGCGGTCCTGTATGCAATGCAGCACCGTCACCGGCCGCCACGCCTCCTGCTCCTTTCCATCCACCTGTGTACTTATGCGCCGCAACCCGCTGAGGAAGCAGGCTTCGGCCACCAGCGAAGCGCCACGGCCATGATCGGGGTGGCGGTCGCTCACCGCATTGGTCAGCACCACCTTGGGCCGGTGCGCGCGGATCGCCGCCGCCACCTTCAGCAAGCTGGCCTCGTCGGCGCGGAAGAACCCATCCCGCAGACCCAATTGATAGCGGAACGCGGCGCCCAGCACCTGCATCGCGGCATCGGCCTCGCGCCTGCGGATCTCCGGTGTGCCGCGCGTGCCCAGCTCTCCGGCGGTGAGTTCCACGAGGCCAACCGTGTGGCCCAGTGCGCGGTGGTGCAGCACGGTGCCCGCCATGGCGATCTCCACGTCATCGGGATGCGCGGTGATGCAGAGGATGTCGGCCTGTTCCATTACTCTTCGATCCATGCGACCACACGTTCATCCAACGGGCTGATGGCCGACTCCATCGACATGCGCAGCACGCCGTCGGGATCGATCAGGTACTTGTGGAAGTTCCACTTCACCTCGGTGTCCATCACGCCGTTCTGGCTCTTGTCCGCCAGCCAGCGGTACACCGCATGCTGCTTCTTCCCCTTCGTGCTCACCTTCGCCATCATGGAAAAAGTGACGCCGTAGTTCTTCTGGCAGAAGGCGGCGATCTCCTGCTCGGTGCCCGGCTCCTGCCCGGCGAACTCGTTGCTGGGGAAGCCGATGATGACAAGGCCCTTGTCCTTGTACGCATCGTACAGTTCCTGTAGTTGGGCGTACTGCGGGGTGAAGCCGCATTTGCTCGCGGTGTTCACCACCATGATGTGTTTGCCACGGTACTGCTCCATCTGTACGGGCTGGCCGTTGATGTCCGTGGCGCTGAGGTCGAAGAATGACATGGCGGGTATGGGGCGTTCGTTCTGGCCGTCGGCAGTGATGGGGCCGACATGGACGCGGTTGAAACAACCACTGACCAAGCAGGCCAGCGTGAGAAGGGCTGATGCGGTTCGCATGGTACTGGAACAGCGCGAAGTTCAGGAATGTTCGCGTGGGGAAGCGCAATGTCGTTAAGTTGATCGGGAGCTTCGTGGCCGAGCCTGTTCTCGCCCCGGATCGAAGGGCACGAATGCCGCTCCTATCAAGGAGCTTGCCTGCCGGACCTGTCTGCCGTAGGCATGAGGCATGGTTTGTCATTCCGGCCTTGACCGTGCCTGCGCGAAGCCGCTACGGCGAAGGCAAGGGCCGGAATCGCGTGAATGCCCTTCGTTGAATGACATTGGGTGAAGCGGAGGAAAGGTCATGGCAGTGAAGAAGGGATCGTCACTTTTCCATGCGCTTCACGTAGAACCGCGCATGCGCATTCCCTGCACCCTTCTTCTCTTCATCGCCGGAAACCTTGTGACCGCTCAGGACGCCGTGGTGATCGCGGACATCGCCCAACTGGTGCGCAAGCCCGATCTGGCACAGGACGCGGCCGTGCTCTTCGGCATGCAAGCCGCCGGTGTGGCCGAAGAGCGCGCCCAACAGGTGCTGACGCTGGGCCGTGCGGACAAGCTGCCGGAGGGGCTGCGCACGGACAGCGCCCTGGCCGCCAACGCCGCCGCTGTGCGCAACTACAACGCGCACCGGGTCTGCACCTACGCCGACGAGCACGGCCCGAAGGTGCTGGTACAGGTACCCGTTGCCGAGAACTACCACATGCCCGAGGAGTTGCGCAGCCGCGAGGACATCTACCTCGTGCTGCCCGAAGCCGCCGTGACCACCGCCGTGATGGATGCGCAACGCCCCAAGCCCAGCAAGGGACCGAGCTGGCGCCGCATGCGCGAAGCCCGCATCACCACACCCGATGCGCTGTACGCCACCTACGACCTCGGCACCGACAGCACCGCGCTGGCCGAACTCGCCAGCAACGGCATGAGCCGCGCCGAGATCGACGCGGTGATCTTCCGCAGCCACGAGCGCAACTGGCCCGAGGGCATCGACGCCTTCGAGCGCCGCTACCCGCGCCTGAAGCACTTCAGGAGATACAAGGCTTACCAAGCCGCCACTTGGGACGACAAGGTGCTGCTGGTGATCCCCGTGGAACCCAACAAGCGCCAGCCCACCGGCCTGCGCCCGCACTTGGACATCTACATGGTGTACGCGAAGGGGGCTGTGGACGTGAAGGGGAGGAAGTAGCCGCTTCTTCGTCGGGGTGAGAGAGTGAAAGGATGCGAAAGTGCGAGCACCCGCGCTCTTTCACCCTGTCACCATGGCACCGGCCGTCTCTTCCCTACCGCCTGAGTATCTTCATCCCGCATGAGCGTTCCCCGCATCACCGAAGCCCTGCCCGAACTGGTGCGCGATGGCGTGATCAGTGCCGAACAGGCCGAACTGATCCGTGCCCGCTATGCCGGTGATGCGGAACGCGGCGGCAACCGCATGCTGCTGGTCTTCGCCATACTCGGCAGCTTGCTGGTGGGACTGGGGATCATCCTCATCATCGCCCACAATTGGGATGATCTCGCGCGACCCGTGCGCACGGCCATCGCCTTCCTGCCCGTGTTGCTGGGCCAAGGTCTTGTGCTGTACACCCTGCTGAAGAAGCCCGCTGCGATCGCGTGGCGCGAAGGCAGCGCGGTGCTGCTGGCATGCGGCCTGTGCGCGTGCGTGTCGTTGATCGCGCAGATCCACCACATCGGCGGCAACCTCGAAGGGTATCTGCTCACATGTTCGCTATTGATCCTGCCGCTGCTTTACCTGCCGGGGTCGTTCTGCGTGGCGCTGGGCTACCTCGCCATGATCACGTGGTACGCGTGGATCGTGCGGTTCGAGGGCTTCGGCACGTGGAAGTGGCCGTGGCTCTTCATTCCGCTGCTGGCGGCGGCCGTTCCATACTACATCGGCGAAGCGCGGCGCAATGGCACCGGCACCGCGTTCTGGTGGCTCAGCCTGTTCATGGCATTGAGCATCGGCTTCGGCAGCCAGCTCTTCTACACGCGCTGGGAGCAGCCGCACGTGCTCGGCCTGATGGCGCTGGCCGGTGCCTTCACGCTGGTGCCATGGCTGCACCATGGCCGGACGCTGCGCACGTGGCCGTGGGTGCTCGTGGGTGGCACCACCATGCTGGTCACGCTCTTCGTGTTCAGCTTCCGTCAGGTATGGGAGAGCATCGACCTGAGCCATCCTGCCGACTGGCCGGTGATCGCGGCATACGTGGCGGCGGGCATCATCGCATACGGTTGGTCGTTGCGTGTGCGCAGGCCGTTCGAGCAATGGCCCTACCCCGAAGGCTGGTGGCTCTTCGCGCTGTGCTTCGTCACCGGCCTCTTCTCCCCCGCCCTCGCGGCGATCCTCGTGAACCTTGCGCTGCTGGTGCTGGGCGTGTTCACGGTGAAGCACGGTATCGAACGCGACTCGATGAAACGCATGAACCTCGGCCTCGCGATCCTGAGCGTCACCATCCTGATGCGCTTCTTCGACAGCGACCTCAGCTTCGTGCTGCGCGGGCTGGTGTTCATCGCCATCGGCTGCGGCTTCCTTTACATGAACATGCGCATGGTGCGCCAGCGGAACAGCCAACGCCATGTCCCGTAACGCGCTGCTCTTCGTGCTCGCGGCCATCGCCCAATTGGCGGTGCCTGCATGGATGATCGTGGGCCACGAACGCGTGCGCCGCGATGGCGAGGTGTTCAAGTTCCGCACCGCACCGGTGGACCCGCGCGACCCGTTCCGTGGCGAATATGTGCGGCTGGACTTCGAGGTGGAAAGAGGACGCTGGCTGCTTCCGCCCGTGGAGACCGGAACGGGCAATTACCGGCACCATGCGTTCGCCCTGCTGGGCACGGACAGCACGGGGTTCGCGGCCATCACACAGCTTGTGTTGGAGCGGCCATCAGCAGGTGCATTCGTCCGCGTGGAATACATGTCGTGGACGAATGATACGCTTTTCAACATCAGCCTGCCCTTCGACCGCTACTACCTCGAAGAAGGCGATGGGCCGAAGACCGAGAAGCTACTGATGCCGCAATGGAGCGACAGCCTGTCCGTACAGTCGCTTCCTGCGTATGCCGTGGTGCGCGTGCTCGATGGCGATGCCGTGGTCACCGACCTCGTGGTGGGCGACCGTTCCATCCACGAATGGCTGAAGGAGGAGTGAAGAGCGGGGGCAGTTGTCAGTGGTCAGTTGTCAGGCAGCTTCCGATACTGGGAGGCTCTGTAGCCTGACAACCGACAACTGACAACTCGCACTCAATCGCCGCTCACTTCGGCACCAACCTTATCGTGAACTCGCGCGCGCTTTCACCGGGTGTGATTCGCAAACGCTCGCTGTACGCCTCGTAGCCGTTCTCTACCACACGCAGTTCCAGTTCACCGGTGGTGAGCACGAAGAAGGCATAGCTGCCTTCACTGTTCGTCTGGTTCACCGCCTGTCGCTGGCCATCGGCATCGTACCACTCCACCAGCGCTTCCAGCACGGGCTGTTCGGTAACCGCGTTCACCACGGCGCCATGCACCTGCACCCGCAACGTATCCTGCGCGGATGCAGCCGCAGCCAGCATGCACGCAACGGAAAGAATGGACGTTCGCATCATCGTTCTATCCGCCCTTGAAAGTCGGCGGCGCTCCATGAAGGTAAGCGATCCTCCTTTTCCAGCGTTGCCAGCACCGCGCCGATGGACGCCATCACCGGGGCGAACATCACCCCGAACAGCGGCAACTTCATCACCAGACTGAACAGCGCGCCGTTCGCCAGCACCGCGCCGATACGGTCATTCACGGCCTTCACGCTTTCGCCGATACGCATGCGCCGCCGCTCGAACACGTAGTCGAACATGCTGAAGCCATAGAAGTACGCCGACACGGTGAAGAGCAGGATGAAGGATACCGGCGCCAGCACGGGCACGAAGAGCGTAAGGAACCAGATGCCCACAGTGACGGCCAGTTCCATGATACCGTTGCGCATGGCGACGAGGGCGCCGCGCACGGCATCCTTCATCAACTGCGCGAAGCTGAACGGGAAGCTGCGGCCGGTGATGATCTCCTCGGTGCGCTCGCTCGCATAGGCCAGCAACGGCGAGAGCAGGATCAGCACGATGTACTTGTTCGCCACGAAGAGCAGGTAGGCCACGGCCAGCTTCAGCAGCAGGCTCACGATCACTTCGCGGGCACCGTTCAGGAAGGTCTTCGCATCGCTCCACCAGTCCTCGGCCCCGGCGTCCACGGGGATCTCCAGCTTCAGCGCCACCCAGTCGCTCAGGCGCTCGACCGGCCCTTCCAGCATGGCATACAACCCGAAGGCGAGCAGCACCCACAGCAGCACGGGAACAAGGAACATCCAGCCCATGCGGTTGTTCAGTGCGAAACCGAAGGCACGGAAGAAGCCCGAAAGGCCAAGGCCGAGATCGCGGGTGAAGGACATGGGGCGTGGCGTTGAATGCCGGTTATCCGATCACAAAGATGGGTGCGTTGGATCGGGAGTGAGCGAGTAAGCGAGTGGGCGAGTCTGCCCCTGTCTCTGAGCGAAGCCGAGGAGGCGGCAGACTCGCCCACTCGCTTACTCGCCACTTTCTACTCACACATTCGCTCACGAACTAACAACCACCCACCTTCTACCTTTGGCCTCACATGGAACTGGACACCCTCACCGCCATCTCCCCCATCGACGGCCGGTACCGCGACCGCACACGCACATTGGCGCGCTGGTTCAGCGAACAGGCCCTGATGCGCTACCGCCTGCATGTGGAACTGGCCTACTTCAAGTTCCTGTGCGAGATCCCCCTGCCCGAACTGAAGGCCACACCGGTGGACAGGCTCGCCCCCGTGGAGCGCCGCATCGCCGAACTGGGCACCAGCGACGCACAGCGCATCAAGGCCATCGAGAAGGTGACCAACCACGACGTGAAGGCGATCGAATACTTCCTGAAGGAACGGCTGGAGGAAGCGGGCCTCGGCGAACAGCGCGAGTTCGTGCATTTCGCCCTCACCAGTCAGGACATCAACAACACGGCGCTGCCGCTGCTGATCAAGGATTTCCTGTTCGAGAGCTACCTGCCCGCGATCACCGCCGTGCGCGACCGCCTGCATGGGCTGGCGCTGGATTGGGCCCGCATACCGATGCTGGCGCGCACGCATGGGCAGCCCGCATCGCCCACCTCCCTTGGCAAGGAGATCCAAGTGTTCGTGGAGCGGCTTGATGGCCAGATGAAGCTGCTGCGCGATGTGCCCTTCACCGGCAAGTTCGGCGGGGCCACCGGCAACTTCAACGCGCACCATGCGGCATATCCCGAATACGACTGGGTGCAGCTCGCCGACCGCTTCCTGCTGGAAAAGCTGGGCCTGCAACGCCAGCGCTTCACCACGCAGATCGAGCATTACGACGGCCTCGCCGCGCTGTTCGACGGCCTGCGCCGCATCAACACCATCCTGATGGACCTGTGCCGCGATCTGTGGCAATACATCAGCATGGACTACTTCCGCCAGAAGATCAAGGCGGGTGAGATCGGCAGCAGCGCCATGCCGCACAAGGTGAACCCGATCGATTTCGAGAACGCGGAAGGCAACCTCGGCATCGCCAATGCCGTGTTCGGGCACCTCAGCGAGAAGCTGCCCATCAGCCGCCTGCAACGCGACCTCACCGACAGCACCGTGACGCGCAACATCGGCGTGCCCATGGCCCACACCATGATCGCGCTGGACGCCGTGCAGAAAGGTCTCGGCAAATTGCTCCTGAACGAAGCCGCGCTGGAACACGACCTCGATGCGCAATGGCCCGTGGTGGCCGAGGGCATCCAGACGATCCTGCGCCGCGCGGGTTATCCGCAACCCTACGAGAAGCTGAAGGACCTGACGCGCGGCAAGGAACGCATCTCGCAACAGGACATCGCCGCCTTCATCGACACGCTGGAGGTGAGCGACGACGTGCGCAGGCAGTTGAAGGCGCTGTCGCCCCGGAACTACACGGGGGTGGACCTGTTGGGGAGGTAGTTGTCAGTTGTTCGTTGTCAGGCTCCTTGGTGGGCGCTGCTGTGTGGGGGGCGTTCCGTGCAGAGCCACTGAAGCAGGCATTCCTGACAACCGACCACTACTCTCCCACCAAGCAGCCGCCCACCCAGTCTGACAACTGATAGCTGACAACCGACAACTGCACCTCACCGACACCCTCACGGCCTCCGGCCACGCCCGTAGATCCCGAACTACCTATCTTCCCCAGCGAACACCGCCCCATGCTCCTCACCATCACCGATCTGTGGCAACAAGCCAGCGGCTTGGAAAAGATCTACTGGGTCTTCGCCATCCCGTCCACGCTCATCTTCCTGTTCATCCTGATCTCCACCTTCTTCGGTGGCGACAGCATGGACGCATCACCCGATGACCTCGACACCGAGGTGGAGACGGGCGTGGCCAGCCAGTACTTCACCTTCAAGAACCTCGTCGGCTTCTTCCTGCTCTTCTCATGGACGGGCATCGCCTGCCTGCACGGCGGCCTGGGCACCGGCACCACGGTGGTGCTCTCGCTCGTGGCGGGCACGCTCATGATGCTCGCCATGGCGTGGATGTTCCGTGCCATGAACCGCATGACCGAGAGCGGCACCCTGCGCATGGAGAACGCCGTGGGCCGCACCGCCAACGTGTACATGAACGTGCCCGCCGCGCGCGGTGGCATGGGCAAGGTCCACCTCACCATCCAAGGCTCCCTGCGCGAGCTCGATGCCCTCACCGATGATGCGCGGATCCTCGCCACAGGCACGATCGTGCGTGTGGAGGAGGTGATCGATGGCCACATCCTCCGCGTTACTTCCTCCGCCAAGTCCTGAATCACGCCGCCATGAACAACCTCGAAGGCCTCAACATCGCATTGATCCTGATCGCGGCCGCGATCCTCTTCCTCTTCGTCCTCTTCTTCTCCCTGCTGAAGCGCTACAAACGCTGCCCCAGCGACCGCATCCTCGTGGTGTACGGCAAGGTGGGCGGCAACGCCGATGGCGCGTTCAGCGCGCGCTGCATCCACGGCGGCGCGGCCTTCGTGTGGCCCATCTTCCAGGACTTCGCCTTCCTGGACCTCACGCCCATCAGCATCGAGGTGAACCTGACCAACGCGCTCTCGCGGCAGAACATCCGGGTGGACGTGCCCTCACGCTTCACCGTGGGCGTGACCACCGAGCCCGCGCTGATGAACAACGCCGCCGAACGCCTGCTTGGCCAGAACAAGCAGCAGGTGCATGACCTCGCGAAGGACATCATCTTCGGTCAGTTGCGCCTCGTGGTGGCCACCATGGACATCGAGGAGATCAACAGCAACCGCGACAAGTTCCTCGCGAACGTGGCGAGCAACGTGGAGGCCGAGCTGAAGAAGATCGGCCTGAAGCTGATCAACGTGAACGTGACCGACATCAAGGACGAGAGCGGTTACATCGAAGCACTGGGCAAAGAGGCTGCTGCGAAGGCCATCAACGATGCGCGGAAGAGCGTGAGCGAGAAGAACCGCGATGGCTCCATCGGCGAAGCATTGGCGCAGCAGGACGAACGCACACAGGTGAGCGCCGCCGTGGCGCAGGCCAAGATCGGCGAGGCGGATGCCAACCGCGAGGAACGCATCAAGCTAGCCGATGCCGATGCGCTGGCGAAGGTGGGCGAAGCGGAGGCGCTGCAACTGCAACGTGTGCGCACCAGCGAGGCCGATGCCCGCGCCGTGGAAGGCGAGAACAAGGCGAAGATCGACATCGCGCAGAGCGACGCCGAACGTCGCGAAGCGCAGGCCGAGGCCAGCCGACGTGCCACCGCCGCCGAGAAGGTGAAGGAGGCGAAGGCGTTGGAGGAAGCGTACGAAGCACAGCGCACCGCCGAGACCGCGCGTGCCGATCGCGACAAGGCCAGCCAGTTCGCCAACGTGGTGGTGCCCGCGCAGATCGACAAACAGAAGGTGGAGATCGATGCCGAGGCCGAGGCCGAACGGGTGCGGCGCCATGCAAAAGGTGAAGCGGACGCCATCCTGCTGAAGATGGAAGCGGAGGCGCGCGGCCAGTTCGAGGTGCTGTCCAAACAGGCCGAAGGTTTCCGGCTGATGGTGGAGGCCGCCGGCAACGATCCACGCAGCGCCGTGCTGCTGCTGATCGCCGAGAAGCTGCCCGAACTGGTGCGCCTGCAGAGCGAGGCGATCCAGAACATCAAGATCGACAAGGTGACCGTGTGGGACGGCGCGGGCGGCAAGGATGGGAAAACGAACACCGCCAACTTCGTGAGCGGTCTGTACCAAAGCGTGCCGCCGCTGCGCGATGTGTTCCAGATGGCCGGCATGGACCTGCCCGATTACCTGAAGGGCAAGGATCTGCCAGCACCGCCCGAACAACCGGCCGCATAGCGCCGATCGGTGATGAGCGGAAGCAGCGGTTGGGAACGCCTGTTGCCCGGTCGGCGTTCGTTATGGATCGCAGGGGTCGTTCTGTTGCTCTCCATCACCGCGCTGTGGTGGTGCGATCGCAACATCCGCAACGCCACGGCTTCCGTGGTGTTCGATCAACTGGACCAAGTGCCACACAACCGCGTGGGCGTGGTGCTGGGCACGGCGGAAAAAGGCCGTGGCGGAGGTCCCAACGCCTACTTCACGCACCGCATCAAGGCCGCCGCCGACCTGTACCACGCGGGCAAGGTGGACCATCTTCTGTTGAGCGGCGACAACGGCCGCAAGGACTACAACGAGCCGTTCGACATGCGCCGCGCCCTGATCGCCGCAGGCGTGGACAGCACCGCGATCACCTTGGACTACGCGGGTTTCCGCACGTTCGATTCGATGGTGCGGGCGCGCGAGGTGTTCGGGCAGGAGCGCTTCACGGTGATCAGCCAACGCTTCCACAACGAACGCGCGGTCTACATCGCACGTCGGGCCGGGCTGGATGTGGTGGGCTACAACGCGGCCGATGTCACCGGCCGTTCGGGCTGGCGCACCCGCCTACGCGAGAAAGCCGCGCGTGCAAAAGTGTTCGTGGACATCGTGCTGGGCGTGGAGCCGCGCTTCCTCGGCGAACCGGTGGAGATCGGGACGCAACCGCCACCCGAAGCCCGATAACGCCCGGACCATTCACGCCCATTCACCACATGGGGAATTCCCTCCCCGGCACTGGGGCGTTCCTACGCGGAATTCCACACCGGACACCCCAGCCCTATCCGGGCGGCAGTCGCGGGCAGGCATCCGGCATGGTCAAGCTGCATCCGGTGTGCCATGGATCGCCATGGCCCGGTGTTTGACAATGGCGGCCGAAAACCGCACCGACCACGACCGAGCATGAGAGCGCCGACCCTGAAGGACCTGCTGCACTGGAACATCATCGTAGCCGTGATCCTCGGAGGCACTCTGCTTACGAACGAATTCCTGATCGAGCGCCGCGTCTCCGCAAGCCTTTTCGCCGATGCCCACGAGCTCCCGTACAACCGGGTGGCGCTTGTGCTCGGCACCCTGCCCGTGGCCCGCGATGGCAGCCCCAATCCGTTCTTCCGCGAGCGCATGCAGGCGGCGGCGGACCTGTACTGCTCGGGCAAGGTGCAGCACCTGATCCTGAGCGGCGACAAGGACATCTGGGGGCACAACGAGCCGGAGGAGATGCGCCGGGCATTGCTCGCACTGGGCGTACACCGGTTGGACATGACGCTGGACCACGACGGCATCAATACCTTCGAGTCGGTGGTGCGCACGAAGAAGGTCTTCGGGCAGGATCGGATCACGATCGTAAGCCAGGCCTATCACAACGTGCGGGCGCTCTTCATCGCCAGGGAAGCCGGGCTCAACGCGGTGGCGTTCAACGCCGATGCTCCTCCGGCACTGCATGCCAAGCGCACGTGGTTCCGCGAGCGCGCCTCACGCGTGAAGATGTGGATGCACCTGCTGGGCTGATCGGGGCGAGGCCGGCCACAGATGACGCAGATGTCACAGATGATCTTCGTATCCTGCTCATTTGTATACCTCTGTCCTATTTCGTCCTCCGAACGGTTGCGCTAAAACTCCTCGCTCCGCCGACTGTGCAGGCGGACTCTCATTGGTTTCCCACTGATCTCACCGATAGAAGCATCGGTGAGATCGGTGGGCGCATTTGTACTACGACAGATGCCTCGTGGCGATCAGATCCCGAACTCCAACTGAAGCATCAACGCCCAGCCATTGCCGGGGCGCGCAAGGTCCATCCTGCGCTGATGCCAGCGATAGCCCGCGTAGCCCTGTAATTTGATGCGGTGCCCATTGAGGTACCTGCCCGCCCCCAAGAGGATCTCTTCAGTGCGCTGCGACACCTGTTGCGTGTTGGCGCCCGGAGCAACGAGGGAGTAGCGTGACACGACCTCGTAGCGGCTGCGGAAGTACCGGCTCAACTGCGCGTTCAGGCCTTGGCCGGTCTGCACGAAACGCACGGCACCGTCCGCGTTCGTGGTGATCGGATCGGGACAGCGGCGGTTGAAATACTCACCGCTCAGTGCCCAACCTTGGTACTTCAGCACGGCATCGGCCATGAAGGTGTTGAAGCTGCGGTTGGCGAAGAGCTCGGGCCCGAGCTGCCCTCCGGTGCGGTACGCGCGGTCGTTGCGGTGCGTCACGAGGCCGATGGCGAGCTTCGGTGTAGGTTCGATCTCCAGATCACCTTCGGAATAATCGCCCTTGTTGGTGAAGGCGCCCAGCGGCAGCCATTCCAAGCGGCCGGTATAGGCCATGCCCGAATTGCCGGGTACCGCGCTGCGCCCGTCGCCGGTGGTGATGGCCCCCTTGAGCTGCACCTCCTGTTGGCCCGGCAGGGGCAGCGTCCAGTAGGCGAAGATGCCGAAGTCGCGATCCAAGGTGAAGGCGCCGTTGGCGATGGAGCGATCGGGGAATTGGAGGTTGCCGCTGGATGTGACCCGCTGGCGGTTGCCCGGCACCTTGGACTGGCCCAAGCCCAAGTAGAAGCCTTTGTTCAGGTGGTAGTACACCATGGCATCGCGGATGGGTTTCGCCACGCCACCGGCATCGAGGTCGAGATCGCTGTGCGAGAAGTTGAGCTGGATGTAGTACTGGAACCGCTCGTTCATCACGAAGCCATCGAGCCGCAGGCGCAGCCGCCGCACACGCGCATCCACCGTGGCTATGGAGAGGTCGTCGCCACTGCGGGTGGTCAGCCCCACGCGGTTCTGCATGCGGAAGCGCAGGTTGAGCAGGAACAGGGAGTCCTTGCGGATGGATATGCCATCCTTCACCTCGATCAGCGCGCGTTCGTCCACTTCGGTCTGGGCGAATGCCGGGGTGCC
>JAHBUM010000041.1 GCA_019638075.1 Flavobacteriales bacterium | reverse complement strand
GGTGTTGGCCTCGATCAACTTGGTCATCACGCCGCCCATGGTCTCGATCCCGAGGCTCAGCGGGGTCACGTCCAGCAGCAGCACGTCCTTCACCTCGCCGGTGAGCACGCCGCCTTGGATGGCGGCGCCCACGGCCACCACTTCATCGGGGTTCACACCCTTGCTGGGCTCCTTGCCGCCGAAGAATTTCTTCACCGCTTCCTGAATGGCCGGAATGCGCGTGCTGCCACCCACGAGGATCACCTCGTCGATGTCGCTGGTCTTCAGGCCCGCGTTCTTCAGCGCACTTTCGCAGGGTGCGATGGTGCGCTTGATGAGGCTGTCGGCCAGTTGCTCGAACTTGGCGCGGGTAAGGCTGCGCACCAAGTGCTGCGGGATGCCATCCACCGGCATGATGTACGGCAGGTTGATCTCGCTGCTGGTGGTGCTGCTCAGCTCGATCTTGGCTTTTTCGGCAGCCTCCTTCAGGCGTTGCAGGGCCATGGGGTCCTTGCGCAGGTCGATGTTGAACTGGCCTTTGAACTCATCGGCCAGCCAGTCGATGATGACCTGGTCGAAGTCGTCGCCGCCCAAGTGGGTGTCGCCGTCGGTGCTCTTCACCTCGAACACGCCGTCGCCCAGTTCCAGCACGCTCACGTCGTGGGTGCCGCCGCCGCAGTCGAACACCACGATCTTCTGGTCCTTGTTCTTCTTGTCCAAGCCGTAGGCCAGTGCGGCCGCGGTGGGTTCGTTGATGATGCGGCGCACCTTCAGGCCCGCGATCTCACCGGCCTCCTTGGTGGCTTGGCGCTGGGCATCGTTGAAGTAGGCGGGCACGGTGATGACGGCCTCGCTCACCGTGGTGCCGAGGTAGTCCTCGGCCGTTTTCTTCATCTTCTGCAGGATCATGGCGCTGATCTCCTGCGGGGTGTAGTCGCGGTCGCCGATGGCTACGCGGGGCATGCCGTTGCCGCTGCGCACCACCTTGTAGGGCACACGGGCGATCTCCTTGGCATCCTCTTCATAGGTGTTGCCCATGAAGCGCTTGATGGAGAAGATGGTGTTCACAGGGTTGGTGATGGCCTGCCGCTTGGCGGGGTCGCCCACCTTGCGCTCGCCACCATCCACGAACGCCACCACGCTGGGGGTGGTGCGTTTACCTTCGCTGTTGGCGATCACCACCGGCTCGTTGCCCTCCATCACGGCTACGCAACTGTTGGTGGTCCCCAGATCGATCCCGATGATCTTGCTCATTGTCTTGTTGGTTCAGGGGCCTATACTGTTAGGCCGACGGCCGCCCTTGTCAAGGCCCGTGCCACCGGGTGCCTGCCCTCATTATCCTGCCAAGAAGGACGAAGCCCGCCGGGATGGGCGGGCTTCGGGACTGCCAATTAAGGACAGATCGTCAGTTATTGCAGTAGTGCGGGCTTAGCACATCAAAGGGGATGGCCGAGCAGAACCGGAGGTGGCCAGTGATGTCGCCCGCTGCCAGTTGCGCCAATGAGGTGGCTCCCAATCTTTTGCCGATGACCTGTTTCACGTAGCGGCTGCCGAAGATGCCATAGCCGTTGGTGATGTTGGAGTAGACGGGCCTGTCCTCGATGATGCCTGATATGGGTTCGGTGAGGGTGAGGAAGGTGTGGAATTCGTCGTTGGCTACGGAGATGATGAGGTCGATGCCGAGGAAGAGGCGCCGTTCCACCGCAGGGTCGCTCGGTATGGAGGAGGCGAGGTCCTGATAGAAGCGGAGGCCGTCCAAGGTGGCGCTCATGCCTTCGCCGGTCCCTGCGCTGCGCCGCACCACCGTGCCAAGGCGTCGGGTGATGGATAAGACCGTATCCTGCACCACGCCATTCCTCATCTCGCGGTAGTTGAACCGATAGTCGGCCACATAGCGTTTGCCATTGAGGCCCGAATTCCAGTTCAGTTCGAAGCTGCCGAAGTTGGAACCGGTGGCGAGGTTGATGGGCTGGTCGGTGCTCTGGTCCGCCGACTGGATGCTGAAGTCGTTGACGATGGTGGTGGTGGCCGTGATCTCTTCACCCTTCACCTTCAGTTCGATGTCGTATTCGCTGGCGGGGTCGAGGTATATGGTGGTGGGCTGGCCGCCTATGCTCGGGTTGGCCCGGTAGGTATCCGCGAAGTAGTACAGATGCTGGGCGGGGGAATAGAAGGTGCCCGGCTCCCGGTCGTTCAGCAGCGTGTCGCGCAGGTCGAAGGTGTCCAGCACCTGCCCGTTGCGTTTGCGCACCACCCGCTTGTACTCGAAGGCATCGCCGCGCCACTCGTTGGAGTCCTGCACCTGTGCGTACACCAAGGCATCGCCTTCGCCCAGATAGCCCTTGTTGATCTTGATGAAGTGGATGCTGTCGCGCATGTTCAGCAGGCCCTCCACCACCGTTACGTTCTTGTACGGCGCGTTGATGTCGAGGTCGGTGCTGCAGGCGCCGAGGAGGGCACCAATGGCGAGGAAGGATGCGATACGTTGCATGGAAAGGCAGGCTGTGCCGTGCGCCAAAGATAACGGGCACCGAACGGAGCGGCCACCGTTGCAAGGCGCAGGGCGACCGTTGCCCCGATCGTGGTGCGCTGGTGTGCGCCCACTGTTCCCCGACAGCCCCGTAGCTTTACCGCATGAGCACCGGAGCCGCGAACCCCAAACGCGTCACGACCCACACCTTGCAGGAGATGAAGGCCAACGGCCAGCGCATCGCCATGCTTACGGCCTACGACTATTCATTGGCACGGCTGGTGGATGGGGCGGGCATCGACGTGATCCTCGTGGGCGACAGCGCCAGCAACGTGATGGCGGGGCACGAGACCACATTGCCCATCACCCTGGACCAGATGATCTACCATGCCTCGGCGGTGGTGCGCGGCTGTGCCCGTGCGCTCGTCGTGGTGGATCTGCCGTTCGGGACGTATCAAGGCAATTCCAAGGGCGCGCTCAACTCGGCCATCCGCATCATGAAGGAGAGCGGTGCGCATGCCGTGAAGCTCGAAGGCGGCCGCGAAGTGATCACCTCCATCGAGCGGATCCTCACCGCTGGCATCCCCGTGATGGGGCACCTCGGCCTTACGCCGCAGAGCATCTACAAATTCGGCACCTACGTGGTGCGGGCGAAGGAAGAGGAGGAGGCCGAGCGTTTGCGTTCAGATGCGAAACTGCTGGAAGAAACCGGCTGTTTCGCCATCGTTCTCGAGAAGATCCCGGCGAAACTCGCCAAGGAAGTGGCTGCCAGCGTGACCATCCCGGTGATCGGCATCGGCGCAGGCAACGGGGTGGACGGTCAGGTGCTGGTGCTGCACGACATGCTGGGCATCAACAAGGAGTTCAACCCGCGCTTCCTGCGCCGCTACGCCGATCTGCACGGCATCATCACGGGAGCGGTATCGTCATACATCACGGATGTGCGCTCGCTGGACTTCCCCAACGCGGAGGAGCAGTATTGAGGAGGGCAGTTGTCGGTTGTCAGTGGTCAGTTGTCAGTCTCCTTGGGGGGAAGCTCCTTGGTGGTCAGCCTCACCCCCTCACCCCTCTCCCAAGGAGAGGGGAGCCAGACTCCTTGGTGGTGGCTCCTTGGCGGGAAGCTCAAAACTTCAAGGCTCAAGCTCCAAGACCGCTTTGAGCTTGGAACTTGAGCCTTGATATTTGAAGCTTGGTTGCGTGGTTCGATCGTGCAGAAGCCTCGGAAGCAGGTATTCACTGACAACTGACATCCGACAACTACTCCCCGATGAACATCCTATGGTCCGACGACGAACTGCTCGCTGCGTACAAGCCGGGCGGTGTGCCCGTTCAGCCCGATCCCACGGGCGATGCCGACCTGCTTTCACTGCTCCGCGCGCAACGGAATGAACCCGGTCTTCAATTGACCCATCGGCTGGACCGGCCCGTGAGCGGCGTGGTGCTCTTCGGGCGCACGCCTGCGGCCACGGCATCGCTGAACGAGCAGTTCCGCCAGCGTGAGGTGCATAAGGTGTACTGGGCCATCGTGGAAGGCCGTGTCGCCGATCCGGTGGTGCTGGAAGGCGTGGTGGAGCGCGACGGCAGGCATAGGAAGTCGCGTGTGAAGCAGGGCGGCGATGCGGAGGCCACCGCACGGTTGCTGGTGACACCATTGAGGCAGGGCGATCGCTACACGCTGTTGGAAGTGGTGCCCGAAGGCGGCGCGTTCCACCAGATCCGTGCGCAATTGAGTGCCGCCGGATACCCGATCAAGGGCGATGTGAAGTACGGCGCGCGGCGCGGCGAGAAGGACCGCAGCATCCTGCTTCATGCACGGAGCATCACGTTCGCGCAGCCATCCACTGGTACGCGCATCACCGTGGTGGTGCCTGTGCCGGAAGGTTCGCTGTGGCGGGCGTTGGCGGGGACATTCATCGCAGCCGATCAAGGCTGAACCGATCCTACCGCACGAGGCCCCCCTCAGAGCCTGTTCAGGTTCTCTTCAAATGCGTCTCCGGGCCTCTTTTTCGCCCATACTTCGCCCCAAAAGAACCCCGTAGGCACCGCTATGCGGTTCTTTTGGGGCTGCGTCTGGTCAAAATATAGGCTCCGGATCCATCATCCAAGAGATCCTGAACAGGCTCTCACACCGGATCCACATCCGTCACCAGTTGCACCGCACTGTGCGCCGGGTCGCTGAACACCCGGTCTATCGTGTCGCGCAGGAACTCCTTGTCCGCGTGGTGCGTGGAGCGCGCGAGCTTCACCATCAACCGGCGCAGGTGCTTGTCGCGGATGCGGGAGACCACCGGGATCTCGGGCCCGAGGACGAGATCGCCGAAGCGCGGGCGCAGTGCGTTCGCCAGCTCGTGGGCCGTGTGTGCCACCCGCTCTTCGGAGCGATGCTTCAGCGTGAATTGAACGAGCCGCATGAACGGCGGGTAGCCGTGCGCGCGGCGGTGCTCCAGTTCGCGCTGGTACATGCCGTCCACATCGTGATGAACGACAAGCTCCAGGATCGGGTGTTGTACTTCCTGTGCTTGGATGATGACGGTGCCTGCGGTCTTGCGGCGGCCCGAGCGGCCGGCCACCTGGGCCATCAACTGGAAGGCGCGTTCGTGCGCCCTGAAGTCGGGGAACCGCATCAGGTTGTCGGCGTTCAGGATCGCCACGGTGCTCACATGATCGAAGTCGAGGCCCTTGGTCACCATCTGCGTGCCCACGAGGATGTCCACCGCGCCCTGCCCGAAAGCCGTGAGGATGCGGTCCAGCGCGTTCTTGCCGCGCGTGGTGTCCTGATCCATGCGGGCGATCCGTGCGTTGGTGAAGAGCTCGCCGAGTTCCTCTTCGATCTTCTCCGTTCCGAAACCCAGCATGCGCAACCGGGAGCTTCCGCACTGTCCGCAATGCGTGGGTGGCGGGTAGTGCCTGCCGCAGTAGTGGCACCGCAACTGGTGCTGGAACTTGTGGTAGGTGAGGCTCACATCGCACTGGTCGCATTGGGGGATCCATCCGCAGGATTCGCACTGCCACACGGGCACATAGCCTCGGCGGTTCTGGAACACGATCACCTGCTCGCGCTTGTCCAGCGCCTGTTGGATGTGCTCGACCAACGTGGTGGAGAAGTGGCCGCGCATCAGCTTGCGGCGGGCCGAATCGCGAAGGTCCACGCGCGTGATCACCGGCATGCGCACATCGCCGTAGCGCACCAGCAGTTCCACCGATCCGTACTTGCCGGTGCGCGCGTTGTACAGGGTTTCCATGCTGGGCGTGGCCGAACCCAGTAGCACCTTGGTGCGGTGCAGCCCCGCCAGCACGATGGCCATGTCGCGTGCATGGTAGCGCGGGGCGGGCTCGTGCTGCTTGTAGCTCGGGTCGTGCTCCTCGTCCACCACCACGAGGCCCAGCTTCGTGAACGGCAGGAACACCGCCGAGCGCGCGCCCACGATCACGCGCGGCGGCGCATCGCTCGTGCAACGCATCCACAGCGCGGTGCGCTCGTGCTGGGCCATGCGCGAGTGGAACACGGCCACGTCATCCGCGAAGCGTGCGCGTAGCCGGGCGATGATCTGGGTGGTCAAGGCGATCTCGGGCAGCAGGTACAGCACCTGTTCGCCCCGCGCCAGCGCCTCCATGATCAACGTGGTGTATAGCTCGGTCTTGCCACTGGAGGTCACACCGCGCAGCAGCACCACGTCGTGCGTCGCGAAACCGGCCTTCACTTCGTCAAGCGCCCGTTGCTGTGCGGCGGAGAGGGTGGGGGGCGGTGCCAGCGCCGATGCGGGATCGGGGCGTCCTTCCTCGCGCTCGTAACGCTCGAACAGCCCTTTCTTCACCAGTTGTTCCACCACGGCGGTCGTGCTTCCGCTGGCATGCACCAATTTGGCGCGCTCCACCTCCTTCGGATGATCGGTGAGGCACTGGCTCAACTCCACGTAGCGCATCAGCACGTGCAGTTGTTTCGGAGCCTTTTCCAAGCGATCGAACCAGCCGTGCAGCGCTTCTTCGTTCGCCGTTTCCGGGGCCAGCCGGATGTACGAGGCCATGCGCGGCTTCCAGTCCTGCTTCAGCTGCTCTTCCAGCAATAGGGCGCCCTGTTCCATCAGTCGCTTCACCACGGGCATCGGGTCTTTCAGCCCGAGCAGTTCGCCGGCCTGTTCCAAGGTCACTACCTGTCCGTCCTCCAAAGCGTTCAATAAGAACACGGCACGTTCTTCACCGGGGATGTGCTGCTCCACCTGCGGCCCGGCCACGAGCCGTGTTTCGCTGGAAAGCGACAACTGGCCCGGCAGTGCGGCGATCATGACCTCACCCACGGTACACATGTAGTGCGTGGCGATGCGGTCCCACAACTCCAGTTGTTCGGAGAGCACGATCGGCGCGGTATCCAGCACCGACAGGATGGGGCGTGGCTTGCGCTCCAGCGGATCGTCGTTGTGCAGGCGCCGGACGATGGCCCCGTACAACTTGCGGCCCCGGCCGAAGGGCACGGCCACGCGCATGCCGGTCACCACCGCCAGCCCTTCGGGAATGGCGTAGGTGAACGTGCCGGGAACGGCGAGCGGAAGAATGACCTCTGCGTACACGGGATCTGCTGGCGGGTGGCAAAGGTCCGGTGTTTCGTGCAGTGAAGAGTGCGAGGGTGTAGGGGCAGTTGGCAGGTGCAGGAGCAGTTGGCAGGAGCAATTGGCAGGAACATTGCCCCTGCCCCTGCCCCTGCTCCTGCCAACTGCCCCTGCCAACTGCTCCTGCACCCTCCCACGACCCCCCCGAACCGATCGATGAACGGATCACCGGTCGTTGGAAGCGAAGGAGCGGTGGGTTGCAGAACGAGGAACGGCGGGCAACATTCCGCTGGCACCAGATGTCATTACTACATGAAGCGCAAGCAGGCGGAGTTCAACAATGCGGCGGCCAAGGCGCGGCGCATTCCAGAGGACGGGGCATCCGTGGTGGAGCGGGACATCTATGATCTGTCCACCCCGTTGTGGCAGAAGTACTACGCGGAGGTGCGGAAGAGCATCCGCTTCCCGAGGTATTACAAGCACGAGTTGAATTGGTGAAGGGAAGAGCAAGCAGTAGGCAGTAGGCAGCGGCTTGGATCGGGCCTGCTGCCTACTGCTGACTGCTTGCTGCATTCTGCCTGCTTATATCGCTTCACTTCCTCGAAGGGATGACCATCCGGTTCACCCATTGATCTCGCGAGGACCACTTCGCCTTCTTCACCACCCCGTTCCACAACCGCCTGTTCACGAGGCCGGGTAAGGGGCGTGTTCCGAGCCAACGGACGCCTCTACTTTCACCCCATGACCTCAACTGCCCATACCCGCTCGGCGGTGTTCGTGCTGGGTGCGCTTTTCTTCTTGTTCGGGTTCGTCACGTGGATCAACGGGCCATTGATCGGCTACCTGAAGATCATCTGCGAACTGAAGGACGGCGCTGAACCGTTCTACGTCACCTTCGCGTTCTACATCGCCTACTTCGTTACGGCGCTGCCCATGTCGGCGGTGCTGCGTGTAACGGGCATGAAGCGGGGGATGATGTACGGCCTCTTCACCATGGCGGTGGGTGCGCTGCTCTTCATTCCGGCGGCGCAGAGCCGGTCGTATCCGCTCTTCCTCATCGCGCTTTTCGTGATCGGCACCGGCCTTTCGCTGTTGCAGACCGCGAGCAACCCGTACATCACGGTGGTGGGGCCGATCGAGAGCGCCGCTTCGCGGATCAGCATCATGGGCATCTGCAACAAGATGGCCGGTGTACTGGCGCCGATCATACTGGGTGCGCTCCTGCTTGGCGATGCGGCCACCTTGCAGACCGAGCTGGCTTCGCTGGACGCTTCGGCATACGCGACGAAACTGGACGAGCTGGCGAACCGCGTGATCGTGCCTTACGGGGTGATGGCCGCCGTGCTCATCGGCCTTGGCCTGATGGTGAACTTCTCGCCGCTCCCCGAACTCGACCCGGAAGTGGAGGTATCGGCGGGGGAGGGTGGCCGTGGGCTGATGGCGCACCCGGCGCTGGTGCTCGGTGTGGTCGCGCTCTTCCTGTACGTAGGCGTGGAAGTGATGGCCGGGGATACCATCGGCCTGTATGGTACCGCGCAGGGCCTGCCGTTGGAAGAGACCAAGCACCTGACGAGCTACACGCTGGCCTGCATGGTGGTGGGCTACATCATCGGCATCGTGGGCATTCCCCGTTGGTTCAGCCAGTCGCAGGCATTGGCGATCTCCGCCGTGCTGGGGTGCGCGCTGACGGTCGCGGCCATCGTGCTGCACGGCGCAGCCAGCGTGTATTGCATCGCCTTCCTCGGCCTTGCGAACGCGCTGGTGTGGCCCGCCATCTGGCCGCTGGCGATCGCGGGGCTGGGTAGGCTCACCAAGACGGGCAGCGCGCTGCTCATCATGGCCATCGCGGGTGGTGCCCTGTTGCCGCTGCTGTACGGTCGGCTCTCCGCCATGCCATCGGTCGGTCCGCAGCAGGCCTACTGGATCATGGTGCCCTGCTACCTCTTCATCCTTTGGTACGCCCTCAAAGGCTCCCGCATTCAGCGGTGGTGAGCAACTGTTCGCATTCCCTTGGAACCACAGGCGGTCGAGGTAGTTGTCGGTTGTCAGGGGCCAGTTGTCAGGGAATGCCTGTCTCCGTGGCTTCTGCACGATTGGGAACCACACACGTCAGTGCCCACCAAGGAGCCATGCCTCCGGCAGGCAGGTCAGGCCCCCCTCTCCCTGCCTTGTTCGCCGAAGCTTCGTCCGACGCCATAGGCTTTGGCCGACGGCTGTCAGCGTAGGCGAGGAGAGGGGTGAGGGGGTGAGGTCTACCACCAAGGAGCTTCCCACCAAGGAGACTGACAACTGCCCCCTGACAACCGACAACTACCCCCGCCTACCTCAATAGGCACCGGTCATCCTCTCCTTTTGCAGACAGGTTCCGAGAACCCATCCCCCCGCTATCCCGTACAAGCGGTTGAAAACTGACCGAAGGCGCTGGGGATCAGCCCTGCAACCGCCCATACCTTCGACACCCGGATACTGAAACCTCATGCCCGTGTCAACCTCTTCGAAACTCGCCCTTGGCCTTGGCTTCGGGTTGTTCCTGGCCGCCTGCGGTGGCTCTGATAACGCCTCCAAAGGGAGCTCTTCGGACACCCTCGCCGTGGACACCACGCCCAAGGAGACCGAACTGCTCAACGTGGGCGGCAAGCTCTTCAGCATCCCCTCGCCGGTGCAGACGGCGCTGGCCATCCGCAAAGCGGGGCTGAAGTACCAGAAGGACATGACCGCGCCGCTGGAGAAAGGCGATGCAGCCGTTGGAAAAGTGGCGCAGAGCACGGCGCTCGGCATCTACGGAGCCGACCTTGCCTACGTGACCGTTCACAAGGATGGGCAGCGCGCCATGGCCACCATGCAGGCCATCGAGAAGCTCGGCGGCAAGCTGGAACTCACCAACTCCTTCGACAAGGCATTGCTGGACCGCTTCAAGGCCAATCTCGGCAGCGAGGACAGCCTGCTCCAGTTCAGCGGCGTGGCCTTCCGCGCGGCGGATCAATACCTGAAGAACAACCAGCGCGACGATGTGAGCGCCCTCGTACTGGCCGGTGGCTGGATCGAATCGCTCTACCTCACCGTTACCGATCCCGCTGCGGCGAAGGATCAGGCATTGGTGAACCGCATCGGCGAGCAGAAGAACGCGCTGAACGCCTTGGTGGAACTGCTCGAAACGAGCGACAAGGAGAAGGCCGCCACCACCGTGATCGCAGCCATGAAGGAATTGCAAGGTCTTTTCGGTGGCGTATCCAACACGTACACCTTCCAAGAGCCGGTGACCGATGCCGCGAAGAAGACCACCTTCATCAACAGCACCAGCACCGTCACCATCCCCGCCGATCAACTCGCGGCCATCGTGGCCAAGGTGACGGCCATCCGTAACCTGATGCTCGCCTGACCCATGCGTAGGACACTCCTTCTCCTCAGCCTTTCCGTCTCCATTGCCAGTCAGGCACAGGAGCTTTGCGGCACCATCGCCGACCGGTGCGAAAAGCACATCACCACGCAGTACATCCCCGATGGCCAATTCTACCGGGCGCTGTTGCAGGGCGATGAGCAGGCCGAGTTCAACCTCACGCTCTTCGGCGGCACCACCTACCGCGTGGCCGCATGCAGCGGCGAAAGCGACGGCATCCTCGTCTTCAACGTGGTGGACAAGGACAACAACGTGCTCTTCAGCAACAAGGACCAAGGCAACGCCCCCTACTGGGACCTCGCCGTGACCAACACCATCGACGTGCGCATCGAAGCGGGCCTCGACCCCACCAAAGCAGGCAGCGGCTGCGCCGTGATGCTCATCGGGTTCAAGAAGTAGGGGGGCGGGCAGTTGTCCGTTGTCAGGTCTCAGTTGTCAGGAATGCCTGCTTCCGAGGCTTCTGCACGGCTGAACCACGCATACCAAGCTTCAAATTCCAAGGCTCAAGTTCCAAGCTCAAAGCGGCTTTGGAGCTTGAGCCTTGAAGCTTTGAGCTTCCCACGAAGGAGCCATGCCTCATGCCTGCGGCAGACAAGTCCGGCAGGCAAGCCTGACAACAGTTGTCCGTTGCCAGTTGTCAGTGAATGCCTGCTTCCGGGGCTTCTGCACGACCGAACCTTCAAATTTCAAGGTTCAAATTCCAAGCTCAAAGCGGCCTTGGGGCTTGAACTTTTTCCGCCAAGGAGCCACCACCAAGGAGTCAGGTCCCCCTCTCCCTCTGGAGAGGGGTTAGGGGTGAGGTATACCACCAAGGAGTGCCCACCAAGGGGCCTGACAACTGGCAACGGAGAACTGACATTCCCCCGCAACCTTTCGGCGCCCCTCCCGTTAAGAGGGGCGCTCTTTTTTGCAGGAAGGAGAGGTGCCGCACGCATGAGCGAGAAGATACTCAAGGCTTTATTGCAACTGTTCGCCATCATCGCCAAGGGCGATGCCGTGGGCGAAGGCGCGCGCCCGGACAATGCCGCCATCCTCGAACGCTTCCTGCGCAAGCAGTTCAGCCCGGAAGTGGCTGCGGCGCACATGGCGCGGTACCAAGCCTTCGTGCAGGCCTTCCATGCCAGCGGCGGCCAGAGCCGTACGGGCCGCAAGCGCACCTCCCTCAACTCGGTGAAGGTGCTGAAGATCTGCACCCAGGTGAACGAAGAGCTCAACCAGCGCCAGAAGTTCGTGGTGCTGGTGCATCTGCTGGAGTTCATCAACAGCAACGATGAGGTGAGCGAGCAGGAGGCCGAGTTCGTGGCCACCGTCGCCGAGACCTTCAACATCACCCAGGAGGACTTCACCAGCTGCAGGCGCTTCGTGGAAGGGCAGCGTGAACAGCGCGAGGACGCCGCACATCTGCTGTATATAGATGCAGCGGTGGGCAACACCATGCAGCATGCGCGCCACATCCACGCCCATGGGCTGGAAGGCGAACTGTGCGTGCTGCACGTGCCCAGCGTGAACCTGTACGTGATGCGCTACACCGGCACCGGTGAAGTGACCATGAACGGCCAGCGCATGGGCAGCGACAGCCACTACGTGCTGAGCAACGGCACCAGCGTACGCCCGCCGAACGGCATCCCGATCTATTACAGCGACATCCTTTCGGCCTTCATGCAGAAAGGATCGCGTTCGCGCATCGTGTTCAAGGCCGATGCCATCGAGTACGCCTTCCCCAACGGACGGATGGGCCTGCATGAGCTGCGCATGGCCGAGACCGGCGGCAAGCTTATCGGCATCATGGGCGGCAGCGGCAGCGGCAAGAGCACCCTGCTCAACATCCTCAACGGAAGCATCAAGCCCAGCCGGGGGCACGTCACCATCAACGGCATCGACGTACACACCGAACGCGACCGCATCCGTGGTGTCATCGGCCACGTAAGTCAGGACGATCTGCTGATCGAGGAGCTGACCGTGTTCCAGAACCTCTTCTACAACGCCAAGCTCAGTTTTGGCGACCAGACGGATGAACAGGTGAGCGAGCGCGTGCTGCGCATGCTGCAGACGCTGGGCCTGTTCGAGACGAAGGATCTCAAGGTGGGCAGTCCGCTGGAGAAGACCATCAGCGGCGGCCAGCGCAAGCGCCTCAACATCGCGCTGGAACTGATCCGCGAACCGAGCGTGCTCTTCGTGGACGAACCCACCAGCGGCCTCAGCTCCCGCGATTCGGAGAACATCATGGACCTGCTGAAGGAGCTCGCGCTGAAAGGCAGGCTCGTCTTCGTGGTGATCCACCAGCCATCGTCGGACATCTTCAAGCTCTTTGACCGGCTGTTGCTGATGGACCAGGAAGGGCATCCCGTGTACTACGGCGACCCCGTGGATGCCGTGGTGTACTTCAAGCGGGTGACCGGCCAGGTGAACAGCGAGGTGGGGCAATGCAGCGCTTGTGGCAACGTGAACCCCGAGCAGATCTTCAACATCCTCGAAGCGAAGCTCGTTGATGAATACGGGAACGAAACGGATCAACGCCGCATCGGACCGGAAGCCTGGAACGAGGTGTTCCGTGCACAGATGGAGGGGCGTGTGGCGCAGGTGGCCGATGAACGCAGTGTGCCGAAGAGCACCTTCACCGTACCCGATCGCATCCGTCAGCTCAAGGTTTATTTCCAGCGCGACCTGTTGAGCAAATTGGCCAACCGCCAGTACGTGCTCATCAATCTGTTGGAGGCACCGGTGCTGGCCTTCCTCATGGCCTTCTTCCTGAAGTTCCACCGCACCGGCCACGGTACGGCAGGCGAATACGTCTTCCGGCAGAACGACAACATCCCGCAATACCTCTTCATCGCGGTGATCGTGGCGCTGTTCCTTGGCCTTACGGTGAGCGCCGAGGAGATCATCCGCGACCGCAAGATCCTCGCCCGCGAGAAATTCCTGGACCTGAGCTGGCTCAGCTATCTGATGAGCAAGGTGGGCATCCTCTTCCTGATCTCGGCCATCCAGACGGGCCTCTTCGTACTGGTAGGCCACACGGTGCTGGACATCCAAGGGCAGCACTTGCAGCATTGGCTGCTCCTCTTCAGCGCATCCTGTTTCGCGAACGTGCTCGGGCTCAACGTGAGCGCCAGCTTCAACAGCGCCAAGGTGATCTACATCATGATCCCGGTGCTGATCATTCCCCAGCTGCTCTTCAGCGGCATCATCGTGAAGTTCGACAACCTGCATCCGTGGTTCGCTTCGGAACGTAGCGTGCCCTTGGTGGGCAATGTGATGGCCTCGCGCTGGGCCTACGAAGGCATGGCCGTGACGCAGTTCATGGACAACCGCTACGAACGCGAGTTCTACGCGCTTGACCAGCGGATGAAGACCGCCAACTGGAAGAAGGACCTGTGGGTGCGCGAGCTGGAGAACAGCGTGGGCAATGTGCGGCGCGCCGTTAACGGCCATACCGAAGGCGTGGATCTGACGTACGAGCTTGATCTGCTGCGCACCGAACTGCACAAGGAAACCATCCAGGTGAAGGGCTACATGTTCGGCCGCATCGCCGAGCTGCAGCCCGGTCAGGTGAACGCCGAGGTGTTGGACGAACTGGAGGCCAGCCTTGATGTGCTCACCCAGCACTATCGCAATGTGTACAAGGCCGCCGAGGCCGAGAAGGAGAAACGCATTGCCGCGATGACCGCCACGCCCGAACTACGTACAGCGTATTTCCAGTTGCTGGATCGCCACCGCAACGAGAGCCTGGCCGACGTGGTGACGAACAAGAACGATGTGAACGTGATCGTGGAAGATCGGGGCGAACTGGTACAGAAGAGCGATCCGATCTACCTGGAGCCGATGCGCAACGGGTTCTTCGGCGCCCACTTCTACGCACCCGCCAAATGGTTCGCGGGGCTGAGGTTCCCTACTCTATGGGCCAACGCGCTGGTGCTTTGGGGCATGTGTCTGGCCCTCGCGCTTACGCTCTATTTCGAGCTGTTCCCACGGCTGTTGAAGTTGATCCCCACGAAGGGGGCGCATGGGTGAGAGGGCGGTTGTTGCGTAAGCCTCCGGCGAACTGCTCTCTTGTGAGGTGGGCCTCGGCTTGAGAGGTTTGCGGCCATGAGCAGGACCGAACGTACCCAAGAGATGCTGGCGCATGTTGCGGCATGGAAGGACAGCGGCAAGAGCCGCGCGAGCTATTGCGCGGAGCATGGCTTGAACGTGCATACCATGGCCTACTGGTGCGACAAGGCAAGGCGGCAGGCGCGCTCAGGAGGGTTCGCCCCGGTGGAGCTGGCTGGCGGGTCCGGTGTGGAGGTGTGCTACCCGAACGGAGTGCGACTGGTGTTGCCCGAAGGGACGAGCACGGCGCAGGTGTCGGCATACATCCGTCTGTATTGAGGAACTCATCCTGAGCTTGCCGAAGGATGTTGTCGCTGACCAGTGCGCACCGCTACTTACTGCGGAAGTCGCCGACGGACATGCGCAAGGGATTCGACAGCCTGTGCGGGCTGGTGCGTGATGAACTCGGGCGCGACCCGTTGAGTGGTGAGGTCTTCGTGTTCATCGGCTCGCGCCGCGACCGGATCAAGCTGCTGCTGTACGAGCACGGCGGGTATGTGCTTTGGTACAAACGGCTGGAGCGCGGCACGCTGGAGTTGCCCAAGGGCGATGGTGCCGTGCGCATGAACTGGGGGCAGTTGGTGCGCATGCTCGAAGGCATAGCGCTGGAACAGCCGCGCACACGGGTGCGCTGGTCGCCTGCGCCGATCACAGCGCATTGTTGACAACCGCTCATAACTGGATCTTGACGATCGGCCCCGGCGATCGGAGCTTCGTGCGGTGATCGCAGCAGAGCAGGACGCGAAGGATGCGCGCATCGTGCCACTCGAAGGCCAAGTCGCGCAGTTGACCTTCCAGCTTGAACAGCTCAAGCGGATGATCTTCGGCACAAGAAGCGAACGCTTCGTGCCCACCGACCCTGCACAAGCCACGCTCTTCGACACTTCGGCAGGCTCAGTGCCGACAACGGGAACACCGCCCACGCAAGCGATCAGCTACACGCGCACCAAGCCGCAGGAGAAGAAGCATCCGGTGTGCGAAGCGATCGCCGCGCACCTGCCGCGCGTGGAGCGCGTGATTGAACCGGAGAACATCCCCGAAGGTGCCAAGCGCATCGGAGAGGAGATCACCGAGACCTTGGAGTACACACCGGGCAGCATCCACGTGGACCGCATCGTGCGGCCCAAGTACGTGGTGGACGCTTCGACAGGCTCAGCGGTGTGCATAGCGTCCATGCCATCGTTGCCCTTTCCCAAGAGCAACCTGGGCGCTTCACTGGCCGCACACATCTGCGTCTCGAAGTTCGCCGACCACCTGCCCCTGTACCGCCAGCGCAGCCAACTCAAGCGCGCCGGCCTTGATGTGAGCGACAGCACCATAGGCGGATGGTTCCAGGCCACAGCCACGCTGCTTGAACCCTTGGGCGATGTGCTGCGCAAGGAAGTGTTCGCGCAGTCCTACCTGCAAGCGGACGAGAGTCCGATCGCGGTGCAGGACAACCACAAGGAAGGCACACTGCGCAAGGGTTATTACTGGGTGTACCACGCCCCACTGGCCAAGATCGTGCTGTTCGACTACCAGCCCGGCCGCAGTGCCGAGTTCCCCACCACAGTGCTGAAGGACTTCCAAGGCACCCTGCAAACGGACGGCTACGCGGGCTACGAGAAGCTTGCCGCGCGGGAAGGCATCGTTGCGTTGGCCTGCATGGCCCACGCACGACGCTACTTCGAGAAAGCCTTGGACAACGACAAGGCCCGCGCGGAATACGCCCTGCGGAGGATCGGCGACCTCTACGCAATCGAACGCTCATGTGATGAACGCAATGATCCACCGGACAAGCGCCACGAGCACCGACAACAGGAAGCCGTGCCGATACTCGACGAACTTGAACAATGGATCAAGGCGGAGATCAACGTGGTGGCACCCAAGAGTCCCATCGGGCAGGCCATGGCCTACACCTTGGGCCTATGGCCGCGCCTGCGTGCCTACACGCTTGATGGCCGCTACCTGATCGACAACAACCGCATCGAGAACACGATCCGGCCCTTGGCCATCGGCCGCAAGAACTACCTGTTCGCCGGAAGTGACCGGGGCGCACGCCAAGCCGCCATCATGTACTCCTTGATCGGGACCTGCAAACTGCGTGGCGTGGAACCCTTCGCTTATCTCAGCGACGTGGTTGCCCGCATCCCCGAACACAAGGCCAACAAGCTCTCCGAGCTCTTGCCGCAGAACTGGCAGCCTGCTGGTCAGTAGGGGTAGTTCCCCGGAGGCTTACGTTGCTGGGTGGGGAGGACAGGGGCGTGTGCTGCCTATGGGGGGGCATTCGGTGTTGACCGATAGCGTGTGTGAAGCGGACCGGATGGTGGTCAACGGTTCTGGTATTACCGAAGGCGGGGATTTTTAGCACTAAAGTTCAATCGAAGAACGAATGTTGAACCTTGCACAAATGTCCAATCGAAGCCGTTCAGCCCCGCTTTTGGCAATACCTTGTTAGCGGTTCGCCCTTCTCTTCTATATGTTGTTTGTTTGTTCATTATAGTCGTGGGTCAACTGACTCGCTTTCTAATGCCAACACTCCGAAAACACATTCGTGAACTCGCCTTAACGGTTCGTTGTTTACAAAACGGTCAAGTGATTCAAGTCCTAATGTAAATTCTTTAATGGCTAAATCCCGTTTTACTTTTACGTTTCGTTCTTTCAAAACTTCAATGTTTTTTGTCGTGTCGTATTCAGGTCCGTAAATTATTCGCAAATATTCGCTTCCTCGCACTTTCATTGCGGGTTGAACTGTCTTGCCTTTGAAAGAAGTAATGTAGTCAAGTGGTTTTACAACCATTCCTTCGCCTCCTTTTGAAGTGAGTGTTGTCCACCAGTCAATGGCTTGCTGTACGCTGTCTTGGTTTTGCAAATCAACCAAAATGTTTGCCGTTACCATCAAATGATTTTTGTCGTGGTCGCAAAACGATTGAATATTTTCCAAATGCCAAGGATGCTGTTTGTCAAAGTAGGTTTTGCTTTCTGTTGCCAAAATGTGAAACGGTGCATAAACCAATCCTTCCAAACCGTTTGTTTCTCGGCAATAATTGCGATAGGAAGTAATGTATTTTTCTATCTGCACTTTTCTTTCAGTATATTTTCCAATCAAATCAGCTATTTCAATTCCTCGTTGCTTTGCTTTCGTTAGTGCTTCAATTGTGCTATTCAAACCTGTTGTAGCTGCACTTCCAACGGCTGCATATTGTTTAATCAAAAGTTCTTTTGCTTTGGCACTCCAAGGCATTAACTCTCCGTCAAGGCAAACCCAATCGGTATTGAATTTCTTCCAAAAATTGGATGCGGTTAATGCTTTGTTTAGCATTTCCAAAAATTCCTTTTCGGTTTTATCTTGTTCAAAAAACTTTCTTCCTGTCCGTGTGTAAACTGTTCCCAACGAAGCATTAAGCAATCCAAATCGTTTTTTAGCAACATCAGGTTCTTTGCATACGATTGCGATTGCTCTTGAACCCATATGTTTTTCTTCGCAAATCACTTGTGTTACTCCGTTCTTGATGAAATAATTGAAAACTTCTGTCGGATGCTCCAAGTAATTCGGTAACTTACTTGTTTCGGGTGGCGACATTGTTGGTGGTAAATAAATCAGCCACTTTGGATTCATTGCAAAACGGCTCATTACTTCCAATGCTGCAACTGCGTTTTCTTCTCTGATGATTACTTTGTTGTGAAACTTTGTTTCAATCAGCTTTTTTCCGTTGATGATGTCAATGTCTAATAAATCATCAAATTCTTGCTGTGCTGAAAGTTGTTCTTTGGTCGGCTGAATTGGTCTTACAGGTTCGCTGTAAA
>JAHBUM010000040.1 GCA_019638075.1 Flavobacteriales bacterium | reverse complement strand
CCCGTCGAGGAAAGCCTTCAGGTCCAGCACCACGCCATTGACCACCTCGGCCAACACAGGCACGCGGGCGCTCTCCTGCGCCACGGCTTCCACCGCCACCTGCCAGTCGTAGAAGAAGAGGTACACGGAACTGCCCAGCGTGGAACCGGTGATGGAGCCGACCGTGCCGATGGCGTACGGATAGGATACACCGGTGGTGCTGTAGTGCAGGTCCTGGAACACGAGTTGCGTACCACTGCTTACCGCCCCGCTGTCATAAGCGCCGATCTTGTGCTGGGTGCCTTTCGGGATATGGAAGTCCAGCTGCACCACCTGGTCGCCGGGCAGTAGTTCGATCTGCTTCTCGGCGATGAGGTTGCCCACATTGTCCACCACCACGAAATGGCGGTTGCCCACACCCGTGGCCACCACGCGTACGGACTTCAGGACGAACGGCTCGTTCGCATCGAAATACATCCACTGCCTGCCGTTGTAGTTCGAGCCATGAGCGGCGTTGTAGGTCTTGCCCACGGTCCACGTGTTGCCCGGCACACTGTTGCGATCGCTGACCCAGTAGGTGGTGTTCTGCGAAAGCACGGGGGTGGTGAAGCTGTTGCCAGCCGCCACAGGTGTTCCGCCAGTGGCGGTCGTATACCACTGCGGGTCGTTGCCCGTGGCCTCCAGCGTGGCGGCCGCCGGACCCACCACCGTGGTGCCGGTGCCAACAGGCGCGGCAGGAGCTGCCAGTGCGGTAACGGCGATGGTGCCTGTCTGCAAGGAACCGCAAGGGGCGTTCACCGTGCAGGAATAGGAACCGGCCTGCGATACCGTGATGCTCCGTGTGGTGGCCCCGGTGTTCCATAGGTAGGAGTAGCCCGGCGCGGCAGTGAGGGTCACGGTGCGGCCATTGCCCACGATGGGGCGCTTATCGGCATGGATGAACGACGAGCCGCCGCTATTGGCCGCACGCTGCAGCGCAATGGAGAAGGGCATAGCCGTCCAGTTGTTGTCATCGTTCTCCTCGCGGAACACGTTGGTGGGGTCCACTTCCGCCACGATCCAATAGTTGCCGTTGCAGAGGTTGGGCATCAGGTTGATCCACATGCCTTCGAGCCATGCCCCGTACAGATCGGTGCGGCCGGTGGAGATACCTTGGTAATCGGAGCTACAATTGTAACCGGCCCCCATGCCCCTGTTGGGGAAGTTGTTCTGGCTGGTGAGGGCCGTGCCCTGCTGCCACTCCTGACTGGTGCGGCAATGCCCGTTGGCGCTGGAGCTCCAGCAATCGTAATAATCCATCAGGCAGAAGCCGATCTTGGCTCCCGTGGCCACGATGGGCCATTTCGTGGGCAGCGGCTCGCTGGGGTCTTGGATGCGCAGGGTCATCGTGGTCCAATCGTCCACGTGGTAGTGCGCATGGTTGGGGTGGTAGGTCATCGTGCCGGTCTTCACGTCCTCATAGGTCATCGTGTTACCGCTCTTATGGTATACACGCTGGTAGAGGATCTGCTTGGGCGAAATGCCGCCCGGACAGGTGAAGCTGCCCTGCCCGCCCGAACGATAGACGGTATCCTGTCCACAGATGAAGGCCCGGATCCCGTTCGATACGCCACGCACTTCCAAGTTGCCCTTGCCGATGTTGGGCGTGGAACCCGAAATGCGCAGGCGCCCGGGGTTCGTCGAACTGCTTTGGGAATACTCCGTGGGTCCACCCTGCGACTGTGCAGGCACGTTGGAGAGGCCGCGCCAGCTGATGGTCATGTCCGGCAGCAGGTCGCACTCCGTCTGCCCCGGAGTGGCGCAGACGCAACTGGTGGCATTGGTCCGTGTACACTGTGCCGAAGCGGGGTGTACCAAGGTCACCAGCAGGGCGGAAGCAGCGATGGAACGTAGGTATGTCTTCATACGTGGGAGTTGTTTTTTCACCAATGAGCGTGTAAAACTATGGCACCCCGTTCCGCAGGTCAAGCGAAAAAAGCGACCGACGAGAATTACCGATCAATCGACAAGCACCCTGATCCTGTCGACGGAGGCGCTCCGGCGCAGCTCCAGCACATAGCATCCAGCAGGCAGCCCCGCCACATCCATGGTGAGCATTGTGGCCGTGGAGCGGCCGGTCGCGACCATGCTGCCATCGGCTTGGAAAAGCGCCCATCGGGCATCGGCACAGCCATCCACACAGGTTACGGTGAAGGCTTCCGAGGCGGGGTTGGGGAACACCGTAAGAGAAGTCCTCCCCTGCTCCTTGATGCCCACGTTCGGGACGAAGCGGGCCAAGCCGCCTTGGAAGGTGCCCGCCCAGATGGAGCCATCCGCTGCGGCCAGCACACTGTGTACCGTATTGTCCGGCAACCCCGAATTCTCCTGAGTGAACTGGTCGTACGTGTCATCGCCGTTCACGCGGATAAGCCCGGCCATCAGCGAACCCACCCACACATTGCCTCCCGCGTCGATGCCGATGGACGTGGTGGCGTTGGTGGGGAAGCCCACACCACCGTACCACTGGGTCCACAGGCCGGCTATGATAGGCCCTTGCTGGCGCAGAAGCCCCGCTGCGGGCGCGGCCACCCAGCGCGCACCGGTGATCGGGTGGAAGGCCACATCCACCGCCGTGTTGTCGAAGAAGTAGGGCGGCTCGAACGAGGAGAGCACCTGTACATCGCTGCCTTGGATGAAGTGCAGCCCGCCGTTGAACGTGCCCAATATGATGGTATCATCCTCCCGTACCGCCACCGTGTTGGTGTTGGCCGTGTGCAGCACAGCGCCATCATGGCTCTCCGGCGTATCGTCATAATGGATCCACCCAGTGCCATCGAACCGTGCCAGTCCGCCGGAGGTGCAGATCCATACCGCGTTGGTGTGGTCTATGAAGAGGTCACGGATGCCGAATTCGGGCAGCGGCGAGTTGGTGGGCGTATAGGTGTCCCACGCATCGCCATCCTTCACCTGCAGGCCCATGGATTCGGTCCCCACCCACAATCTGCCATCGTGGTCCAGCGCAAGGCACCGGATGTTGTTCTCCACCAAGGGGCTTGTTCCCACTTGGTAGACGGTCCATTCCGAAGTGCCATCGAAGTGGCAGAGGCCCCAATCGGTGCCCACCCACACCCCTCCTGCCCCATCGGTCTCCAGCGCCTTCACCGTGGCGCTGGGCAGCGGGCTGTTGCCCCTGTCGTACACGGTCCATTGCTGCGCCGTGGCGCTGAGGCATGCGAAAACCGCAACAACGGCAAGTCCTGTGATCCGCGCGTTCATCAGCGGACAAGGTGTACGCGCATGCTCCGGTCAAGATCCGCCGAGCGCAGGCGCACGGCATAGGATCCCATGGCGAGCTGTCCCACGTTGAGCGCATGCTCGGACCTGCCATCGGGCGCCACGAACGCACCCTGTGCCACCACCCGGCCGCGCATGTCCAGCAGCTCATAGTCCAGCTCCCGCGTGCGGTCCATGGTGAGCGTCATGCGCAGCAGATCGCCGTCGATGGCGCAACGCACATCGGATGCGGCCTCTTCCGCAACGGACGCCAGCCCCGTGCCGAAGGAGTAGATCTCCCCCTGCCGCTCGTAGCCGTTCAGCGAGAGGTAGAAGTCGCCGTTGTTGGCGTGGGTCCAAGCGTCATTGGCCAGTTGCAGGTCGAACACCGAACCTCCGTTCACCTGTACGGTGGCAATGGCGATCTCCTCGCCACCCACCCAAGCCTGCCCCACGGAGGACAGCAGCACGATGGTCTCTGCGGTGTATGGCGCGTAATCATATCCACCCGAATTGACCACGCCGCCCGAACGGGCCGGGTACAGGCTTACCTCATCCATGGCCGCCGTGGTGGACAGTTGGATGCCCGTGGCCGTGGACTGATCGCTCCAGCGCAGGGTGAAGAGGTAGCTGTGGAAGAGGCCATCGAACGGTCCATCGGGCCGGATGCGGACCTCGTAGCGGTCACCTTCGGTCTGCACCAGGGTGATGTCCACGATCGGCAATTCCTGGGCGGTCGCGACCCCTGCGACGAGCGCCAGGGCCAAGGTCTGTACAGTGCGCAGCATGCTTCCGAGCGAACGCCGGGGGAGATGTTCCCGCCATCCGCGACCTCAAAAATAGACCACGCCCGCCAACCTGTGGATGCCGATCGTCAGGAAGCCATGGAAACCTATCTGCGGTTCGGGCGGGAGCTCCCCCTCCGCGCACCGTCCTCACTTCACACTTCTCCTCACGAGACGCACTCCTCCTTTCTTCTCCCCATTCGCGCCACACACTTTTCCACAAACCATCCACATCGCTTTGCTTGTTCCACGATCCCGGCTACTTTCAACGCGCATTCCTTTCCACCATGGCGTTGCGTTGCTTCCTCCTTCTATGCCTTGCGTATGCGGGAAGCGTTGCTGCGTGGGGGCAGGGCTTGGCACCCGGGGATACGGCCAGCACTGTTCCCGGTGACATCATACTAAGCCCTCGCAGATTCCACCCAGATCTGCGCAGCGGTCTCCCGAAGGGGACCCTGCGCTTCTTTGGATCCGTACCTTGGCTTTCGGATGGCACGATGCACATGGATAGAAGTGGTGCGTGCGGCTTCGAGGCCGCAGGGTCCCTTTCAGGAGACCCTGCGGAGGTTTAAACCTGCGCAAGGTATTGGACCGCGTGGTGGGCGCAAAAGCGAAGCGCATCACCACCGATGGCCTGGACCTGTACGGCTGCCTGATCCCGCCGGGGATCCACCGGGTGAAGGGCTTCGGCATCAACCGCATCGAGCGGCGCAACCTGACGCTGCGCACACAATTAAAGCGCCTGGCGCGGCGGACGCTCTGCTACACGAAGAGCGTGGCGATGCTCTACGCGTGCGTGGCGATCGCGTGCTGGTCGCATGCGCCATGGCATAATCCAACGCCATAGACTTTCAAACCCGCGCAGGCTACCATAGGCATGAGGAAGCGCCGGGCCTCCGGTATCATACCGTTGTGACGAACAATATGGTCCGATCTCGGCTTCGCCCTGCCCGGCAGGCGGGCTCATCGGACCATTTGTTCGTACACACGGCATGTACCACTGTAGACTTTCAGAACGTCCTTTGGACTATTCTGAAAGTCACATTGGTATCAGAGGATCCCGCTCACGATGCGCTCCACGGTGACGCCCTCCGCCTCGGCCTTGTAGTTGCGCACAAGGCGGTGGCGCAGGATGGGCACGGCCACGGCCTGCACATCGTCGATGTCGGGCGAGAACTTGCCGCGTGCGAGCGCATGGCATTTGGCCCCCACCACAAGGTATTGCGAGGCACGCGGCCCGGCGCCCCAGCTCACATGGTCCTTGATGATGGCGGGTGCATCGGGCGAGCCGGGACGTGTGCGGGTGGCGAGCTTCACGGCGTACTCCAGCACGTTGTCCGCCACGGGGATGCGGCGTACGAGGCCCTGATAGGTGAGGATGTCCTCCGCTGAAAGCACGGGGTTCAGTTGCGGTTTGCTGTCGCCGGTGGTGGCTTTCACGATGGCCAGTTCCTCGGCGTAGGTGGGATAGTCCACCCAGATGTTGAACATGAAGCGGTCCAGCTGCGCTTCGGGCAGCGGATAGGTGCCCTCCTGTTCGATGGGGTTCTGCGTGGCGAGCACGAAGAACGGCTCCTGCAAAGGGTGCGTGGCGCCGGCGGCGGTCACGGCTTTCTCCTGCATGGCTTCGAGCAGGGCGGCCTGCGTCTTGGGCGGCGTACGGTTGATCTCGTCGGCGAGGATGATGTTGGCGAAGATGGGGCCGCGCACGAAGCGGAAGCGGCGGTCCTGATCCAGCACTTCGGAGCCGATGATGTCGCTGGGCATCAGGTCCGGGGTGAACTGGATGCGGTTGAAGGAGAGCCCAAGGGCCTGCGCCACGGAGTTCACCAGCAGTGTCTTCGCGAGGCCCGGCACACCCACGAGCAGGCAATGCCCGCGGCTGAAGATGCCCATGAGCACGAGGTCCACCACCTGGTCCTGGCCCACGATGGCCTTGTTCACCTCGGCCTTCAGCTTGCGGTACTGTTCGCCGAACCGTTCTACTGCACGAATGTCATCCATGATCGATCGCGGGGCTTAGTTGCCTGCCTGCTCCTTCGCCCACGGGTGGGTGAAGGGGCATTGGCGGTAGTCATCGTTCAAACGCACATAGGTGGCCTCCAAGTGGCTGCCCACCCATTCATCCACGGCCGTAGCGCGCAATTTGCCCTCGGCGGCCTGCTGGATCATGCGGTAATCGTCCTTCAGGCTGGCGCGGTGCGGGGGCGTGTGCGAAATAAGCTGCAGGATGCGATAAGCCTTGCTGCCATCGGGCATGACCACCAGCTGCGGTTCGCTCACTTCACCGGGCTTCAGTTTGTCCAGCACGAAGAAGACCTGCTGGTCCAGCGCGCCCATGTCCCAGCGGGTGGAGTTGTTGTTCTGCTCGATCACCACACCGCCGAGGTCCTTGCTCTCGGTATCCTCGGAATACTTCGTGGCGGCATCGGCGAATTTCAGGTCGCCCGCGCGGACCACGCGCACCAGGCTGTCCAGCAGGGTGCGTTCGCGCTGCAGTTCGGTGTTCCCGATCTGGGGCCGCATCAGCACGTGGCGGGCGTTGTAGTACTCGCCCCGGCGCTCCACCATCTGCATGAAGTGGTAGCCGTACTGGGTCTTGAACACCTGGCTGACCTCGCCCTCCTTCAGGCTCATGGCCACGGCATCGAACTCGGGCACCATGGTACCGAGCGGCACCAGGCCCAGCTCGCCACAATCCTTCGCCGACCCCGGATCCTCGGAGTACAGCATCGCCACGATGCAGATCTCCTTCTCCCCTTTCTGCACGCTTTCGCGGTACTCCTCGATCTTCCTGCGCACACGGCGCTCCTCGGCCTCGTCGGGCTTGGGCTCGCGGAGGATCTGGGCGTACTCCACCTCCGCATTGATCAATGGCACGCTGTCCGCAGGGATGGAATGGAAGAAGCGCTGCACGTCCTTCGGCGTCACGCGCACATCGGAGGTGATGCGCTGTTGCATGTTCTGCACGAGCAGCTGGTCCTGCACCTGTTCGCGGAACTCGGCGCGGATCTCGGTGATGGACTTGCCATAGAACTTCTCCAGCTTCTCATCGCCGCCGAGCTGTGCGGAGAAGTAGCGGATGCGGCGGTCCAGCTCGGCATCCACCTGGGCCTGTTCCACGGTGACGCTGTCGATGGCGGCCTGTTCCAGCAGGAGCTTCTCGTAGAGCAGATCCTCCAGTTCGCTGCAGAGCGCGGCCTTGTCCAAGGGCGCGCCACCCTGACGGGCCTGTTCGGCGCGCACGGTCAATTGCGAATGCAGGATGGCCTCGCGCCCCACGACGGCGATGACGCGGTCGATGAGCGTGCCCTGCGGCTGTGCGGCACCCAGCAAGGGGAGCAGCACGAACAGCGCACTATGGAGCGATCCTTTCCACATCCTTGTTCTCGATGGCTTGTGCATAGATGGATGAACGCATGTCCTCGATCAGCTGGATCTTGCGCTGGTTGAGCAGGATGGCGCGGATGTCGGCCTTCACCATCCCGATCGGCGATGTGCTGTTCTGGGCACGAAGTTCGACCACATCGACGAACCATGCGCTATGGTCTGAGCGGATGACCTGCCGCCCCTCGCTGGACAAGGCGGCGGCCATCTCTTTTTCCGGCAGGGCCAGTTCCGCCAAGGCCGTGGTGCGCGGGATCCAGCTCGCGCTGCGGTCCACGATGGATACACCGTTGCCCGCGAGCCAAAGCTCCAGCTCGTGCAGGTCTTCTGCGGTGCCATGCTGGAACCGCTCCTCCATCCTGCGCAGCATGCGCTTGTCGGGTTCGTTCACCTTGAACCAGCGCATGCGCACGATGGTCTCCTTCAGCTCGAAGTTGGCCTCGTGCTCGGTGTAATAGCGTTCGATGGCCTGCTGGCTCACGACGGTATCGAGCTTCTGGTCCACGAGGGCCTGCTCGTAGTTGAAGATCACGAGCGAGCGGCGGTAGTCCTCCAACTGCGCCTCCATGTCGAGCCTTTCGGCCACTTGGTTCTGCTCGGCCATGTGGAGGACCACCTGTTGTTTCAGCCAGGCCTCGATGTACTGGTCGGCGAGCGCGGCGCTGTCTGCGGGCGTGGCTTCCAGCGGCACCACGTGGCGCAGGTCGCTCCACGACAACACCTGTCCATAGGCACGGGCCACGGGCCTTTCCGCGCCGTCATCGACGGTCCCGCATGCCACGCATCCCACCACGGCGCATCCCACCATCCACCCGGAAGCCCCGGAGCCGTTGAGCGCGCGCAAGCCGTGTGTCACTTGATGGAATGGAGCACGTCGGGATCCACGACCACGGGATACTTGGCGCGCAATTCCTTCAGCCAGTTCTTCTCCAGCTCGTCCTGATAGGCGGCGGTGACAAGGCCACGCGCCTCGTCGATCGACTTCGGCTCGGGAGCGCGCACACCCTTGATGTCGGCCACGACGATGCGGTCGTCCAACTTGATGTCGGGCTGCATCCCGGGCTTGGTGAGGCCCTTCAGGTAGGGTTTCTGCTCGGCGGTGAAGAGGCCGTTCTCGATGGTGAGGGCCAGCGGATCGGCCTTGTTGACCACGGCGGTGAGATCGGCGCCACGCTTGCCTTTCGCCACGAGCGAACGCACCTGCTTGGCCACCTGCGCGTTGCTGCACACGTAAAGGTCGCCTTCGTAGCGCGTATCCCACATGAAGTCGGCCTTGTGGGCCGCATGGTATGCTTCCAGGCCGGCGGTATCGCGCACGGCCTTGCCCCACACCTTCTGGTCCGTGAGCTCGAACAGCAGGATGCCATCACGGTACTCCTTCATCAGCAGGCGGAAATCAGCGTACTTGTCCTCCAGGTGCGCATCCTCGTAGGCCATGATCTTCTCGTCCACCATGCTCTCGAAACGCTCGTTCACGTATGCGGCCTTGGGCATGGCGCGCTCGCGGCGCTGGCGCGCCTCAAGCTGGTCCAGCAGATCCAGCTGCGTGAAGGTGCCGCCCTTGAAGCTGAACACCGGCTTGGTGAGCTTCGCGGCCTTCTTGCGGTCGTATGACCAGCCTTCGGAAATGGTGCGCACCACCACGGTATCATCCATGGTCTGTGTCATCTCATCGTACTGGCGGCTCTTCACGTTCAGCAATTTGCCGTCCTTGATGGCGCCGAGCAGTTCGCGGCGGTACTTCACGCCCTTCACTTGGAAGGGGCCTTCCGCCACGTTCTTCCGCAGGAGCGTATCGCTTACGGAGGTGCCCTTCCTGAAGATGTTGGTATCCACCAAGGCCACCACGGCACTGATGTTCTTCGGGTACGACGTGTAGCCGTACTCGGAGCGCAGGCGGGAGATGAAGGCTTTCTGCGTGATCTCGGCGCGGCTGTCGCGGGAGATCTTGTTCTTCAGCTCGGCCTTGGCGGCATCGTAGGTGGCGAGGGGCTGCTTCTCGATCAACTTGATGATGTGCCAGCCGTAGCGGGACTTGATCGGGGCGGAAACGTCGTCCACGTTCTGCAGGCCGAAGGCGGCATCCTCGAACTCCTCGATCATCTTGCCGGTGCCGAACATGGGCAGTTCGCCGCCCTTGGTGTTGGAGCTTTCGTCCTCGCTGTACTTGAGGGCGGCATCGGTGAAGGTGAGCCTGCCGCTCACGAGCTGCCCATGCACCTCGCGGATGCGCTCTTCCACGGTGGCCTGCTTCTCGGGCGTGTCCTGGTCGGTGCTGCGCATCATGATGTGCGCCACCTTCACCTGCCCACGCGCGGTGCGCCGGTCGGCCACTTTGATGATGTGGTAGCCGAAGCGGGTGCGGACCGGCTTGCTCACCTCGCCCACCTGCGTCTTGTAGGCCGCGCTCTCGAAGGGGTACACCATCTGCAACGCGCTGAACCAGCCGAGATCGCCACCGTTCTTCGCGGCACTGGGATCATCGGAACCACCGGGACCCTTCGCCACGGAAGCGAAGTCCTCGCCCTTCACCACGCGATCGCGCAACAGGTTGATCTTCTTCCAGGCGGCCAGCGTGTCCTCCGGGGAAGCCTCCTGATCCACCTGCACGAGGATGTGCGCGGCGCGTACCTCTTCCTGCATACGCGCGTAGGCTTCCTTCATCAGAGCATCGTTCAGCTCGCGGTCGATGAGGTACGGGCGGGCCAGCTGCTTGCGGTAGCCATCCAGCTCGGTCCTGAACTTGCCGATGGTGTCCATGCCCAAGGCTTCTGCCTCGCGCACCTTCAGCTTGTAGTTGATGAAGAGGTCGAGGTATTCGTCCAGGGCCTCCTTGGTGACCGGGGCGTCCTTGTTGTTCTTCTTGTAGATGGCCTCGAACTCGCTGCGGAGCACGGGTCTGCCATCCACGTTCATGATCACCGGGTCGGTGGATGCGGTCTGCGCGTGAGCGCCCAACACCACGCTGCCCGCCAGCACGAGGGCGGCACAGTTGCGATAGATGCGTTCCATGGTCACGTAAGAGCATCCGCCACGGCGAATGGTGCCGGGCGAAGGGAGGCAAATGTAACCGTTCGGTCCCGCAACGCTCAGCAGGCCAAGCCGTTAATTTGATCGAAGCAGGGGGCGGCGGGGCAAATGGAGCAATGGGACAATGGAGGGATAGAGCAAAGGGCAGTACCAGCGAACTTATCAAGCATAGCGCGGGCGTTCTTCAGAGGCACCTTTGCTTCATTGCTTCATTACTATTCCTCCATTGCTCCATTGCATTGCGGCCCTTACCCGTGGCTGTAGTTCGGTGCCTCGCGCGTGATGTGGACATCGTGCGGGTGGCTCTCGCGCACGCCGGCGGAGGTGATGCGGATGAAGCGGGCCTTCTTCAGGGTGTCCATATCGGCAGCGCCGCAATAGCCCATGCCCGCGCGCAGGCCACCCACGAGCTGGTGGACCACTTCGAGCAACTTGCCCTTGTAGGGTACGCGGCCGCTGATACCTTCGGGCACGAGCTTCTTGATGTCGTCCTCGGCATCCTGGAAATAGCGGTCCTTGCTGCCCTGCTGCATGGCTTCGATGCTGCCCATGCCCCGGTAGGTCTTGAAGCGGCGCCCTTCGTAGATCACGGTCTCGCCCGGACTTTCCTCCACCCCGGCGAACATGCTGCCGATCATGACGGTGCCCGCGCCTGCTGCCATGGCCTTCACGATGTCGCCCGTGTAGCGGATGCCCCCATCGGCGATGACCGGGACACCGGAGCCTTCGAGCGCGGCGGCGCAGTCCAGCACGGCCGTCAGTTGCGGCACACCCACCCCGGCGATGACGCGCGTGGTGCAGATGCTGCCCGGGCCGATGCCCACCTTCACCGCATCGGCACCGGCTTCGACCAAGGCCAAGGCAGCTTCGGCGGTGGCCACGTTGCCCACGATCACATCCACTTCGGCGAAGCGGCTCTTCACTTCGCGCAGCATGCCGAGCACACCACGGCTGTGGCCATGGGCGGTGTCGATCACGATGGCATCCACCCCGGCCTCCACCAAGGCTTGGGCGCGCTCCATGGTATCGCGGGTAACGCCCACCGCGGCCGCCACGCGCAGGCGGCCCAGCCGGTCCTTGCAGGCGTTGGGGCGCTGCTTCAGCTTGATGATGTCCTTGTAGGTGATCAGTCCCACGAGCTTTCCAACGGCATCCACCACCGGCAGCTTCTCGATCTTGTGCTCCTGGAGGATCTCCTCGGCCTGCGCCATGTTGGTCTGCGGCTGCGCGGTCACGATGCGGTCCTTGGTCATCACCTCGGCCACGGGCCGCTGCATCTTCTTCTCGAAACGCAGGTCGCGGTTGGTGACGATGCCCACGAGGTGGTCCGCTGCATCCACCACGGGGATGCCGCCGATGCGGTGCTCGGCCATAAGCTTGAGGGCATCGCCCACCAAGGCCTTCTCATCCAGCTTCACCGGATCGAGGATCATGCCGCTCTCGGAACGCTTCACGCGGCGCACCTCGGCGGCCTGTTCGGCGATCGTCTGGTTCTTGTGGATGACCCCGATGCCGCCCTGCTGGGCGATGGCGATGGCGAGTTCCGCGCCAGTGACCGTGTCCATGGCTGCGGACACCACGGGGATGTTGAGGCGGATGTTGCGGGTGAACCACGAGCGGATGTCCACCTCGCGCGGCAGCACCTCGCTGTACGCGGGGATCAGCAGTACGTCGTCGTAGGTGAGCCCTTCGCCGATGATCTTTCCGGCGCTGCCATTGGCCGGGACGAGGGATGGGGTCTTCTTGTGCGGGACAGCCGTGGAACGTTCCATGCACAAAAGTACGGTGCTGTTCCGATCCACCATTGGGAGCGATCAAATGCGCTCAGTGATGAGGTGAAGGGGCAGTTGGCAGGGGCAGGGGCAGGAACATTGTCCCTTGCCAACTGCTCCTGTCCTACTGATCCACCGCCGTGAGCATGGTCACCGTGCCCCTTTTCTCGAACTCGCGGCCCTCGCCGTTGCGGAACTTGCAGTAGTAGGCGTACACGCCCATGGGTACCGGCTTGCCGCTGGCGGTGCCGTCCCAGCCCTGCTGCGGGTCGGTGGTGGTCCAGAACACCTGTCCCCAGCGGTTGATGATGGAAAGCTCGTAAGCGGCCACGCCGACATTCGCCAGTTGCGGCTTGAAGATGGGGTTGTGCCCACCCACCACGAAGGCGTTGGGGATGAACACGAGCTCTTCCTGCACGGCGCACGCCTCGTTGCTGCGGGAAACGGCATTGATCCCCGAAGGGTTGCCCACTTCCATGGCCTCCACGGTATAGCAGAAGCGCCCCGCCATGGAGGTGAACGCGCTCACGTCGTCCGCGATGGTCCACGGGTGGGGCGGCACCACTTGCAGCACCTGTTCAGGCCCCGTGCCGATGCGGCGGTATACCGTGTGCCCGCCCAGCGTTCCATCCCATAGTTGGTAGCCGTTCCACGCCAGGGTGTTCACGCCGTTGAGGTCCGGTGTGGCGGTCAGCACGATGTTGGAGCCGATGTTGCTGGTAAGCGCGTCATGGCCGCAGTCATCCACCACCACCACCCGGTAGCGGTAGCCGGTGGTGGCCGGGTCCACATCGGTGTCGGTATAGGTGAACGTATTGGAAAGCACCTGCCCGAGGAAGGCGATGGCCTCGTAGGGGCCACCGTTCTCCGATCGTTCCAAGCGATAGCCGCGTACCCAGGCCAGGGCATCCACACTGTCCACCACGGTGATCTCCCGTTGCCCGCTCACGGTAACGGTGCGCAAGTAGTTGAAGACAGGCAGCCCCGGATAATCCGTAAGCACGCAGACGCGGTTCGATATGGAGTTCGGCAGGCCTGCACCCTGTGTGGCCGCCACCGCGAAGCAATAGGTGTGGAAGGGATCCACGGGCACCTGTAGCGAGGTGGTGCCTGCGTTCACCACCGCGCCGGACGACCAAGGGCCGGTATCCACCTGCGTGTACACGGTGTACTCCTGCACCGGCCAGCCCACGTAGGGTGTCCAAAGCAGTTCCACCAGGCCCACGCAGGCATCGTAGGTGTAGTCGAGGAACATGGTGGTGTGGAAGGGCTGCGTGGCGCTGGTGTTCGGGCTGGGCGGGTTGCCGGTCATACAGGTGTCGAAAGCCGCCACGGAATAGGATTCAGGACGGAAACCCGGCGTGGCATCGGCCCATTCGTAGCTGGTGCTTCCCCAGCCCCACACGGTATCCACGATGGCAGGCCCGCCCGGCGCATTGAACACGATGATGTAGCCATCGGTATCGGGCTGCGGGCTGGGTGCCCAATGCACGGTGGCCAGGCCGTTGCCCGCCGCGCTGGTATCCACCGTCACGGCCACCACCACAGGTATGGACGGCGGGGTGACATCGCGGAACACATCACCGGTGCGGTTGCTGCCGAAGGCGCACCCCTCCCCTTCGCGCCTGATCTGGAAGGTGAGGGAATCCTCGCAGATGGTGATCTCGTGCCGGTAGGAGAAGGTGCTGCCCCCCACCATGGCGAGCCGTTGCCATGTGCCGATGGGATACTCCATCCATACGGCGAAGCTGTCCGCCGCGCTGGGCGGCACGGCGAGGTGGTTCCACGACAGGACGGCGCTGCCCAAGGGGGCGCTTTGCGATACCTGAAGGAAGATGGTGGACAGCGTATCACCCGGCGCGGACTCCTGCCCGCCAGTGGTGAACGTGGTGATGTAGTAGAACACAGGACCAGCGGTGCCATCGGCAACGGCGTCGATGAGCATGGTGGTGGACAGTGCCGGAACGGTACCCGCCGGGGCGAAAGGGCCTGCCGCCGAAGTGGCGCTGTACACTTGGTAGTAACTGAACTCCCCGAGCGGATCGGCGGGTGGCGCCCACGTGATGGTGACCTGCCCGCCCGGGGCCACCGTGGCACAACGCACATCGGTGGGTGGCAGGGCCGCCACGGCGAAGAACGGCAGCACCAAGCACACCGCGAACAGGGTGAAGCGCGCCACGATACGGCAAAGGAGGTCGTTCGCCACGGATGAAAGACGCTGTACCTGCCCGCGATGTTGCCGTTGCGCGAACACTCAGGCGTCGGCTTTGGCGTTGCGGACCAGATCATCCAAGCCCTGACGGTACCCGGCCATGATCTCCTCCAAGATCTCAGCGGCGGGCTGTATGCGGTCTATCGCGGCGCTCACCTGGCCGATCTCCAGCTCGCCTTCGGCCAGATCGCCCTCGAACATGCCCCGCTTGGCCCTTGCACGCCCCAGCAGGGCCTTCAGGTCATCCACCGAAGCACCGTTGCGGTAGGCTTCCTGCACTTGGGCATAGAACGGGTTGTGCAGCAGGCGCACAGGCGCCAGCTCCTTGAGCGTCAGCGTAGTACCGCCTTCCTTCGCCGCCAGCACCTCCCGCTTGAACGCTTCGTGCGCCGACGATTCCACGGCACAGGCGAACCGGCTGCCCACCTGTACCCCTTCGGCTCCCAAGCAGATGGCTGCCAGCATGGACCTGCCACTGGCGATGCCGCCCGCCGCGATCACGGGGATGGACAGCGCATCGGCCACCATGGGAACAAGAACGAGCGTGGTGGTCTCTTCGCGGCCGTTGTGCCCGCCGGCCTCGAAGCCTTCGGCCACCACGGCTTCCACCCCGGCATCCTGTGCGCGCAGGGCGAACTTCACACTGCTGACCACATGCACCACGGTATGCCCGGCATCCTTTAAGCGGCAGGTCCAAGTGGCCGGATTGCCTGCAGAGGTGATCACGATGGGCACCCGCTCCTCCATGATGGTGTGCATGTGCTTTTCCACATCGGGATAGAGCATGGGCACGTTCACCGCGAAGGGCTTGTCCCCGGCCTGCTTGTACTTGCGGATGTGCTCCTTCAGCACATCGGGGTACATGGAACCCGACCCGATCACACCCAGCCCACCGGCATTGCTCACCGCCGAGGCCAGCCGCCAGCCGGAGCACCAGATCATACCCGCCTGCACGATCGGGTGGCGCACCCCGAACAACCCTGTGATCCGCTGCGTATGAAGCATCTTTTTGAAGGGGGCAAAGCTACCGGTAAGCGCCTGCTTGGAACGCTCCCTCCCCCACCGGTATCCATTGTTGATATTCTCCTCGGATCCAAGAGGGTCATGGTCGGAGATCTTTGTTAAGTTTGCCCATTGGCATGAGGAGTGCCCTGAACGACATGAACGTGAGAACACTACGCAAGTCCGTCCTCATCGGAGCCTGCGCCCTGCTGGGCAGTACCGCCTCCGCCCAGTACGCTTGGGATTTCGGCTTCCACCTTGGCGGCGCGAACTACCTTGGGGAGATGGGCGGAACGGACCAGCCCCGCCGCGATTTCGTGTGGGACATGAAGCTGGGCCAGACACGCTGGGCCATCGGTGGCTTCGCACGCCGGAAGATCAACCGCCTGATCTCGGTGAACGCCGGCCTGATGTACCTGCGCGTGCAGGGGGCCGATGAGCTTTCCACCTACCGTCCGCGCCGTGGCCGGAACCTGAACTTCCGCAACGACATGTTCGAGCTGTACGCGCGGCCTGAGTTCACCCTTTATCAGGACAACGACCTGGGTGGGCGTGGCCGCTACCGGCTGGATTTCCGCCTGTTCGGCTACGTGGGCCTCGCTGCATATTACAGCAACCCCAAGGGACAGGTCGGCGGCGAAGGTGCGTACCACGCGCTGCGCCCGCTCACCACCGAAATGGTGAAGTACTCCTCCATCGGCTTGGCCGTACCGGTGGGTGTGGGCTTCCACTTCACGCAGCGCCGCCGCCACCGCTTCGGCATGGACATCGGCTGGCGCACCACGTTCAGCGATTACATCGACGACGTGAGCACGACCTACAAGGATCCGGCGGGGCTGCCCGACGGCCGGAACGGTGTGGCCTTCCAACTCTACGACCAGCGGCCCTTGCTCGGCGATGGGGTGGACGTGCCATCGGTATACAACTACGGCTACCACGACACACCCGGCCCTTCACTGAAGAAGGAGAACCAGCGCGGCGACCCCTCGCACAACGACAGCTACCTGACCCTGACGCTCACGTACAGCTATGTGCTCCGAGGCCAGTCCAACTTCTACCGCCAGCGGTACAACTGGATGCGCGGCAACAAGCGCGTAGGCCGCAAGTCCCGCGCGAAGTTCTGAGAAGGAACACCGCAACGAAAAGGGGCCGTCTCCATCAGGGATGGCCCCTTTTCGTTCTTTAAGCCTGTTCGCATTTCCCTTGGAACCGCAGGCGGGGCTATGGACCGGAAGAAGGTCAAGGTGGTTGTCAGAGGCCAGTTGTCAGTCTCCTTGGTGGGTGCCTGCTGGACTTGTCTGCCGTAGGCATGAGGCATGGCTGCTGGGCGGGAAGCCCCCCGTGCAGAAGCCACGGAGACAGGCATTCCCTCGTACAGCAGCTACGGAAGCAGGTATTTTCTGACAACCGGCCTCTGACAACCGACAACTGCCCCCTACCCCTTCACATCTGATCGATGATGCGCTGAAGGCCCTCGCGCAAGGGAAGCGCCGGACGGCCCAGCAACTGGTTCATCCGGGTCACGTCGGGCATGCGGCGGGTCATGTCGCCCTCTTCCAACGGCGGCAGATGCACGATGCGCGAGCTGCTGCCGGTGAGCTCGATGATCAGTTCGGCGAGCGCCTTGATGGTGATCTCCTTGTCGGATCCGATGTTCACCACATCGTTGATCACCTCGCCTTTGTGGAAGGCGGTGAGGCAGGCGTCGATGTTGTCGTCGATGTAGCAGAAGGTGCGCGTCTGAAGGCCATCGCCGAAGAGGGTGATGTCCTCACCGGCCAAGGCTGCGCGCAGGAACTTGGCGACCACGAAATCGCGGCTCTGCTTGGGGCCGTATGTGTTGAAGAAGCGGAAGATGGTGTACTCCAGCCCGTACTCGCGGTGGTAGGAGCGCAGAAAGGCCTCGCCGATGTTCTTCACGATGGCGTAAGGCAGCTTGGAGTTGAGCGGCGTGGTGCGCTCGTTCTGCGGGATCTCCACCGGCTCGCCATACACCTCGCTGCTGCTGCTGAAGAGCACGCGCTGCACGCCGGTGTTCTTCGAGATGTCCAGCACGTTGCGGATGCCGTCGATGTCGCGCAGCACCATCACAGGATGGTCGGTGGTACGCTTCACCCCCACCATGGCCGCGTAATGGAACACGTATTCCGGCCGGTAGGCGAAGAACACGCTGCTGATGTCCTCGAAGCGGTTCACATCGCACTTGATGAAGTGGAGGTTGGGCTTCGCCGGGGTCTTCACCTTGGCCACCTCGCCGGTGAGCAGGTTGTCCACCACCACCACTTCGTTCTTCGGGTCGTCGGCCAGCTTCAGGGCGAGATCGCTCGCGATGAAACCAGCGCCTCCGGTAACCAGGATCCTTGTCATGCGCTTGTGTGAGGGGGTAAAACTAAGGAGCGCCCGTTCTCCTGCGTCTGATGCCCCACACCAGCACTACCACCACCAGCACCGTTGCGGCACCATACCAGAACACCGGGCTGGTCACGTTCTTGCGCACGAGGTAGGGTGTGCGGCGCCAGTTGAACGGCTCCCGCTTGCCCTGCCTGCTTTCCCACCATGCGGCATCGTAGGTGGATGCCGGTTCCACGGGCTCGCCGGTGAGCGATAGCACCAGCCACGTAAGCCCATCAGGCCCCACGTCGGCCATCAGCAATGCATCGCGCAGCTGGTCACGGACGGCGCATTGGATGTAGGTGATGTTGTGCTCGTGCGGTTGGAAGAACACGCTGGCCGGCGCGCGCCCCGCCATGCTTCCGCTGATCCAGAACACTTCGGCATGCGCCGCCGCCTGCCGTACCAGGGGCAGCACCGTGCTCGTGTAGTTGCAGCCGGTGAGCGACCGTGTGTTGCCAGAGAACAGGGCGGCATACCGCACATCGTCCTCGGACCATACCGGGCGGTGCGACACGATGAACAGGCGCTTCACCACCCCTGCGGCGGCCTCGTCCACCACCGTGCGTAGCAGATCCAGTTGGTCGCCCTTGATGTCGCTGTTGTCGCGCTCGGTGTCGAACAGCAGGATGCGATC
>JAHBUM010000004.1 GCA_019638075.1 Flavobacteriales bacterium | reverse complement strand
GGGCGGGTTTGTCGATGCTCGCTTGTGCTGTCTCGGCTGTCATGCGGTCGTGGGTTTGCCGTTCCGGGCAGCCAAAAGTAGCGAGAGGCCACCAAGCACGATGACCATGACCGTCTGTGCCGCCCACAGCAGCCAGCCCATGGCCAGCGCATCGGGGCGGATGGGTCCGCCATCCGGTATGGCGGGCATGTAGATGGTGACGATGAGGCCCACGAAGGCCGGGTACACGCCGATGCCCCCCTGCACGAGGATGATGCCGATGCTGCCCGCGATGAAACCGGCCATGATGCCCGCCGGGGGCACCGCCGCCGTGGTGGGCAGTGCAAGGAAACCGATCCAGAACATCGCTATGTAAAGCCCCCAGATCAGGAAGGTGTGGAACAGGAACTGCGCCTTGTGCCGTGTCTGCAGCACCGAGCGCACCCCGGCCACCACCCCCCGCACGGCATCCAGCAGCCGCGCGCGCAGGGCTGGTCGCGACCACACGAACCACGCGCCCGCGCAACCCGCCACCACAAGACCCGCCACGATCCACGCGCCCCACGCCGAAAGGAACGAGGGCTCGCCGGGTGCCTGTCCTGCGCGGTATGCTGTCACCCGCTCCTGTAGCAGACCGATGTTGTCCCATTGCAGCGCCAGCGTGACCCCGGCGATGCCCAGCAGCATCAGCATGTCCACGGCGCGTTCGGCGAGGATGGTGCCGAAGCCCTTCTCGAACGGCACACCCTCCGAGCGGTAGAGCGCCAGCCCGCGGCTCACCTCCCCGGCGCGGGGGATCAGCATGTTCATGAAGTAGCCCGCCATCACCGCGTTGTAGGAGTTCCAGAAACGCACCGGGTGGCCCATGTGCGCCAGCAGATAGCGCCAGCGCCAAGCCCGGCTCAGGTGGCTGCACCAACCCAGCACGATGGTGAGCGCGAGCCACCACCAGTTGGCCTGCCGGAACGCATCGAACAGTTCCGTGCGCTGCTGCCCGTTCAACCCGTTGTAGGTGTTGAACACCAGCCACACGCCGAGCGCGAGCGGCAGCGCCACCTTGAGGACCGCCGACACCCGCTGCTTCATGGGCGCAGCCGGTTCGTGCGCTCGTCGGGGAAGACGATGCTGGGCCTGAACGCGCGCGCCTCTTCGATGCCCATGCGCGCATACGACACGATGATGACGATGTGGCCCACCTCCGCCTTGTGCGCCGCCGGGCCGTTGAGGCAGATCACCCCGCTGCCGCGTTCGCCCTTGATCACGTAGGTCTCCAGCCGCTCGCCGTTGTGTATGTTCAGCACCTGCACCTTCTCGCCCTCCACAAGGCCCACCGCATCGATCAGGTCCTCGTCTATGGTGATGCTGCCGATGTAATCGAGATTGGCCTCGGTCACAGTGACGCGATGGATCTTGGTGCGGACGACTTCGATGGTCATGAGCGGAAAGCGCGGCGAAGGTACCGGAGGCCCGGTGCCGGTCAGCGCGCCAGTGTCAGATTATCGATCAACCGCACCGGCCCCACTTGCGCCGCGATCAGCGCCACGGCCTTGTCCTGTTCGCCCCAGTCCTGCAAGGGGATCAGGGAATCATGGTCGGCGATACCGAAGTAGTCCAACATCACGTTCGGCTCTTGCGCGAGGATGCTGCGCACGGCTTCTTCCACCGTGGCGACCGGCACCCTGAAGGCGAGTTCGGCCGCACGCTGAAGGCTCTTGTACAGAATGGTGGCTTCGCGGCGCTGTCCGGCATCGAGCCGTGCGTTCCGCGAACTGAGGGCCAAGCCATCGGCCGCGCGCACGGTGGGGCAGGGCGTTACGCGCACCGGCCACAACTCTTGGCGGGCGATGTGGCGCAACAGGGCCAGCTGCTGCCGGTCCTTCTCCCCGAAGAACGCTTCATCAGGCCGCACATAGTGGAACAGCCTTTCCACCACGTTCACCACCCCTTGGAAGTGGCCGGGGCGCGAGGGGCCTTCCCAATGGTCGTTCAGCACGCCGAGGTCGTAGGTGCGCGGGGTGAAGTCGGCGAAGATGGCCTCCTTCTCCGGGGCGAACAGCACATCGCAGCCCGCTTCGTGCAGCAGGGCGCGGTCCTCATCCAACTGCCGGGGGTAGTGCTTCAGATCCTCTATGTTGTTGAATTGCAGCGGGTTGACGAAGATGCTGCACGCCACTTCGGCATGTGCGGCCTTTGCGCGGCGCACCAGATCGAGGTGGCCTTCGTGCAGGGCGCCCATGGTGGGTACGAAACCGATGGTATGCCCGTTCCGGCGGGCTTGGGCGGTCCATCCGGCCATGGCTGTGGGGGAGGTGAGGAAGTCCAAGCGGGACGCGGGTTCCGTAAGGGTGGAAAGGGGCCGAAGCTATGCTTCCGTGTTGAAGTTCCGCTTAAAAGTCTATATTTTTGTCCCCGCAATTCCCCATCCCCTACCATGAGCTTGAAGAACGTGAAGGTCCTCACCATTTCCCAATCCATTCAACCTTTCATGGACGGCCCGGAGGAAATGGCGAAGGTCGCTCGCCAGCTACCCCAAGGCATTCTGGACATCGGCAACGAGATCCGGGTGTTCATGCCCAAGTTCGGGTGCATCAATGAGCGTCGGCACCAGTTGCACGAGGTGATCCGCCTGAGCGGGATGAACCTCATCATCAACGATACGGACCACGCCCTGCTGATCAAGGTGGCCAGCGTACCCAGCGCCCGCATGCAGGTGTACTTCATCGACAACGATGAGTACTTCAAGCGCAAGGCCGATACGCACGATGCCGATGGCAACTTCTTCCCGGACAACGATGAGCGCGCGCTCTTCTTCGGCCGTGGTGTGCTGGAGACCGTGCGCAAGCTGGGCTGGGTGCCCGATATCATCCACTGCCACGGCTGGATGACCGCCTTCGTGCCCCTGTACATCCGCCACCACTTCGCCGACGACCCGCACTTCGAGAACGCCAAGCTCGTGTTCAGCGTGCATGACCAGAAGTCGGAGCCGCTGGACAAGGACCTCGCGAAGAAGCTGGCGATGGAAGGTTTCGACAAGGAACTGCTGAAGGGCTTGGGCAAGCCCACCACGGATGAGCTGGTGAAATTCGCCATGGGCCTTTCCGATGCCGTGGTGCGCTCCACAGCGAAACTGAGCAAGGGCTTGGAAACGGCCGTGAAGGCGTATGAGAAGCCGGTGCTGCCCTTCGTGGCGGGCGCGGAGGCCGTGAAGGCCCACGCCGAGTTCTACCAAGGCATACTGGAGGAAGCACTCGTCTGATCCGGTGAGCGCACTTCTACCGCACCGGAGCAGCAGCCCACTGCCCGGGCTGCTCACGGCACTGCTGCTCGTCGCGGCTCTTTCCGGGTGCCGCAAGCCCGATGCCGACATGGGGCTTGACCTGCTGCCCGGCGAGCAACTGGGCCTTGCCACAGACACTGCCGCCCTGCACGCCTTCACCTTCCGCGACACCGCCGTGCAGACCAGCGGCCTTACGCGCAACTTGGTGGGTGCGTACGTGGATCCCGACTTCGGCATGCTGAAGGCCAGTTTGGTGGCCCAACTGCGGCTCATCGCCAACAACATCGGGCAGGGTCAGGATAACAGCAGGCTGGAACCCGACAGCATCGTGCTTTCACTTGCCTTTGAAACGCCCACCACGCACTACGGCAACCTCAATGCCCAGCGTTTCGTGGTGCAGGAGCTCGCCACGGCCCTTTCCGCCGATACCGTGTACCGCTCCAACTGGCGGCCACAGGTGATCGAAGAGGATCTGGTGGCGCCGCACCGGGGCGAGATCACGCCCAGCCCGTTCACCAACGCCGTGGTGGGCACCGACACCGTTGCGCCCCAGATCCGCATCCCGCTTCGGATGAGCTTGGCCCGCACCTTCTTGGATGCGTTCGGCACGGATCACCTGCGGGACAATGCGGCTTTCACGTCCTTCTTCAAAGGCATCAAGGTGTCGGTGGAGAACGGCGCGCAGGCACCCTACCAAGGCGGCATCATGTACATCAACACCATCGGCGGCGGGTCCAAGGTGACGGTCTACTACCGCAACCTGCTGAACGAGCCGGACCAGCAGCGCACGCTGGACCTGATCATGTCGTCCAGCGGGGTACGCTATAGTATGGTGGAACGGGATCGCACGTTGGCGCTGGAACCGGGATTGGAGGCGGCGCTTGCGGACACCACCGCGCCTGCCACCACGCTGTACCTGCAAACGCTGGGAGGCTACCGCAGTGCGCTGCGTTTCCCGGATCTTGCGGCGCATGCACAGCAGGGCAGGATCCTGTCCAAGGCGGAATTGGTGGTGCCGGTGAAAGGCGCCTATTACCCGTACTACACGCCACCGGGCACCCTGCTGCTCTTCCGCCGCAACGATGGCGCTGATGCCTTCCTGCCCGACCAGTTGAACGGTGTAACGGGCATCGGCGGGGAGTTCAAGACCACGGAGCAGGCGTACCACTTCAACATCACGCGCTATGTGAACCAAGTGATGAACGGCACCCTGCCCGATGATGGCATCGTGCTGGTGGCGGGCAGTGCAGGCGTAAGCGCGAACCGGGCCATCCTGTGCGGCCCCGATCACCCCGACACGCCCATGCGGCTGCTGCTTACTTTTACCACGTACTGAACCTGAACGCCTGCGCGCTGCATACGCAGTGCTGCGGCACCTAAAGCGTCCATAGCATGTGCGGGATCGTAGCCTACCTTGGGGAGAAGCAAGCCTATCCGATACTGATCAACGGCCTGCGTCGGTTGGAATACCGCGGCTATGACAGCGCGGGCGTGGCATTGCTGGCGGACGACCAGCTCACCATCTACAAGTGTCAGGGCAAGGTGAGCGATCTGGAGGCCCACATCAATGGGCGCTCCACGGTGGCGAACCTCGGCATCGGCCACACGCGCTGGGCCACGCACGGGCCGCCCAACGATGTGAACGCGCACCCGCACCAAGGCACCAGCGGCGACCTCGCGCTGATCCACAACGGCATCATCGAGAACTACGCGCCGATCAAGGAGGAGCTGGTGCATCGCGGCCATGTCTTCAAGAGCGACACCGACACCGAGGTACTCGTACACCTGATCGACGACATCCAGCGCAGCGAAGGGGTGGACCTTGCTGAAGCCGTGCGTCTGGCGCTGGCGAACGTGGTGGGCGCATACGCCATCGTGGTGATCGACCGCAAGAACCCCGACGTGATGGTGGCCGCGCGCAAGAGCTCCCCGCTGGTGATCGGCCTCGGCGAAGGCGAGTTCTTCTGCGCAAGCGATGCCACGCCCATCGTGGAGCACACCAAGAACGTGGTGTACATGGAGGATGGCGAGATCGCCGTGCTCGACCGGCGGCAGGGGCTCAAGATCCGCAACATCAAGAATCAGGTGAAGACCCCCTTCATCCAAGAGCTCGAACTGCACTTGGAGGCGCTGGAGAAGGGCGGCTACGATCACTTCATGCTGAAGGAGATCCACGAGCAGTCGCGCAGCATCCGAGACAGCATGCGGGGCCGCCTCAACTTGGCGAAAGGCGAGGTGGTGCTCGGTGGCATCAAGGATTACGAGCAGAAGTTCGTCAACGCGAAACGCATCCTCATCGTGGGCTGCGGCACCAGCTGGCACGCCGGTATGGTGGGCGAATACCTCTTCGAGGAGTTCGCGCGCATCCCCGTGGAGGTGGAGTACGCCAGCGAGTTCCGCTACCGCAATCCGGTGGTGAACGAGGACGACATCGTGATCGCCATCAGCCAGAGCGGCGAAACGGCCGACACGCTGGCCGCGATCGAACTGGCGAAGGGGCGCGGCGCCACCATCATCGGCATCTGCAACGTGGTGGGCAGCAGCATCGCGCGCGTAACGCATGCGGGATCGTACACGCACGCCGGGCCGGAGATCGGCGTGGCGAGCACCAAGGCCTTCACCGCACAGGTCACCGTGCTCACGTTGATGGCACTGATGATCGGCCAGAAGAAGGGCACGTTGATCGGGGGCAATTTCCACCGCCTGTTGAACGAGCTGGATGCCATTCCCGACAAGGTGCAGAAGGTACTGAAGACGGAGGCACAGATCAAGTACATCGCCGACATCTACAAGGATGCCCCCAACGCCCTGTACCTGGGCCGTGGCTACACCTTCCCCGTGGCGCTGGAGGGCGCGCTGAAGCTGAAGGAGATCAGCTACATCCATGCCGAGGGCTATCCGGCGGCGGAGATGAAGCACGGCCCCATCGCGCTGATCGACGACTCGATGCCCGTGTTCGTGATCGCCACCAAGGGCGCCAGCTACGAGAAGGTGGTGAGCAACATCCAGGAGGTGAAGGCGCGCAAGGGCAGGATCATCGCCATCGTGACCGAGGGCGATACCGTGGTGAAGGACCTCGCCGATCACGTGATCGAGATCCCCGAGACGGCCGACCCGTTGGTACCGTTGTTGAGCGTGGTGCCCCTGCAGCTGATCAGCTACCACATCGCGGTGATGCGCGGCTGCAACGTGGACCAGCCCCGCAACCTGGCGAAGAGCGTCACCGTGGAGTGATGCGCTCCTTCGGCCTGCCCCACATGATCACGCGGTCGTTGTTGCGGTAGGGCTCCAGGTCCTTGCTGAAAAGGAGGTGCCCAAGATCGATCAGCGGTAGCACACCGAACCCGCCGAAGGTGAGGCCGTAGATCACCGCCACCTTGGGCGTGGTGCCCAGGTAGATGCGGTGGGCACCAAAAGGCCCCAGCAACAAAGCAAGGCCGCTGCCCACTATGCGCTGGTTCTCCACTGTCACGTGTACGCTGTCCACGGCGGGGATCGATCCCACGGGAACGAAGGGACCACCTGCCCGGACCTGTAGGCCGCAGAAAAGGGTCAGCCCAAGGACCAGCGCCCTCCACGCAACAGCCGAATGGCCCATCATGTGCCAAAAGTAGAACGGGCACCGGTGGATGCCGATGCCCGTTCACCGTGGGGTGTTGAGGCTACTTGCCTGCGGCGTAGCGGCGGGCCACTTCAGGCCAGTGTACCACGTTCCAGAAGGCCGCGATGTAATCCGGGCGGCGGTTCTGGTAGTTCAGGTAGTAGGCGTGCTCCCACACGTCCATGCCCAGAATGGGTGTACCGCCGCAGCCGGTGTTCGGCATCAGCGGGTTGTCCTGGTTGGGGGTGCTGCACACTTCCAGCTTGCCGCCCTTGTGTACGCACAGCCAAGCCCAGCCACTGCCGAAGCGGGTGGCGCCTGCTGCCGCGAATTTTTCCTTGAAGGCATCGAACGAGCCGAACGCGCTGTTGATCGCTTCGGCCAGCTCGCCTGCGGGTGCGCCACCGGCGTTCGGGGCCATCACGGTCCAGAACAGGCTGTGGTTGTAGTGGCCACCGCCGTTGTTGCGCACGGCCATGTTGTTCATGTCCAAGCCCTTCATCAGTTCCTCGATGGACTTGCCCGCGTCGGGTGAGCCTTCCAAGGCCTTGTTCAGGTTGGTCACGTAGGCGGCATGGTGCTTCCCATGGTGGATCTGCATGGTCAGCGTGTCGATATGGGGTTCCAACGCGTCGTGCGCGTAGGGCAGGTCAGGTAGGGTGAATGCCATTTTGGTCGTTTTCTGAAGGGTTTCCGTCGAATGTACAGGCCGAAGATAAGGCTCCTGAGCACCACCCCCTTGCGCAGATCATAAGACCCATTACTTTTGCGCCCACTTTCACCAAAAAAGCACAAGAAGATGATCAAGAAGTTCGCACTGCTCGCCACGATGGCAGCCTTCTTCGTGGCCTGCGGAAGCAGCACGCAAGAGAACATGGAGAACAAGGCAGAAGAGGCTGGCAATGCTGGCCAAGAGCTGCTGGATAAAGTTGAAGCTGAAACTGAAGCCATCGGTAATGAAGCTGTCGCCACTGGCGAAGCGGTGGTGGACACGATCGTTGCCACCGGCACCGAGGCTGTTGACGCTGCCAAAGAAGCGGTCGGCCACTAAGCCATCCGCTATCAGAATAGAGGAAGGGGCCGCAAGGCCCCTTTCGCTTTTTGGTGCTGCGGCGAAGCTCAAAAAGCTTCAAGCTCCAAGTCCGAAGCCTCAAGCTCCAAAGGGCTTTTGGGCTTGAAGCTTGGGACTTATGCCGCCCGCTACGGCTTGGCGGTGGGGGGGACCAACGAAAGCTCCTGTCTGGCGCGCTGATACATGCGGTCCTTCAACAGCAGGAGGCGGTAGTAGCCGTCATCGCCCCACACGTTGCGGGCCACTCCGGCCTTGATGCGCATGGCGATCTGCTCGCGGGAGCGCTGGGCATCGGCCGGGCGGTGCGCGATGCCTTCCTTGGCGGCGAAGCGATCCAGCTCGGCCAGCAGTTCCACACCCACCTGGTAGCGGCGGGCGAAATCCTCGCTGGACCTGTACTGTGCCAGCAGCTTGTTCCGCTCCCGGTCGGCCACGTTGAAGGCGAACTGGTTCAAGGTGCCGCTGAAGAACAGGTCCGTGAGGTAGGCCGATGTCTCCATGGTGTCCGTGGGCACGAAGAGGTCCGGCATCACCCCGCCGCCACCGTACACCGTGCGCCCCTTCAGGGTCTTGAACGCCTTGGTGCTGTCCTGCGGTATGCTGTCCACGTTCAGCAGTTCGCCATGGCTGGCCCGCGCTTCGAAGTCGTCCATGTAGTCGATGCCATGGCCGTATGGGCGCTGGATGGAACGGCCGCTGGGTGTGTAGTACCGGGCGGTGGTGATGCGCACGGCACTGCTGTCGGGAAGCGGCACGTGTTCCTGCACGAGGCCCTTGCCGAAAGTGCGGCGTCCCACGAGCAGGCCGCGGTCATTGTCCTGTACGGCCCCGGCCACGATCTCGCTGGCGCTGGCCGATCCTTCGTCGATCAGGATGGCGATGGGGATGTCCTCGTAGCCGCCTTTCCGGGTGGCATCCGCATCCTGGCGCGGGGAGTGGCGCCCTTCGGTGTACACGATGGCGCGGCCGCTGGGCAGGAACTCGTCGGCCAGATCGATGGCGGCGGTGAGGAAGCCACCGCCATTGCCGCGCAGGTCGAGGACGAGGCGCTTCATGCCTTTGGCCTTGAGCGCATCGGCCGCCTTGACGAATTCGTCGTGGGTGTTCTTTGCGAAGCGCACGAGCTTGATGTAGCCTGTGCCATCGTCATCCAGCATGGATGCGGCCACGCTGTGGATGGGGATCTTGCCGCGCTCGATGGTCACCTCCAACGGCTTGGATCGGCCGTGGCGCACCAGTTCCACCACCACCTGGCTGCCCTTGGGCCCGCGCAGGTGCTTCATCACCTGGTCGTTGGTGATGCCGATGCCCGCGAGCTTCTCGCCATTGGCCGATACGATGCGGTCGCCCGCGCGGATCCCCACCGCCGCGCTGGGACCGCCTTCCACGGGCGAGATCACCACCACGGTGTCGTGCTGGATGGCGAACTCCACGCCGATGCCCTCGAAGCTGCCTTCGAGCGGCTCCTGTGCCGCGCGCAGCTCGGCGGCGCTGATGTAGTAGCTGTGCGGATCGAGGCGCTGGAGCAGATCCTGCAGCACTTCATCCACCAGGGCGCTCTTCTGCACGGAGTCCACGTACTGCGCATCGATCAGGTCGATCACCTGGCCGATCTTGTCCGACGCGGACGGCTTGCGCAGGTTGAAGACGGCGAACCCCGGCAATGAGGATGACCCCATGTCGCGCCCGATGAACAGCCCCGCCACCAGGCTGGTCGCCACCAGCAGCGGGTAGAAAGGGGAGGGGCGCCTGCGCTGTTCGTACATGCTAAAGGGCTTCCAGTTTGGTCACCAGCACCCCACCCGCAACCAGCAACTCCAGCCCTGCGGGATCCTTGTAGGCATCCTGGTATACGAGCCGCTGGATGCCTGCCTGAAGGACCAGCTTGCTGCATTCCTTGCACGGTGAGTGCGTGAGGTAGAGCGTGGCGCCCCGCGCATTGTTGGTGCTGCGGGCCACCTTCAGGATGGCGTTGGCCTCGGCATGCAGCACGTACCAGTGCGTAAGCCCTTCGGCATCCTCGCAGTCGTTGGGAAAGCCGGTGGGTGTGCCATTGTACCCATCGCTGATGATCATGCCGTCCTTCACGATGAGGGCACCGACCTTCTTGCGGGTGCAGTGGCTCAGCTTCGCCCACTCCTGCGCCATGCGCATGTAGGCGCGGTCGTAGCGCTCCTGCTTGGCGGGGTCGGGGTAGGCGAGGGCGGCTTCTGACATGTGTTCATGTGTCCGTGTGCTCATGCGGGCATGCTGCACACGTGTTGCCGGAGGTGCCATGGGCACATGCCCGCATGGACACATGAACACATGGCCATCTGGTACCCAGGGCGGGACTCGAACCCGCACGAATTGCTTCACTGGTGTTTGAGACCAGCGCGTCTACCGATTCCGCCACCTGGGTGTGGTGCCCCCGAACAGGGAGCGCGAAGGTAGTGCGCCGCCCCCATCCAGCGCATCATTCCGCCAGCGGTCAACGGGCGATCACCGATCGGGTGCTTCCGCTTTGGCTGTTGTGGTCCTAAGCGCGGGGGAGCCGAGGTCCAGCCTTCCAGCTCTATTGCACCAGCATGCGGTGAGCGGCAGGCGCGGCACCCTCGCTGAAGACGCGCACCATGTACAGGCCGGGGACCAAGCTGGCCGGAAGTTCCACTGAAAGCGGGGTATCGGGCTGCATCACCGCGCGCAATGCATGCGCCAGGCTCCCATCAGAAGCGATCACCTGTACGGCCACCGGGCCTTTGGCCTCGCCACCGGCCAGCGTGAACCGGCCTGTGTTGGGGTTCGGCCAGATGACCCATGCGGAGCCTTCCGCATCCTGTATGGCACTGCAGACCTCCACACGAACATCCACCGCGTTCGCCGCGAAGACGGAACACTGGCCTGTGCTGGTGATGCCCATGAGCGGCTCGCCGATCGAGGCCCCGGCCAATGCCCCGTCGTGCGAGATGCCATGCACGAGGTAGTTCCCCAGCGGCAGCGCGTTGAGGTCGAGCGAACTGCCCGCCACCATGGCCACGATCACACTGTCGGTATCGGTGAGCACATACGTGTAGTTCACCGGAGCAACGCTGGTGGTGGTAAGGTCGACCACATCGGCAGTGGCATCCTGGCAGATGGTCAACGCGGTCTCGCCATCGGCCGTGGAGATCGCGGCCCCATCGCAGATCGTGGATGTGACAGCGCCCGTCACGCACATGGTGAATTGCCCCGGCAGCCCCATGGATAGGTCGGAGAAGATGCGGATCAGGAGCTGCGTGTTCGCCTGGGTATCGATGTCCACCGGTGCCGATGGCCGGTTCTCGCACAGCAGTTCCGTTCCATCGCAGGCATCCTGTACCGAGATGCCCCAGGAGGTCATGGTGCCGGGATCGAACAGGATCGTGATGCCGGTGTTCTGTCCTGTGTTGAACACATACCATACATCGGCGTAGGTGGAGCCTTCATCACCACACGGCGGGGCGGATGCGCCACCCTGTGTCGCATACGTGTTGTCACCCTGGATGAGGCCGCCCGCACAGGTTTCCAGCAACTGCACGGCAACGAGTTCCGGGTTCGAGCATTCGTCGTTCGCAGGGCGGCAATCGACCACGAACACCGGCGCGCCTACAAGTTCCAGCAATGCACAGACCTCCCCACCGCCCTGCACGAGCAATGTGTCGAGACCGCCGATCGTGGCTCCTTCACCAAGGGCTGTGGACAGGTCCAGCGTGAGGCTGTCGTAGATCAGCTGGTGGATGTGGCGGATGCCAGGCCCGGCCAGCACATGGCTTGAGGTGGATGTGGTATCGAGGATCGCGCCATCGGGTGTGGCGATCAGGAACAACACGGTGTATCCGGCCGGGACATCCGCATCTTCCAGCGTCCAAGTGAACGAAGCGCCGCCGGTGGTATCACAAAGCAGGTCTTCCGCGAAAGCCAGCGTACCGAGCGCGCCGGGGCAACACAACGCCACACGAATGCCGGCGCCCACGGGATCGATCGCACCGCAAAGCTCGCCACCACCGATGGTGAAGTACGAGCCGAGCAAAGCGATGGTGGTGGTGTCCAGCGCGATGGTATCCATGGAAATGGTGAGGGGATCGAACACCACGGCATGGATGCGATACGTGCCCGGTGCGTCCACCAGGAACGAGGGCGTGGATGCCGTATCCACGATCACGCCTCCCGGGGTGGTGCTGAGCACATACGCCACCTCGAAGCCCGGAGGCACCACGGCGCTCCCATCTGCCTGTGCGGCGATCACGACCGGCACTTCCTCCCAGCAGACGTGATCCTCCACGGCCTGAAGCGCGCCCGCGTTCGCGCCGCAGCAATTCTCCACGGTGAACCCTGCGCCGGTGATGTCAAGGCTGGCGCAGATGGCGCCGCCACCCTGCACGAACAGTTCGTTCAACGAGCCGATGGTGGACTGGCCAAGCCGGATGTCCTGCGGATCGAAGGTCGCGGGATCATGCACGAGCGTGTGTATCGAGAGATCCCCGATGTATGGCGCATTGAAGGAGGGCTGATCATCTATTGCGAGCACGACCCCGGATGACGAGGTGAGGAGATAGAGCATGCTGAACCCCGGCGGAATGATCGAGGTGCCAGAGGGCGTTGCCGAGATGGCCGTTGACGGGCCGGTGTAGCACACGTTGGCCGCATCGGGGACCACGTTACCCGCTGCCGCTTCGCATTCCGAGGCGGCCACCGCCACCACGCAGATGTCGAAGGTGCTCGTGCGCGGGATGCCCGCATACCAATCGGCCACACGCAGGTGAAAGGTATCCCCAACGACAAGGCCGGTGGCGGAAAGGGTCGTTGCAGCGCCGAAGTTCTGTCCGATGGCACAGGCCAGCAGTGTCCGGCCGGTGCAATCACCGCCGATCAGGCTCAGGTGAACGTTGAACTCCGCGCTGGGTTCAACGGTGATCTCGACCGATGGGCTGGTGGCCACGAACGCGTACCACACACCGTCCGAGACGTCGCCATTGCCACATGCCGTTCCCGTGACGCCTGCGGTCGTGGCGTGCTCCACGGTGCCGTTTACGAATTCGCACGCATCCGATGCCGAAAGCATGATCGCGTTCGAACACTCCGCATTGGCGGGTGGGGTGGCCGCACAGGGGGCTGCGGTGAAGACGAGGGTGTAATCGCCGCTGCTGCCCGGGGCTTCTAGCACCGGATAGTAATAGGTGCCGGCCGGCAGCGAGGGGAAGTGGACCGCGAAGTTGCCATCGCCACAGGCGTTCGGGATGATGTTGGCCGCCGAGTTGAACACGAGGTTGGTGAGCGGGCATCCGGTGGTGAGGTAGACCAGCCCTCCGAGGAAGAGCGGCGTGGTGCCGCAGTAGCTCACGGTGAAGTCAGAGCATGCGGTGATCGTGAAGCCCTCCCACACCAGATTCGCCATGAACACGGGGTCGGTGGGTGCGTTCGCGTTGTTGCCCGTCACCGTTACAGGCACACCGGGCGGAACCGGCACCACGGTGGCGCCTGCGCAGTCGCCGTTGGGTGGGACGCTGCGCAGGAATGCGGGTGAGACGCGCTCCTCCAAAGGAGCGGCCACAGGTGACTGGGCGAGGACAGAACAATGTATGGCAAGGAGCAGAAGGGAATAAGCCCACTTGGGGCTGCGGCCGATGAACACCATCAATTCGGGTTGGAACGTTTGGACGGCACAAAGTTCCGACGTCACGACACCCTTCGCCCCGGCAAGGCACCATTAGTTTTTCCACGATCGCCGTCTTTTGCCGCCCGCCCGCGCGCAGAAGTGAGGAACGACGGGCTTTTCCGGCCATCCGCCGTTCGTTGGAAATCCCGGCTACCGCACGATCACACGCCGCGCATCGCGCCCGTTCGCGGTGTCGAGGCTCATCGTATAGCTGCCTGCGGCCAGCACACCAGCCAGATCAAGCACCACATTGCGGTCGGCGGACAGCCGTTGCCGCTCCTGATGCACGCTGCGGCCGGACACATCGAACAGTTCGATCACCACGTCCGCATCGCTTCCGTTGTAGCGCATCGTCATGCGGCCATCGCTCGGGTTCGGGAACACCGACCACGCCATCGTGGAACGCTCCGCGATGCCGCTTCCCAGCAGCACGTTCACCGTGTAATCCTCGATCTCGCCGAACTCGGCCCCGCCACAGGCCAGCGGATCGAACTCGTAGCCCATGCGCACCCGCATGCGCGTCGGCCCCGGAAGGGCATCGGAAGGAGCCTGCACCTGTCCGCTGAACGTAAGCCCCTCGTCCGTGCTCTGTAGCACGAACAGCTCATCGGCGCCGCAGAACGAAGCGTCCTGATCCCAATCGACCCATACGAAGACACTGTTCGCATCGTAGGGGCGGCCACCGTTCTCCACGGTGATGGCAAGGCTCTCCCCTTGGGCGATGTCGGTGCTCATATCCGTGTGATCCACCACCGATCCCGGCTGGCAATCGCTCGTATTGTCGATGCTGCCGATCACGACACGGCCGATCGTCTCATCGCACGCGGTGAACGATGCCTCGCAATACGCCACAGGCACCACGCCGCTCACATGCACGGTATAAGGTCCCACGGCCCGTGTGGCTTCGGCCTCATCCCTGAAGACCGGGTAGTAGTAGGTGCCCGGCGGGAGGCCGCTGTACAGCTGCGACACATTGCCATCGGCGCAGGCCGCCACATCGGCCGGAAAGATGGGCGTCGTGGCCGGGCAATCGGCGAAGATGGCCGTGGACCAGTTCAGGAAAGCGGGTGTGGTGCCACAGAGGTCGATGGTGATGTCCTGACATTCGGCGATGCTGAAGGCATGCCACACCGATGGCAATGGAAGCCCCTCGGTATTGGAGGCGTTCGTGTTGTCGCCCGTGAAGGTGACCGTGGCGCCCGGCGCGATGGTGGCGGGCACGGCACCCGAGCACACATCGTTCTCCGGCAGCGAGGGTGCCTCGAACACGCAGAAGGTGAAGGTGTGGTCCGTCGGCGGCGGCTCCCAGAAGGAGTACACACGCACGAAGTAGGTGGAGCCTATCCGCGTCGGGAACGACAGCTCTTCAGTGGTGTTCTCGAAGTCGAACGGTGGATACGTCTCATCCGCGCAGCCGATGGGTTCCAGATCGCCGCAGGAGCCACCGAACACCTCGATCACCGGATCGAACGAGAGCGTTCCTTCGACACGCACCGCGGTACCCGTGCTGGTGGCCACGAAGGTGAACCACAGGTCGCGCGCCTCGCTCGATGTGAAGCCGCCGCACAGGATCGGATCCATGGACTCCGTTGCAGCGGCCGCATCGTACATGGCCATGGAGCCTCCGCACTCCGCCGTCACCTCCACCCCGATCGCCGAGGCGCATTCGTCATTGCCGCCGCCGCGCAGTCCCCCGAGCGGAGCGGTCTGCACGGAAGGATGGGCGACGATGGAGGCTGTCCGCGCCTTCGCGGGGCGTGGCTTGGTGTGCTGGGCATTACCCTCAGATGCCGCAACGGCGAACACGGCGGCGAGCAGGGTGATCCGGGATATGGTCATCATGGGCATGGCTGTTCCAACGGACCAAACATACTCCGGTCGCCTGCACCGGAACAGCCTCACCCGATGTGAGGAACATCCAACCCCGGTACATTTGGCGACCATCATGGACATCCTACCTCTCAGCGGCCAAGGCGCGCTGGTGTGCGGCGGCACCCAGGGCATCGGCAAGGCCACCGCCATGGAACTCGCGCGCCTCGGCGCTTTCGTAACCCTGCTGGCGCGCGATGCGGGCGCCCTTGCCGCCGCGAAGGCGCAGCTTCCAACGACCGCAGGCCAACAGCATTCCACGCTGGCCTGCGACATGGCCGATACGGAGGCACTGCGCACGGCCATCACAGCCCACGTCGCACAGCACACCATCGAGATCCTCGTGAACAACACCGGCGGCCCTTCGCCCGGCCCGGCGCACGAGGCCGATACGGCCGCCTTCCTCGCTGCGTTCACACAGCACCTCATCGCGTTCCAGACCATCGTGCGCGCGGTGGTGCCGGGCATGAAGGAGCGCAGGCACGGACGTATCATCAACGTGATCAGCACGAGCGTGAAACAGCCGCTGCCGAACCTCGGCGTGAGCAACACCATCCGTGGGGCTGTGGCGAACTGGGGAAAGACGCTGGCCAACGAGCTCGGGCCGTTCAATATCACCGTGAACAACGTGCTGCCCGGTGCCACGGAGACCGAGCGGCTCGCGGGCATCATCAGCAACAAGGCCAGGAAGACCGGTGCGAGTGAGGATGCGGTGCGCGAAGAGATGCTGGCGGAGATCCCACTGCGCCGTTTCGCCAAGCCGGAAGAGATCGCTGCTGCGGTGGCCTTCCTCGCAGGCCCCTCGGCCGCCTACATCAATGGCATCAACCTGCCGGTGGATGGCGGGCGAACGGGGTGCCTTTGAGGGGCTGACCGCAAGGGACTCGCCAAACCAGCCTGCGGCTGGCAGATGTGCGAAGGATCTACAGAAGGTTGGACAAAAGACCTTCACTCAGGGGCCGTACCGCTTGCTGGGCCTGCGGCTCGTGTGCCGCACTTGCACCACGTACACGGTCTGATCCTTGATCCGGTACACCACCCGGTACTTCAGTTTGTGCAGCATCGCATGTCGGAAGGCTCCCTCCCTGACCGCGTACCTGTACGGGTTGGCGAGGATGCTGTCATAGCATTCGTCCAAGGCTTGCAGGAAGCGGTCCCCGGACCCTCGCGGTCGTCCTCCCGGTAGGTGTGGATCTTTTTGGCTTCCTGCGTGACACGGGGGTGGGTGTCCAGCGTGTAGCTCATCCCTTGATGCCCTTGCGGATCAGCCGCATGGACTGCTCCCGCGTGTGGGTCTTCACCTTCCCGCTGACCATTTCCTGATAGCGCTTCTCCAACTCCGCCACTTCCTCGTCGGTGAGGTCGTCCTCCTCCACAGCGGTGGGAGCTTCCTTCTCTATGACCTTGGCCACGCGCCCCAAGGCTTTCGTCCCGGATCAGCATCAGGCGTTGCATCAGGTCCAGCTCCTTCAGTGCGATGTCCAGGGCTTTTCTATTGGTCCGGTAATGTTAAGCCTCCATACCGCCACAGGGCGCTCCCTCCGAACAGCCCCTACTCCCCCTCCGCCCTCGCCTCAGCAAGCAGCCGGAACCCCTTGCCATGCACGTTGATGATCTCCACCGAGGGGTCATCGCGCAGGTACTTCCGCAGCTTGGCGATGTACACGTCCATGCTGCGGCCGTTGAAGTAGCTGTCATCGCCCCACACGGCGATCAGTGCGGCCGAGCGGTCGAGCACTTCGTTGCGGTTCATGCACAGCAGGCGCAGCAGCTCGTTCTCCTTGGTGGTGAGCTTGCGCTCGCCCAAGGGTGTGCGCAGCAGCTGCCTGCGCGGCTGGAAATCGGTGGCGCCGATCGCGTATTCCTCCGGTTCGGGTGCCTTCGGCTCCACGCCTTTCGAGCGGCGCAGCACGGCGCTCACCCGCAGCAGGAGCTCCTCCATGCTGAACGGCTTGGTCATGTAATCGTCGGCGCCGCTCTGGAACCCTTGGATCGTGTCCTGCTTCATGGCTTTCGCCGACAGGAACATGATGGGCGTGGTGGTATCATGCTGGCGGATCTCGCGGGCCAGTGTGAAGCCATCCTTCAGCGGCATCATCACATCGAGGATGAGCAGGTCGTAGCCGCCCTGGTCGTACGCGGCCTTGCCGAGCTGGCCATCGCTGCGCAGGTCCGCCTCGTAGCCCTTGGCGCGCAAGTACTCCACCAACAGGGCGCCCAGGTTCTGGTCATCCTCTACCACTAACAGCTTGTGGGATGCTGACATGTTCGAACGGGATGAAGATATGGAATGTACTGCCACGGCCGGGCGCGCTCTCCAGCCTGATGCGGCCGCCATGGCGCTCCACCACGGTGCGCACGTAGCTTAGGCCAAGGCCGAAGCCCTTCGCATTGTGGATGTTGCCGGTGGGCACGCGGTACAGCCGGTCGAAGATCTTGCGCTGCTCCGAAGGTGAGATGCCGATGCCGTTGTCGGTGACGCTCACCGTGATGCCTTCGTCATTGCTCACCGTGGCGATGCGGATGCGCGGCTCCTGCTCGGTGTACTTCACCGCATTGTCGATCAGGTTGTAGAGCAGGTTGGTGAGGTGGATGCGGTCGCCGCTCACGTGGTGGATCTCCGCCTTCAGGTCAAGGTGGATGAGGCCGTTGCGGCGCGACACCTGCATGCCGCTGCTGCGCACCACGTCCTGGATCAGCGCATGCACGTCGAGGTCCACGCGCTTCAGCACCATGTGGCCGCTCTCGAGCACGGCGCTCTGCAGCACGTTCTCCACCAACGAGCCGAGCCGTTTGTTCTCATCGCGGATCATGGCCGTGAAGGTGCGCACCTGCTGCTCGGTCTTCGGCATGCTGGGATCGGCGAGCGCCTCGCAGGCCAGGCCGATGGTGCTGATGGGTGTCTTCAGCTCGTGGGTGAGGTTGTTCACGAGGTCGTTGCGGATCTCGCCGATGCGCTTCTGGCGGAAGATGGTGCGGATGGTGAAGAAGAACGCCACCACGATGATGGCCATGAAGAGCGCGCTGGTGAGCAGCAGCGGCAGCATGTCGCGCCAGAGCAGCCCGCGATGGCCCGGTACCTGCACGTGCAGGTAGTACACCGGCCCTGCCAGGTCGTGCCGGAAGAGGCGCTCGCGGTACACGTTGCCGCCGCCGGTCGTGGCATCCAGCCGCCGGTCCTGCCCCAGTTCCACCTGATCGCCTTCCGCCGTGAAGATGCCGTAGGAGAAAGCCCCCTGCACGCCGTTGCTCCGCAGCTCCACGTTGAGCAGGGAGTCCAATGTGGGGGCTTCGATGCGTTCGCGGATGTCGCGCGCCAGCTCGTCGGCGAGGATGCCCCGCACCATGTCGGTGATCAAGGCTTCGTGCGCCTCCTCCTCCGCGTGCCAGCCGGTGTCCTCCTTCATCCAATGCTCCTGCGTATCCGGCTGAAGGGTGCCATCGGCGATGGGTTCCACCTCCGCAGCTACCGGCATGGCATCGTCGCGCATCCCCACCTTCTCATCGCGCGTGCGGCGCATCGCATCCAGCTTGCGCAACAGCCGCCGGCCGGCCTTGTGGCGCCGCAGGTCGCGCATCTTCTCCATCTGTTCCAGCCGGTCGCTCACGGTGAAGAGCGCATGGTCCACACTGCGGTCGAACTGCGCCTCACGCAGGGCCAGGCTGTCGCGCATCCACTTCACCTGGATGCCGATGAGGCCGGACAGCGCCAGGCTGATCGCCACCAGGAGCGCGGTGATGCGGTGCTTTTCCACGCACCGAAACTACCGCACGCCACCCGGATACGCGGGGCTTAACCCTCTTTAACGTTCGTTCGCAGAGGCTTAACAACAGCCGCTCATGGGAGGGGATACGTTTGTATCGTCAGTGGAACAGTGGTTTGGGTTCACGGACAAGGCAACAAGGGATCGGAAGGCTCGCACGACGGTGCGGGCCTTCCGACTTTCATACCCGCCCACCACGGCCGTCATGCGGCTACCTTTCGGCACCTATGGAACAGCTCCTCAACCTGATCGATGGTGAACTGCGCTCCGCTGTTGGCGGTACATCGCTCGATGTATATGCCCCGGCCACGGGACAGGTCTACGCCCAATTGCCCGATTCGGACGATCGCGACGTACATGCGGCCACGGAAGCCGCGCACCGTGCCTTCCCCGCATGGAACGCGCTTGGCCGTGAAGGGCGCAGTGCCGCAATGCTCAGGCTGGCCCAGTTGATCGAGGATGATCTGGAGGGTTTTGCGCAGGATGAATCGCGCGACAACGGCAAGCCCCTCGCGCTCGCACGCCGGGTGGACATCCCCCGCGCCATCGCCAACCTCCGCTTCTTCGCCACGGCCATCCTGCACTTTCCCAGTGAAGCACACCTGATGGACGATGTGGCCGTGAACTACACCGACCGGCAGCCGATCGGCGTGGTCGGCTGCATCAGCCCGTGGAACCTGCCGTTGTACCTCTTCACGTGGAAGATCGCGCCTGCATTGGCCGCCGGGAATTGTGTGGTGGCCAAGCCCAGCGAGGTAACGCCGCTCACCGCCTTCCGCATGAGCAGGCTGTGCAAGGCGGCGGGTATCCCACCCGGCGTGCTCAACATCGTACACGGGCTGGGGCCGAAGGTGGGCGCCGCCATCACCGCGCACCCATGCATCCCGGCGATCTCCTTCACCGGGGGAACGCGCACCGGCGCGGAGATCGCGCGGGTGGCGGCACCCATGTTCAAGAAGCTGAGCCTGGAGCTGGGCGGCAAGAACCCCGTGCTCGTGTTCGCAGACTGCGACTTCGAGGAGATGCTGGACACAACGGTGCGCAGCAGCTTCACCAATCAGGGCCAGATCTGCCTGTGCGGTTCGCGCATCCTTGTTGAACGTTCGATCCACACCCGCTTCCGCGATGCCTTCGTGGAGCGCGTGAAAGCCCTGCGCGTGGGGGATCCGAACGCTGCGGAAAGCGACCTCGGCGCCGTGGTGAGCCACGGGCACATGGAGAAGGTGCTGGGCTGCATCGAGCTTGCGCGGAGCGAAGGTGGCACGGTGCTATGCGGCGGCGAGCGGGTGATGCTCGATGGCGCATTGAAGGACGGTTGGTACATCGCGCCCACAGTGATCGAGGGGCTGGGCCCGCAATGCCGCACGAACCAGGAGGAGATCTTCGGCCCTGTGGTGACGCTGCAACCGTTCGACACCGAGGCCGATGCGCTGGCACTCGCGAACGCCACCTCCTATGGGCTCGCCAGCGTGGTGTGGACCCGCGATGTGCAGCGAACGCACCGGGTGGCGCGCGCGTTGCAGGCGGGCATCGTGTGGGTGAACTGCTGGATGGTGCGCGACCTGCGCACACCGTTCGGCGGTGTGAAGCAGAGCGGCGTGGGGCGCGAAGGCGGCGTGGACGCGCTGCGGTTCTTCACCGAGGCGAAGAACGTGTGCATCAAGCTCTGACGCTGTTCGCGCGCCCGTCATCGCGGGCCTTCATCCCGTTGGTGAAGAACCAGCCGAAGCGGCTGTCGAACCAGTGCTGGAACCTGCGCAGGCCGGTCATCGCGTTGAAGAGGAGGGAAGCCATGGAGTGAGGGTCTGCCGGGATAACTCCACAAGCATGCCGATCCGTACGTGTGTGACCCGGATCTCCAGGCAACGGCGCATAAGGATCGTTAAACGTCCACTTCCAGCACGGCGAACGGCGCATCACGCCACGTGTCGCCATGGGAACGAAGCGGGCCGGTGCTTCGGCGGGCAAGGTCGATCAGTCCGAGGTCCAGGCCGCTGGCCGCCTCGCCGCGACCCAGCAGGATGTCGCGGTAGCGGCGCTGCAACGCGGGCGGATCCATCGCGTTCACCATGTCCACCGCCTGTTGCGCGCGTTCCGCCCCCTTCGTGGTCAACGGCGTGGCTACCGTCACCGTGGTGCGGCCTTCCTGCATCGCCACCGCCACCATCGGCCCTTCACCGGCGATGTCCATGGCTTCGATGGCACCCATCAGCAGCAGGAAGGCATGCTTGGCGCGCCCGGCGCGCGCCTGGTCATCGTCCAGGTCGCGTTCGATCATGCGCAGCAGGTTCTCCTGCATCACGGCGGGCAGATCGCCCCGGCAGAGGAGGGTGATGCCGTTCTCCACCACGATGCGATGCACACTGCGCAGGCTGGCATCCTCGCTGCGCCGCACGCCGGAACCGCCCACCAGCACCTGCAGGGTGAAGAGCGCATGGCCCGTGCCCACCGGCGTGAAGGTGTGCCCCAACGGGTTCCCCGAGCGGCGGGCCATCTCGATGAGCCCGAGGCCCGCACCCCCGCGATGGGAGCGTGCTTCATCCTGCAACCCCCGCAGGAAGACCTGTTTCATCTGGTGCAGGTCCATGCCGGACAGGCGCTCCAAGGTGGCGCGCAGCTTCTGCTCATCAGCGGCATCCACCGCGTTCATGGCGGTCACCTCATGCGCCTCCGGTGAGCTGCGTAGCAGGAAGAGGCTGCGGCCCGCACCGTTCATCAGCGCGGGATCCTTAACCCGGTGCCGTACGATGTTCTGATAGGCCTCCACCATCGCGAAGGCCAGCTTCCCACGGAGCGCGCGTGGAGCGCCCTCCCGCTCCAGGAACTCCTCCTGCAACGCGATCAGCCGTGCGGTATGCTCGTCGTGGAAACTGCCGCTGTACAGGAACGTAAGCCGGTCGCCAGCGAAGCTCGCATAGAGCGCAAGGGCTTGGGCGTGATCCATCCGCAGGCAGTGGTCCGGTCAAATATAGCCGGGCGATGCCACCGGAGGCCATCGGCACCCTCGCTTCTACCTTCGTTGCCGTTCAGCGCCGCATCACCGGCGGCGACCGCATGATCACCGAGGCCCAACTGGAGCGTTGCAGGCTCCATGTACGCAGATGGTTCGCCGCACACATGCAGCGCACCATGCACTTCCACGACCTGGAGCATACGCTGGGCGTGGCGCGGACGGCAACCGCCCTCGCACAGGCCATGGGGCTTTCCGTGGCGGACCTCGCGCTGGTGGAGGTGGCCGCGCTGTTCCATGATACGGGCTACGCCAAGGTGTACCAGGGCCACGAGGAGGAAAGTGCGAAGCTTGCGACGGCCTTCCTGCGGCGCATCGGTGTGACCGAACGCGATGCCGTGCGTGTAGCCGCCACCATCCTGAGCACGCGCTTCGGGTCCCGGCCTCGCAACCTCCTTCAACAGGTGCTGCGCGATGCCGACTCGGCGAAGGCCGGCCAGGCGGACTTCATCGAGAAGAGCGAATTGCTGAAGAAGGAGCTGGAGATCGTCCGGCGGAAGAAGATCGGCGCGGCGGAATGGCTGGCGGAGAACGTGGCCTACCTCGAACAGCACCGCTTCCACACCAAGGCTGCACAGGCCCGTTACGGCAAGCAGAAAGCCCTCAACCTGCGTGTGCTGCACGAACGGTCGCGCATGCCGAAGGACCGGCGCGATCCGCTCCCACGGCCGCAGGACCGCTACTTCGACCGTGACCTCAGCTGGCTCTCCTTCAACGACCGCGTGCTCCAAGAGGCGATGGACCGCACCGTGCCCTTGCTGGAACGGCTGAAGTTCCTCGCCATCTACTCCAGCAACCTCGACGAGTTCTACCGCGTGCGTGTGGCCTCCCTGCGCAGCCTTGCCGGACTGAAGAAGGTGGACCGCGCCGCATTGGAGGTGACGCCCGAGAAGCGCGTGGACCGCATCAACCGCAAGGCATTGGCGCAGCAGGAACGTTTCGGCGAGCTCTACCGCGAAGAGCTGCTTCCCGCACTGGCGCGCAAAGGCATCCACTTCCTCACCCCGCAGAAGCTCTCGCGCAGGCAGGAGGAGTTCGTCCGCGACCACTTCACCCGGCATGTGGCGCCGCTGCTGCACACGGCCACCGTTCGCGCAGGCAACGCGCCGTTCATCGAGGACCGCAGGCTCTACTTCGCGTGCCGCCTCAAGCCGAAGAACGGGTCCAAGGAACGCCTTGTGCTGGTGAACATCCCGAGCGACGAGCTGGGGCGCTTCATCGTGCTTCCATCCAGTGGAAAGCGCACCGAGCTGATGTACCTGGACGATGCGATGCGCCTGTGCCTTGGCGGATTGTTCACGGGGTTCAAGCTCACGGCCTGCCATTCGATCAAACTATCCCGCGACGCGGAACTGCACCTGGACGAGGAGTATGTGGGCAACGTGAAGGAGAAGGTGCGCAAAAGCCTGCGGAAGCGCAGCATGGGCGTTCCCTCGCGCTTCCTGTACGACGGCGACATGCCGCGCCCGACCCTGCGCGCGCTGCGCAACCTGCTGGGCCTTTCCAAGCAGGACATCGTGGCCGGCGGGCGTTACCACAATTTCAGCGACCTCCTGAAAGTACCACTGAAGGGATACCGCGAACTGCGTGACCCCGCACTGCGCCCCGTGCCCGATGCCGCCACCCGCAATGGTGCCGCCACCTTCCAGGCATTGAAGCGGAGGGATGTGCTCTGGCATTTCCCCTACCACGATTTCGGCAACGTGGTCCGCTGGTTGCAACAGGCCGCGCGCGATCCGCACGTGAAGCACATCGCCATCACCCTGTACCGTGTGGCCGATGGATCGGAGGTGTGCAAGGCGCTGCTGGATGCCCTGCAACGCGGCAAGCGCGTGACGGTGTTCGTGGAAGTGCAGGCGCGGTTCGATGAGCGCAGCAACCTGTACTGGGGCGATACGTTGGAAAAGGCCGGTGCCCGCGTGCTGTACAGCTACGAGAACCTGAAGGTGCATTGCAAGCTGTGTCTGGTGGAGCGCCGTGAGAAGGGCCGCACGGTGCGCTATGCCTACCTCGGAACGGGCAACTTCAACGAGCGCACCTCCACGATATACACGGACATGGCGCTGCTTACGGCACAGCCCGCGATCACCCGCGAAGTGGCCGAGGTGTTCCAGCACCTTGCCGACCGCAGGCACCGGCCCGCACTGTCGCAGCTGTTGATGGCCCCGCTGAGCCTGCGCGGCAGCCTCGAAGCGATGATCGACAAGGAGATCGAGAACGCCCGCTCGGGCCGTCAGTCGGGCATCCTGTTGAAGCTGAACAGCCTTGAGGACCGGGCGCTGATCCGCAAGTTGTACGATGCGAGCAATGCCGGTGTGCAGGTGCGGCTCATCATCCGTGGCATCTGCTGCTTGGTGCCCGGCATCGAAGGTCTCAGTGCGAACATCGAGGCCATCAGCATCGTGGACCGTTTCCTCGAGCACACACGCGTGTACGCCTTCGTGAACGGTGGCAAACCCACGGTTATGCTTTCCTCCGCCGATTGGATGGGGCGCAACCTCGACCGGCGCATCGAAGTGGCCTTCCCGGTGAACGACGCGGGACTGCGTGCCATGGTGCTGGAACTGATGGAGATCCAGTGGCGCGATCGGGTGAAGGCGCGGCACATCGATATGCTACAGACCAATCCCTACCGCGATGCCGCCCGGCGCGACCCGCAGACCCGCGCGCAGGAGGCCACCTACGCCTACCTGAAGAAAGAGGCGCGCTGACCGGAACGGTAGGTTTCGCGCTGATCAACAGGGCTATCGGGTCTCAAGTCATGGATGCTGTTGGGTAGTTCTTCGGGAAGAGCATTGAAGCGTATTCCAGACCTGCGCAATCTCTCGAAGAGGCCCCTGCGCAGGTTTAAAGCTTAGCGGCGGCGCAAGGCAAGGTGCGAAGGCGCAACATGTGGCCGACGGATCTTCAGCCCGGCCTCGGTCCAAGCATCGTCCGAGATGTGTACACACGATAGCTGCCACAGGTAGGCTCGCCCCCTTGGACTCTCGTCGCACTCTTTTCCCAGCCAGGCCGATGCTGCACTCTACGGCAGGAACAACCTCCGCTCCTCGGGCGATGGGATCCGGCAGCTATCGTGTTTGCCGAACCATTGGTAGCGGTTGCGGGCGACGAGGTCGTACACGGCATTGCGGATGAAGCCCGGCACGATGAGGAAGATGCCTGTCAGCCTCCACGCGCCACCCAGGCGCATCAGGATCCGCAGGGCGGCGCTGGAGCGGGTCCATGTGCGTGTGCCATCGAAATACACGATGGTGCTCAGGTCATGGGTCTTGTCCGGCGGAAGCTGCGCTGCGGCAGTGGTCCCTTGTAGCGTGGCATAGCGCAGCACCTGCTTCCTGTCCCAGCGGATCAATCTGTTCACGAAGCCGTTGCACAGGCCGCACAGCCCATCGAAGAAGACGATGGGTGTGTGGCTGGTGCCGGGTGCATCCATGGTGGTACGAAGGTATTCCGGAGAAGAAGGGGGTGTGAAGTGCGAGTGCGGAGGTGTGAAGGGGGCATTGCTTCACACCTCCGCACTCACGCCTCATACCTCGAACGAAAAAGCCCCCGGCTCGGAAGAGCCGGGGGCTTTCGCTTGTTCGTTCAGCGCTTACTTCTGGATCACCAGGCGCTCGGTGTAGGCCTTGCTACCTGCGGTCACGCTCACTATGTACATGCCGTTGGCGAGATCGCCGTTCAGGTCCAGGTTCGTCTTCACGAAGCCGTCCTGTACAGCGATGGTGCGGGCGGTCACTTTCTTCCCGGTCAGGTCGAAGATGTCCACGCTCACCGTGCTCACGCCTGCCTCAACACTGCTGAGGTTGACGAAGAGCTGGTCGCCACGGTTCGGGTTGGGGTACATCGTCAATGTGCTGTTGGCATCGACCACCATGCTGCTGCTGCCGCCTTGGGCTTGGGCACCATCGATCGTCACTTTGCACACCTTGCCCCAGGCCTCGCTGTCGGCGCAGGCTGCGGCTTGGCCAGCGGTCGCCGGACCGAAGCACCAAGTGGCGCCAGCATCCAGGCTCACGCGCACGTCCACGTCGTAGGTCTTGCTGGGTTGCAGCTGGGCACCGGTGCTGGCAGCCCAGTTCAGCACCAGGCGGGCGCTGGTCTGTGCCGGGCGCACGATGCAGATGCCTTCTCCCGCGATGCGGAAGCGGAACTGGTAACGCACGTTGGCGCTGGACACCGTGGGAACGGGCTGCGGCGGGTTGGCTGTGATGCGGTTGGCAGGGGTGCTGCCGCCGCCGAAGCTGCGCGTAACGCCGCAGCTGTAGTCCGCAGCGTTAGCCGGGTCATCCTGCAGTTTCACGCGTGGGCATGCTGCCAGGCCGGTATCCATCTTGAACAGGCATGCGGGGCCGAACTCCAGGTTGCTGCCGGCCACACGGCCGCGAACGCGCACGTTCAGCAGCGTGTTGGCGGGGATGTGCGGTGTGGCACCGCTGTTCACCCAGCCGTTGATCTTGAAGTGGTTCGCACGAAGTGCCCCGGTACCGTAACCATCGCTGGTGCTGTGGCTGCGGAAGCGGCGGAAGCTGTAGCCACCGTTCGGCTCGTAGAACCAGAACTCGTAACCGCTGTTCGCGTTGCTTACGCCGTACTGTGCGCTCACGGCCGGGTTCTCGGCCACCACGATGAACTTGTAGTCCACCCAATCCAGCTTGTCGCAGCTGCTGAAGATCAGCTTGTCGGTGCCCATCGGCAGGCAGAAGGTCTGGTTGCCTGCGATGGCGCTCACGCTGCCGCTGCTGAAGTTGCCGCTGTTGTCGATGATGCGCTGGTTGTCGCCAGTGGTGCGCAGCACGTAGCCGCCGCCTACCATGCCATCGCCACCGCTATCCAGCACACGCAGCACGAAGCAGCCGTCAGGCAGGCACGTGAAATTCGTCTCCGGGCTGCCGTTCAGCGGGCCGCCGCTCTGCACCAGATTGTTGGTGCCGGCATCGCGAAGCTCCCAAGTGGTCTGGCTCGGCACATCGGAACGGAACTCGAGGGTGAGGTCCGTGGTGCAGGGCGTGCCTGCGCATTGGCAGGCGCCCGTGATCACGTCGTTCACCGTGTTCGCGAAGCCATCGTCGCAGGGGTCGCCCTGCTGGCCGGGGAAGTCCGGGCAGGTGTCCGTGCAATCGTTCACGCCGTCCTCGTCGCTATCATACAGCTCGCATTCGGCGAAGTAGAGCCACTCCACGGTGGTGCTGCCGTTGTTGGTGCCGTCCTGGACGAAGTAGACCGTGGCCGTAGCCATGCCTTCGTTCACATAGAAGAAGTCGGCCGCGCCGGTGTTGCAGTACTGATAGGTATTGCCCGGGCATGCAGGGCCGGTGGTGATGGCCACATGGCCCACGTAGGGCGATACCGGCGCGCTGGTGAAGTAGATGCCGTAGCCGGGCGCCACATCGTAGGAGAGGATCAGGTCGCCGCCCGTGTTGCCGCCCACGCAGGCGGAGATGTCGTTGTTGGTGCCGGTGGTGTTCAGCACGATGGAACCGCTGGCACCGCTGAGGGCGATCACGCGCGAGCAGTCATCGCCGTTGTGCAGCGTGAAGGTGGCGGGGCTGCCGTAGGCACTGTACAAGCCACCACCGCAATCCTGACGCACGTACACATCGTAGGGCGTATCCAGCGCAAGGCCGCTCAATGCGGTGCTGGTGCCGCTCACCGCCACAGCGGTGCCGGTGCCGGGGGTGAAGCCCGCCGGGCCGTACTCCACGCTCGCGTTGCCGCTGCAGGTGGCGCTCCAGCTCACGTTGGCGCCGGTGCCTGTGTTCACGGTGCTCACCGCCAGACCCGTTGCCGCCGCACACACAGGCCCACCAGGAGGGGTATAGGCGTAGTTGATGATGTAGATGGGGCCGCCGGTGGAGATCCCGTCGGCAAGCACGTAGATCCGCTCGGTCCCGCATCCGTTGTTCGTCCATATCAGCGTCTCGTAGTCATTCACGAGCTGCACACCACCGCCCAAGGCGAAGTAGCCGCCGCTGTTGGCGCACGCCAAGCTGGTGGTGCCGGGGCAACTGCCGCCATAGGCCACCGACAGGCGGTTGCCAGAGCTCCACAGGCCGAGGGAGAGGGTGGCGCCCGCCTCCACGTCATGGAAGAACACCAAGTCCGGACCGGGCTGGTTCGCACTACATGCCGAGGTGGAATAATCGTTACCCGCTCCGGTGCTGTTGGCGATAGCGGACCAGTCGTTATGTGTTACCGTGGCAAGGTCGATGGCATTGCCACAGAAGTCGCCCGCCATGATGTTGAAGGTGACCGGTCCCGCGTTCTCGCTGATGCCGTTGCCACCACCGCAATCCTGCCGTACGTAGGCTTTGTAGCTGCCATTGGCCAAGCCGTTGATGATGGCCGGGCTGCTGGTGAAGGGACCCGCCACCGTGCCATTGCCCAGCGTGAAGTTGGAGGGGCCGTACTCCACATAGAAATCACCCGTGCAGCCGGAGCAGGTCCAACTCGCGCTTGCCGTGCCGGGTCCCGTTGCGGTCGCCGAAGGAGCCGTGGGTGCTGCGCAGGTGGCGGCGGGGATGATGCGGAAGTTGTCCACCCCGATGTCGTTGCCACTGCCCGGATTGACGCCTGCGGTGCCTTGCAGACGGATCACCGTGATGGGACTGGTGGAGCCGATGGTGAACTCCTGGGTGTACCAGGCAGCGAAATCCGGGCCCATGGTGGGGGTGCCCAGCAGGGAGAAACTGCTACCACCGTTCTGAGAAATGTATACGGCCAAGGAGCCCTGAGTGCTCGATGCGGTGTACTCGAACCGCAGCTTTTCAGTCCCGTTAGCGGCTGACATGTCCACGTAGAAGTCCAGCGTGCCCACGACGGAGCCGCCTTGCCTGGCGTGGAAACGGGCCGCAGTTTGGGACACCGCCACGTAGGAGGGAGGAGTGGGGGCTCCGGTGGTGGCACCCGTTGTGCCACCTGGACCGCCAACGTCGCTCCAGCCGGAGTTCAGTACCGTGGTATTGCTTGCGCGCCAGGTGCCCGGGCCATAGGCCGGGTAGTTGCGCCAGTAGCCGCCAGTTGCGCCGTTAGGCACATCACCCGTGCTGCTGCACCGGTTGGCCCAGGTGGCGAAACTCTCGGTGACCAACGATCCCGCATAGGTGTAGTAGCTCATGGCCGGTTCGCTCACCGTGATCTGCACCGGGGTGCTGGCCACCGTGCTGGGGCCGGTGGCGCAGGTCACCAGGCACTGGTACCAGATGGTAGCATTCAGCGCACCGGTGGCATAGGTGTTGTTCGTGGCGCCGTCGATGTCGCTCCAGCTACTGCCGTCGGGACTGCTCTGCCATTGGTAGGATACGCCCGAACCGGAGGTGTTCGTCTGCAGGCTCAGCGCCGTGGTAACACCGGGGCAACCTGAGGTCACCGAAGCCACCGTATTGCCCGGGGTGGGTGAGGTGCATGGTGCTGGCGGGCTGAAGGTGAGGATGGTGCCGTTGCCGGGCCATGCGTTGGAGTTAGTGTACAGCGCGGTGCTGCTCGAACTTGCCGTCAGGCCGGAGAGCACGTTCAGGTAGTTCGCAGGGTTCGCACCGGTGATGGCTATCTGTATGCCACCTGAGTTGCCCCCGGTAGGCGCACCGGCACCGTAGCGGAACTCGATCACGTTGGTGCCCTCATACAGCCACACCTGGTACAGGATATTGGCTGTCGAGGGATTGTAGTCCATGGCGACGTTCCACTGCACGATGCGGATCTGGTTGGGCGATGAGCCTATGAGCGTTGTGGTCACGCTGCCGTCCGCAGTGGTGCCGTCCCCAGCGTAGGGCAGAAGCACCGTCGGCCGTGTAGGCAGGTTATAGTTCATGGCGTACGGGGAGTACGGGTAGAGCGTCCCCCCCAACTGCATGCTTCCTTGGGAGTTGATGGAGAACTGGGTGTAGTTCGCACTCTCGTAATTGAAGGAGAAGCCGATGTTGGTGACGGCCGAGGCCGCATCATCCTGGTTCGCACCGAGTAACTGGCTGGCACCGCTCATCGGGTCCAGCGAGGCTCCCGTGCCGCTGGAGAAGGAATACAGGTTCACGGTCTGCGCCTGTGCGTGGCCGAATAAGCCGATGGCACAGACCAGCGTCATCAAGGCTTTGCGCCGGTTAGCGCGATCATTGGGTGTGGCCGGGTCGTGGTTCTTCATGGTCGGTGGGCTTGGGTCAATGAAGTTGTTAGGGAGCCCAATATGATTTGGTACGTGCGGCTCCGATGAACCCAAAGTACCCGGATGGCGTGCGCGCCATGGTCTGGCCGGGGTGAATTGTTCAGGAATAGCCCGAACGGTTGTGGGGGAGTTCGCCGTTGTCGGGTGTCGGGTGTCAGAACGCTTTGATGGTCGCTCCTTGGCGAAATCCTCAAAGTTCGAAACTTCAAGCGCCAAGGCGGCTTTGAGCTTGGAATTTGAGCCTTGGAATTGAAGTTTGGTGCTGAGGCAGGCAGTTCCTGACCACTGGCAACCGAAACTCCCCCAAGCTACGGCCTCCCGTTCGCCAGGATCGTCAGGTAGCCGGTGATGCGATCGCCCTTGCGGCCATCGATCACCTCGTAGTAATACGTCCCGTCAGGAAGGTCTTTGGCTTCCCAGTTGTTGGCGTAGTTCGTCGAGGAATACACTTCGTTGCCCCAGCGATTGAACACCTTCACGCTGCTGCCGCTCAGGGCCAGCCCGCTGATGACCCAGGCATCGTTCACGCCATCGCCGTTGGGCGTGATCACATTGGGGCTCCAGATGGTACAGCCGGAAGACACGCGCACCACCGCGCTTGCCATGGCGGGGCATTGATCCGTGGCGGTCACCGTATAGGAGCGGTCATCCCAGCCCGATGCGTAGAACGGATCCGGCCTCCTCTCATCACCCCAGGCCACCGCGACATTCCCAAGCCCGCCCGATACCAAGGCTTCCAGCAGCACGCTGTCGCGGTCGCAGCGGAGCCACACATCCGCGGCGGCGATGGACAGGGGCGTGTAGTCCTGCAGGAGCAATGTGATGGAATCCGTCTCGGTGTTGCCGCAATGAGACGTCCATGTAGCCACGATCGTCAGTGGCTCGCTGCTCTCCGCAAGCTGGTCGCCCACGGCGCTGATCGGGAAGGAGACCTGTTCCACGTTCCCCGGAATGGTGACCTGTGCGCGTATCCCCTCCAGATCATCGGCGGTGATGCCTGCGCCGCTGTACGTGAGGAATACTTCGGCATCCCTGCCGGACAGCGGCCTGGAGAGCGTGATCACGGCCTCCCCGCAGCCTTCGGTGAGGATGCCATCGCCCAGGGGCGCGGTGGCCGTGATGCTGATGGGGCTGGGGGTGGAGGAGAAGCTGCCGCCTTCGATGAGCACGGCGGAATCCAAGGAAGCATCCCCGGCGTGGGCGATCACCATCTTGATGTGATAGGTCTGGCCGCACTGCACGGCGGCGCTGGCCCGCAGCGGCACGGTGAAGCCGTCCAGTTCCACGGTGGTGGTGGGGTTGAACGGATCGGTCTCGGTATTGGCGATGTAGTAGATCGCGTTCGCCCGCCAGTTGGGGTCGGCCGCCGTACACCGGTTATCGTTGCTGCTGAACATTCCCCGCACGCCGGGGTTCACCGTGTTGATAGCCACCGGCACCTGGGTACCGGGTAGCACCGCCAGGTTGATGGCGCCACCACTGAAGGGTCCGCTGATGCCCGGCCCGCTAAGGAAGAAGCCGAAAGCGTCGTTGAACTGGGCGCACACGTATTCCGGGTACTCCTCGGAGCCGAACACGAAACGGAAGCTGATCGAATCGCCCGAGGGGATGAAATCGAACTCCAGTGCGGCCACGCAGTTCTGCATCGCGGTGAAGTTCCCCAGGTCCGGATCGGGCGTACTCCTGGGACTGGCAGGGGGAACGGTGTAGCCAGCAAGGCCGGATGCCATGGACATGTTGGGGCCTTCGACCATCACCATCCTGCCGGTGCATATCACCAGGCCGCTGTCCAGCCCGATGTTGGAAGCCGTGCCGTTGAAGGAGCCCACCTGATCGTTGATGGCCGTGGCAGGCTGGCCGTTGAAGAGTACGGTGCCGATGGCGACGCCCTGCCCCACCAGCATGCGCTGCACCAGGTGTTCCGGTGAAGCATTGTTGAAGGGAAGCAACTGGGCATGGGCCGTGCCTGCGGTGAACACGACCGACAGCACAAGCGCGATGATGGATGGGATGCGGAACATGAGCGGAGAACCCGGATAGCCAAGGATAAGGGGACGGATGCCACGTGCCGCTCCTGGCCGGGACGGTCCGTTGGAAGACGATGCAGACGGCTTGGGGGGCAGTTGCTGGTCAGTTGTCGGTTGTCAGTCTCCTTGGTGGACGCTGCTGTGCGGGAAGCCCGAAAAACTCGAGGCTTCAAGCTTCAATAGAGCTTTTGAGCTTGGAACTTTGATCTTGAGCCTTGAAGCTTGTCAGGCACTTCCTGACAACTGGCACACTGACAACCGCCCTCAAGGCAACACCGACACATGGCCGTTGTATTCGCGGGGCAGTTGGTCCACACCGCTGCGGATGCGGAGCTTCCAAGCGTACACCCCGGTCACTGGCGCTTCGCCCTTCACGCGGCCATCCCATCCGGTATGCGGCTGCGCGGCATGGAACACTTCCGAACCCCAGCGGTCGAAGATCCGCAGGTCGTAGTTGTCGCTCAGTTCATCACGCACGATAGGCACGAAACGGTCGTTGTCCCCATCGTCGTTGGGTGTGAAGGCGTTCGGCACGAACACGCTGAAGATCCCGTCTATCACCACGGCGCGCACCACGGTGTCCGTGCATCCGAAGGTGTTCGTCACGACCAGTTGCACCGGGTAGCTGCCGCCGGTATCGTTGGGGAAGCTGCTCTGCGGATGCTGCTCTTCCGAAGCGGGTGGATCGCCCTGCGGAAAGATCCACTGCCACGCTTCCACATCGTTGCTCGACCGGTCCTCGAAGGTGATCAATGGGTGGTAGAAGTCCGTGGGCCATGGCGCGTGGATGAACCGCGCGGTGGGCACGGGATACACCTGTACCAAGTGGTGGATCGTGGTATCCCCTTCGCAACCCGCAGGCGAGGTCACGGTGAGGCTCACCGAATACGTGCCGGGCGTGGAATAAATGCCATTGGGGTTCAGTTCCGTGCTGGTCTCCCCGTTACCCAGGTCCCAAAGCACCGTCTGCTCATCCCCACCCGCCGTGGTGTTGCTGAAGCGGACGTGCAACGGCACACAGCCGCTGTCCGGCAGGGCGAGGAATGCCGGGACCGGCGTGGGCAGGATGCGGATCAGTTGGCTGCGGATCACTTCCGCCTGGCAGTTGAACGCGTTGGCCACCTGCAACACCACGTTGTACGTGCCGGGGGTCTGGTACACGTGTGCCGGGTCGCATTCGCCCTGCGCGATCTGCCCATCGCCGAAAGACCACGTGCAGGTGTAGGTGCCCGCAGGCGTGCTCGTGTTGGCGAAGTGGACCTCCAGCCCGCCGCATCCGCTGGTGGTGTCCGCCGTGAATGCGGCCACCGGCCTCGGGTGCACGGTGATCAGGTCCTCGAAGAGGCTGTCCCGGGTGCAGCCTTGGGCCGAGGTCACCGTGAGGCGAACATCGTAGGTCCCGGGGTCGGTGTAGGTGTGCAGGATGGTACCGCTGCCGGAGGTGGTGCCATCGCCGAAATCCCAGCCGATCGTGCCGCTCAACGCAGGATCCGTCTGGTTGGTGAACGTCACGTTCAGCGGCGCGCATCCGCTGGTGGGCGTTGCGTTCATCAACAGTTCGGGGTAGCGCACCACGATCTCCTTCTCGGCCATCAGGCAACTGCCGTCGGGCTGGATCATGCGCAGGGTGTAGGTGCCCTCACCCAGCCCCAGCGCAGAGGCGTTGAGCGTAGCCCCGGTCTGCCCCACCAAGGCCACGCCATCCAAGTACCATTGGTAGTCGTTGAAGGCCGGTTCGTACGGCGCGCCGGTGAGCACCAGATCGTTGGTGCAGGGATGCCCCGTGCTGTTCACGGCAAGCGAGGCCTCCATCAGCGCCATGTTGTCCAGGAAGAAGTAGGGCCAGGTGCTCTGGTAGGAGATATAGTCCTGCGGCACCGGGCACGTGGGGCCGAACATGATGGCCTGCACATCGAAGGATGGCGTGAACGTGAAGCTGATCTCCTGCCAGGCGTTCACCGGGGTGTAGGTCACGTGGCCCAGTTCCGTCCAGCCCAGCTCGGTGGCGCACATCGTGGCGGGGAGCGGGTTGCCCCATACGGGATCGTAGAAGACATAAGGCTCCGTGGGGCAGCTCGCATATCCGTAGATGGCCAGGTCGATCGGCCCCATGTTGAGCGGGGAATGGGGGATCAGCCCTCCGGGCCATTGGAACACGCTAAGCCGGGCCGCCGCGAGGTTGAAGCTCAGTTCGTACACCTGACCGGCCTGCATGGGCGCGGCCAGGCAGGTGGTGAGGAACTCGTAGTGGCTTTCGGCCCAGGCCCAGTCCGTGAAGGCGCCGAAGCCGACGAGCCCGGTGCCATCCGGCACGGGCTGCGGAATGGCAGCGGGCATGAAGCCGCAGTTGTAATAATCCGCCGTGGCGCTCACCATGTAGTTCATCCACCCGGTGGCGCAGGTGAAGTAGCTGTGGAAGTTCTCCGGGCAACAGGTGTTATCCTCGAACGAGCCGTTGCTGATCAAGTTGGTCATCGGCGGTGCCAGCGTGCAGGGGCAGGCCGCCGCATCGTTCAGGTCCACCAAGCCGTTGCCATCATCGTCTATGCCGTTGTCGCATACCTCCTGCGCGGCCACCGGGGAAGCCAGCAGCAGAACAGCCAGCAGCCCCATGCACCGGCGGCGCAGGCCGGGCATGGGGCTGTGGTTCGTTCTCGTGGTCCCTGGCATGGGCCTGTGGTGGATCAATGCGCCACCATCACGCGCTGGTGGTGCATGGTCCCATCGAAGAGTTGCACACGAGCCACATACAGCCCGTTGGAAAGCTGGTCCACCGGAACGATCATGCTGCCGGTGTGGTTGCCCGCAGTCGTACCTACGAGACGGCCATCGGTGTCCACCAGTTGCACCAGCGCGATGGCCGACCGTTCCGAGCGCACCACGAAGATATCGCTTGCCGGTGAGGGATACAGGCTTACGCCCACCGCCTGACCGGCCACTTCATCCAAGCCCACGGTGACGCTTACCTGCTGGCAGGTGGTGGCGCTGGCGCAATCGCCGGTGATGGTGAGGCACACGTTGTACGTGCCGTTACCCGCATAGGTGTGGGGCGGCGACTGCTCCGTGCTGGTGTTGCCATCACCGAAGTCCCACGCGTAGGAGTTGGCACCGGTGCTGCCATCCAAGAAGCGCCAGCTGAAGTCACCGGTCCGTTCCATGGTGAAGGCGGCCACCTCGTTGCAGCACGGGTTGGAACTGCCCACGGCCATGGCCAGCTCACCCATCGGGTAGGGGAACGAGGTGAAGCCCGAGCCGTACAGGCTGGTGACCGGTATCACGTTGGCGGTGGCCGATACCCAGTTCAGCGCCAGGTCGATGTCTCCACAGTCGGAATGTCCATCGGCATCGGTGAGGATGAGCAGGGCCCTCCAGTAATCCTCCATAGGATCGCCCTCGCTCCACTCCCAACGCCCTTGCGGACTGGTGAATCCCATGATGGCATGACCGCCATTGTCCGTTTGGAAGAAGACCATCCCGTTCTCGCTGGCCTCGCTTCCATAAAGGTTGGCGCGGAGCAGGTCACCATCGGCATTGAAGGCGCCCCATGCGATATCGTAGGCGGCACCACCGCCGCCGCCACCGGGCAGGTACTGGGGGCTGGCCAGCCAGTCCACGCCACCATCGGCCCTGGGCAGCAGCTGCCCCACCTGTATGCCATGTTCCAGCGTACGGGTCCAGATATGCGCGCCGGTGGAGGAGATCTTGGTGATGAAGGCCGTTACGCCACCGAGGACGAAGCCTAGGGAGCGCCCGCCCACGTAGAGGTCGCCCGTAGTGCTTTCCACCACGGTGTACAGTTCATCCACACCAGCGCCGCTGCTGATGCCACGCGCCCACAATTCATTGCCCAGCGCATCGGTGCGCACCAAGTAGCCCGAGGGGGAGTAGCCCGTGCCGAGCCCGTCGCCGTAGCCCACGACGGCGAAGCCACCATCGGCGAGCGGCTTGGCCTCGTAGCCCCATTGCCAGCCATCGTTGTCGTTCGGGGTCCGCGCCGGCCCGTAGGTCTTGCACCATTGGACCTCGCCCAGGTCGTTCAGCTTGGCCAGCAACATATCGTAGGCGCGGCCAGCCGCATCGGAACGGCCGGAAGCGATGAAACCATCGGGGGTGCGCCACAGGTAGTGTAGGGCGTTGGAGCTTCCGTTGTCGATGCGGGTGGATGTCAGCAGCGCGCCATCCTCCGGGTCGATCCGCAGGATGACGCCATCGCGGCTGTTGGTGAGTCCTATCCCCGACTGATCCATGACGTAACCGGCCACAACGACCCCTTCCGGCCCCACGGCGATGCTGTTGCCGTAGAGGCCATCCTCCGATATGAAGGGGTAGGCCTTGGTCCACTCGTGTTCCCCTGTGGCGGAGATGCGGGTCACCTGGATGTCGCCGCCCGGGGTCTCATTGGCGATGTAGAAGTTGCCTGCATCATCGCGGGCAGCGCCATGGATCTCCAAGGCACCGGGGATGGTGTAGAGCCGTTCCAAGGGCGGAGTCTGGGCCAGGACGGCGTTACCCAGAAAAGCCAGCAGCGAAAGGGTCGTAAGGCGCATGCAAAGGGTGTTTCCGCAAAGTTGAAGAACCCGGCCGGTAAACGGTTCCGCATCCACCCCAGCCTGAACGGACCGCCCCGTCCCTACTTCGGGAGCAGGAGGCAGGAGCAGGGGCAGTTGGCAGGAGCAGGGGCAGGAGGCATGACGGAGGCATTGCCCCTGCTCCTGCTCCTGCCTTCACTCAAGCCCCTCCCGGCGGCTCAGCAATTTGGCGATCGGCTCCTTGTAGCTGCGCCCGCTCAGCACATGCTGCCCATTGCTCATGGTGAACAGGAACTCGTTGTTGCCGCTGTAGCGCGTGTTGCGCACGTGCGCCATGTTCACCATGTAGCTGCGATGCACACGCACGAACACGGCGGGGTCCAGGTCGGTCTCCACCATGTTCATCGTCATGCGCAGCAGGTAGTGCCGCGTCTTGGTCTGTAGGATCAGGTAGTTCCCCTCGGCTCGGATCCAGATCACCTCTTTCACTGGCACACGGTACTCGCGCCCCTTTTCCTTGATGATGATGACCTGCGTGTACTCGCGGCGGGTGTTGATATGGTCCTGCACGAGGTCCATCAGCCGGGTGGTGAGGCTCCTGTTCTCGCGCATCTCGATGAAGTCCTTCGCCCGGGCGAGCGAGGTGTAGAAGCGCTCATCGTCGTACGGCTTCAGGAGGTAGTCCACCGCGTTCACATCATATGCCTTGGTCGCATACCGGTCGTGCGCGGTAACGAATACCACGTATGGCGACCGCTCGGCGGGGAACCGCTCGATCACATCGAACCCGCTCAGCTGCGGCATCTGGATGTCGAGGTAGACAAGGTCCACTGGCTCCTGCTGGATGACGTTGAGCGCCTCGTTACCATTTCGGCATTCCGCCACCACGCGCACCACCGGGTCGTTCCCCAGCAGGCGCACCACGCGCGAACGGGCGGCGGGCTCATCATCCACGACGATCGCTCGGATCTGCTTCATGTCCTGTCTGCTCCCCTGGTTTCGAATGGAAAGTTAAGGGTGACCTGGAAGCCCGTGCCGTGCTGCGAGGAGACCATGAGCCGCCCGGCCGTCCCGTGCAGCAGGGAGAGCCGCTCGCGCACGTTGCGCAACCCGATCCCGCCCTTGTCCAGCGCATGCCTCACATCCGAGCACCCCCTTCCGTTGTCGCTCACCGAAAGTTCGATACGGCCGTTCCTGCGCTGCGCCTCGATGGTGACGCACACCTCGGCGTTGGTCGCATCCAGCCCGTGCTTGATGGAGTTCTCCACCAGCGGCTGCAGCACCATGCCCGGCACCAAGGCATCCTGGCAGTCCCAGGGGATATCGTAGCGCACCTGGAGGCGGTCCTTGAACCGGATGGCCTCGATGCCGAGGTAATTGTCCACGTGATCGATCTCGTGGATCAGGCTCACGCGCTCCTTCCGTTCCTCATCCAAGGTTATCCGCAGCAGCTGCCCCAATTTGGACAGCACCGTGCGCGCGCTTTTCGTGTCCTCGTCCATCAGCGCGCTCACCGTGTTCAGGGTGTTGTACAGGAAGTGCGGCTGCAACTGCTTCTTCAGCGCGAGGAGCTGCGTAACGCGCAGTTCGTTCTGCAGCTGGAGCACACGGGTGCGCTCCTCCCGCACCTGGCGGTGGGTCTCCATGTACATCAGCAGCACCAGCAGCAGCCAGTATTCTATGAAGCGCTGCACCACGCCGGCAGGCAGGCTCAGCAGCACGCCGCGCAGCATCTCTGGCCGCCATGTGATGCTGCCGCTGTTGTGCAGGATGAGCATGTAGAGCGTGCTGTTGAACACCTCGTGCAGGGCGCACAGCAGCAGGCCCAGGCCGAAGTGGATCAGGATGGGGCGCCAGATCGGATGCCCCTTCACGGGCCAATGCTTGGACCATCGGTTGACCAGCGGCAGCAACAAGGCCCAGGTGAAGAAGTTCAGGAAGGGAATGGGCGCCTGCTTCCACCAGTCGAAGAGGCTGGGATCGGTGCCCAGGTGGGTACGCCCGATGTAGGATGTGTACACGAACACGACGGACAGCAGGCCGGCAGCGATGAGCACGGTCCGCGTCGGAACCGGCGAATCGTCGAAATAGGACCGTATGGCCGCCAGCAGCATCATTCTTGGTCGGGTACTCCAACTGGGCGGTGGAGCAGCGGAGGCACCCGCTGCTCCTTCCTCATGGAGCCCTGTTGCGTAGCGCCAATGTACTACATCCAACTCATCCATCCGGTCCTGGACCGCCTCCGTGGCTTCCTTTCGCATGCGATACTTCGGATCCTGATCGGCCCATCGGGCAGAAGGGCTGGATCGGACGCTTAAAGTACCGGGAGGCTTTCGCAGCCCGTCCGGCGGACGGGATGGTCCGTGGGGATCGGGGCGGATGTGGGGGGCGGATGCACTGCCCCCCTATCAGCCAGCCGCTTCGGACGTTGCCAGCACCTTCGCGATCGGCTCCTTGTAGCTGCGCCCGCTTACGATGCGCTCGCCGTTCGCCATGGTGAAGATGAACTCGTTGTTGCCGCTGTACCGCGTGGTGCGGATGTGCAGCATGTTCACCATGTAGCTGCGGTGTATGCGCAGGAATCGCGCCGGGTCCAGCTCGGTCTCCACGGCGTTCATCGTCATGCGGTACAGGAAGCTGCGGTCCGCCAGCACCAGCTTCAGGTAGTTGCCCTCGGCCCGCAGGAAGATCACGTCGTCCACATGCACCACGTGGTCGCGGCCCTTGTCGCGGATGCTGAACGTCTCGATGAAGTCGCTCTGCTCATGCAGGTGGTCGCGCATCAGGTCCATGAGCCTTCCGGTGAGCCTGTCGCTCGTGCTCATGGCGATCAGCTTCTTCGCCTTGGCCACCGAGGCATGGAAGCGCGCGTCGTCGTACGGCTTCAGCAGGTAATCCACGGCGCTCACCTCGAACGCCTTCAACGCGTACTGGTCATACGCGGTCACGAAGATGGTGAAGGGCATGCGGGTGGCGCCGATCCGCCGCACCACGTCGAAGCCGTTCATCTGCGGCATCTGCACATCAAGCAGCACGAGGTCGGGCTTGTGCTTCGTGATGGCCAGCACGGCTTCGTTTCCGTTCCGGCACTCGGCCACCACGTCTATCGTGGCGTCCTGCGTGGCGAGCTCCCGGAGGCGCTCGCGGGCATCGGGTTCGTCATCCACGATGATGAGGCGTGTGCGTTTCATGTGGCATGCGCCGAAGCGCGTCATGGAGGTTGGACATGGGTTCAGGTACGGCCATCCGGCTTGGTCAGCGCGCAGGGTCTTGTTCGAGGGGGATGGTGAGATCGACGCGGAAACCGCCGGTGGGCGGCGAGGTCACGTGCATGATGGCGCGGTCGCCATACAGCGTGCGCAGGCGCTCACGCACATTGCGCAGGCCGATGCCGCCGCGGTCCAGCGCACCCTGCACATCGGCACAGCCGGGGCCATCATCCATCACGGTGAGCACGAGCGCATCATCCGCGCGAACGGCGGTAACGGAGATGCGCACCCGCTCGCCCATGGCATCGAGGCCGTGCTTGATGGCGTTCTCGGCCAAGGGTTGCAGGATCATGGAAGGCACCATGGCCCCGCCCAGTTCCTCCGGCACATCGTACGTCACCGAAAGCCGGTCGCGGAAACGCACCGCCTCGATGCCGAGGTAGCTGCCCACGTGCTCCACCTCCTGCGCAAGGCCCACCTTCTGCTGCCGCTCGCCATCCAGCGAAACGCGCAACAGGTGGCCCAATCTGCCCAGCATGCTGCGGGCGCTCTCGGGATCCTTGCCCACAAGGGAGCTCACACTGTTCAGCGTGTTGAAGAGGAAGTGCGGATTGATTTGATAGTGCAGCATGTGCAACTGCGCGTCATAGGCGAGCGCCTGAGCCCGCGTCACCGCTCGCGCCTGCGCCATCGTTTCGAAGTGGTAGCCGAGCAGCGCTTGCGTCAGACCCCAGAGCGGCAACGCCCAGCCGAACTGGAAAAGATAAATCACGAACGGATAGGGATCAGGCGAAAATCCCGCGAGCCTCTGCGGCCAGAATTGTTCGCTGTATTGCGTCAGCGGTGCGACCGCCAACGCGCCGAGCACCAACGCCAAATTACGCGCCCAGTTTGAGCGCGCTGCTCGGGGCCCGGCGATAACGGCAAGAAGGATGCCCGTGAGCACGAAGTAAGTCAGAACGACGAGCCCGC
>JAHBUM010000039.1 GCA_019638075.1 Flavobacteriales bacterium | reverse complement strand
AGGCCACCGTGGTGTTCGGTGATGGTGCCGGTGGGCGTACATACAACGGAGACCTTACGCTCGGTGCCTCATTCAGTGCATCGGGTGGGACGAGCTCCATATTCCTCAATGGCAATGTGTACATGATGAGCGACCGGAACGATCGGCGCTATGTGCCGATACGTGGAACGGCGGAGATCGCGTACGACAAGCCGAACAAGGTGTTCCAAGCCAACTTCCAAGTATTCGTGGAGATCGGAAGCGGCATAGTGACCGGCACCGGCGACAACAACCTGGCCGGGGCCGCCGAGATCCTGATCACGCCCGACACCTGGCACTTCTTCGTGGGCACGCCACAAACCCCGATCGGACTTGATTTCCTGGGCCTGTTCGAGACCCGCAGCTACTTCATGGTGGGCAAGGAACTGCCGGATCCGCTGCCTCCCGATAGTGCTGCGGTGCTCGCACTGATGGGCGGGCGGGATTTCAGTTGGCCATCCAGTGTTTCCATGGCCAACGGGGTGGCGTTCGGCTCGCGAACGGATCTTGATGCCAAGTTCGATTTCTATCTGCTGCGCATGCACCTGATGGCTGGGCTGGGCTTCGACATGGTCTTCGAATCGGCCGAGAACATGACCTGCGCGGACGTCGCCGATCCCGGCATCGCCGGCTTCTACGCCACGGGGCAGGTCTACGCATACATGAGCGGAAGCGTCAGCCTGCATGTGGATGTGTGGTTCGCCGAGGGTGATTTCGAGATCATGAAGCTGGCCGCTGCGGCGGCGCTCCAAGGTGGCTTCGCCGATCCCAGTTGGGTGCGCGGCGAAGTGGGCGGCCGGTACAGCATCCTCGGAGGGCTCATCGATGGCACCTTCAACTTCCCCTTCGAAGCCGGGCACCCATGCGACCCGTTCGGCGCGGACGCACTTGCCGGTCTTGAACCGATCGATGACATCATCCCGCACGATCAGGACGGCATCGCCTCCACCAGCACCGCCGTGAGCGTAGGGGTGAATCCCGAGGTCTTGTTCACCATGAAGCTCGACCACCCGTTCGACTTGAAGGAGTATACCCAGAGCGGTGCCACACGCTGGCGCAAATTCCGCCTCAAACTTGATGCTGTTGAACTGAAGAAGAACGGAGTACTGCAAGGAGCCTCGCTCGAGTTGTCAACGGCCGGTGATCAAGTGATGATGATCCCGAACCAATTCCTGGAGCCAAAGACCAAGTACACATTGACCGTGAAGTTGCGTGCCGAGGAATGGAACGAGGCCAGGACCGAACTCGTGCAATCATTCCCGGTACAGTACGCCGACATCCCCGCGCATTGGGCCACCGCGATGATCGCTGGCGAACCCGCCCTGTGGGATTCCACAGTGACCTTCAAGACCGGTGAGGGCCTCAAGGAACTGAGCGCTGAGCACCTCAACTACACCTATCCCTTCACCGGTCAACGCTATCTGTTGCAGGATGAATGCCGCAACGGGATCATCGAATGCCAGAAGAGCGCCGAAGATCAGCCGTTGTTCGACGAATCGGGGGTGCAACCGAGAAGGGAGCGCGTCTACAGGGTGCTCTTCACACCGCACAGCGGCGGCACCACCATCACCGCCAAGGCCACGGTGCAACACACTGCGGGCACGGGCTCCGAAGGAGTGGAGAACCTGGAAAGCGGAGGCAACAATGGACCCAAGACGATCATCACCTTCACGATCCCTCCGCTACAGAATAACCGGCAATACGTGGTCCAGCTCATAGCGCGCGACACCCTGGTGGGTGGCACGACCGCACAGAACCTGCTGGACGGCATACAACCAGACCTGGCGGGCATGGGAATAGCCACCACCAGTTCCCAGAGCTACCAGAGCGGCATGGTGAACCTCCGACGACGACGGCTGGCAGGTTACACCGTGCGCCACAACGAGAAGCTGCTCTACACCTACCATTTCGCCACCTCCCGCTACAATACGATCGGCAGCAAGGCCGCCGCATACAGCAACAGCGCCACCCATTACGGGAGCAATGGTGCAACGCCCCCGAAAGAGACTCTCCGGCCTGACTTCCTCGGTGAACGCTTCGATGTGTTCGATGTGAAAGGCTTCCAATTCCCCGGAAGAACATGCTCGAACTGTTCCGTATCCCCGATGATCACCTTGACGGATGACTTCAGCGACACCTGGGCGCGGAACTGGGCCACCAAAGTGCTCTACGATTACTATGCGGAGATCAAGAGGCGCAACTGCAGCGGCCTGGACCTCCACCGTACCATGGTGACCAACAGGTTCGGCGTCCCCGTGATCTCCGACAGCCCGGACCGCATCGGCATACCACCGGTGCGCACCGTTTCCTGGCGACCGGGCAACCCCACCATGCAACCGCTGAGCGCCGCGGAGACCGCGCCGCCATCGGTGAACGGGCCGATGAATACCGCCCAACTCAACATCACCGAGATCGGGGACGGATCCGCTCAGAGCGATGTATGCCTGGACCAGATAACGTCACATTGGGTGGGCGGTGACCACGTGCGCCTCCAAACGATCACTGCGGATGTGCTCGGCTACTGCGGCGTGCTCTATGGTGAAACACCCATGGCCGAGCCGTTGCGCAGCATGGTGATCGCCTACCAGAGCAGCGGCTACAAGCGCCCGTATCGCGGCAACTACCGCGTGCGTTTCAGCTTCAACCCACCACCCACCTGCCCCTTCTTCTCAGATGGTCCCTCTGACATTCCCGCGATGAGCAGTGGTGTCGCCGTATTCAACTACTCCAATGGGCCATTGCCACCAATGCCGAACACCTCCATTGGAAACCCCGCCGCACCTGGTAACAGCGGCACACAAACGGCTCCTTGAACATGCTTCGTCCTCTGCTCTTCGCCGCCGTGATGCTCTACTTGGGCACCACGAACGCACAAAGCGTGCGCACCACCGCATTCAATGCCACGGACTCGGTGACCATACGCTGGGCCCCGACCTCCGCGCCCAGCTGGGAACGCATCAACCGGTATGGCTGCCGTGTGGAGCGTATGGAGGTTTCACGCAATGACCGGCCCATCCGGCGCCTATCCCCTGACACGTTGCGGCCCATGCCATTGGAACTCCTCCGTACCACCTTCGGCGCACAACATCCGCACGCACCCATCATCGCCCAGGCCCTTTACGGTGAAAAGATGGCACCCAACACCAACGACATCAATGCCCAGTTGGATGCTGCGCAACAAGCGGCCTTACGTTGGTCGCTCTGTGCGCTGTACGCGGATGTCGACCCTCGGATCGCCGATGCCCTGGGCTATCGCTGGGTGGACCGCGATGTCACTCGCGATGGTTTCTATCTGTACCGCGTCATCACCAATGATCCATCGCACCCGGATACGGCGCTGGTGGGTGTGGACCGCAAGCAAGGTTTCGCTACAGTCCCACCCGGCCCCGCGATCACCGCTCAGGAAAAGGAAGGAAGCATCGGCATCCGTTGGGATCGTGAGCTCGTGCATGGTGTGTTCAGTGCATACTGGATCGAACGCCGATCGACCGGTGGACCATGGACACGATTGAACAGTGCACCGTTCGTGCCGATGGACAACGAGCGAGGTACCGGGCCGTATCAACTCTACACCGACACCACCATCGCACGCGACCACGTGCCTTACGACTATCGCGTGCTCGGCATCACACCCTTCGGCATGGTGAGCGCCGAAGCGCCGGTGATCACCGCCATGGGCCGTGACCGCACGCCACCCCCCAATCCGGTGATGAAGGAGGTGAGGGACGAGAAAGGCAAGCTGGTGGTGCATTGGGAACAGCCCGCAGGCGCAGGCGATCTCAAGGGTTTCCGCGTGGAGAAGACCCACCACGCCAATGCTGCCTACGTGCCTCTTCACAAGGCTTTGCTACCACCCACCGCTCGACAATTCACCGACACCTCTTCCTTTCTGATCGGCGAGAACCATTACCGCGTTTGGGCCGTGGACACCGCTGGCAACGGATCCGTTTCGATGAGCGGCTACGGTGCACTGGCCGATTCAATAGCACCGGCCCCACCAACAGGCCTTCGGGGCAGCATTGACACCACGGGAGTGGTCACGGTGCATTGGCCGCTGGGCAAGGAGCCGGACATCCTCGGCTACCGCGTCTTCTTCGCCAACGCCGCCGACCACAATTTCAACAACCTCTCCCCCGAACCGATCCAGGATACCGTGTTCCGGGACACCATCCCGTTGCGCACACTCACCAAACACATCTACTACCGCTTGGTCGCGGTGGACCGCAACTTCAACCACAGCGCCATGAGCGCCACATTGAAGCTGGGCAAGCCGGACGTGGTGGCTCCTGTGGCACCGGTATTCCAACGCTACGCCGTGAACGACAGTTCGGTGGTACTGCACTTCGTACCGAGCAGCAGCAAGGATGTGAGGCGGCATACGCTTCTGCGCAAGAGCAGCACCGACACGACCTGGCGTGAAGTGACCGCATGGAGCGTGACCGACATGCCGCGCGTATGGGCCGACCGCACGGTGATGGCGCCCGCCGCCTACACCTACACCATGCTGGCGATCGACAGCGCGGGCAACGCCTCGCCACGCGCCGTGCCGCTGGAGGTGCGCCTGCCCGCCCGCGCGCAACGGCCCGGCGTCACCACCGTGAAGGCCGTGGCGATCGACGGCCACGTGCAGGTGAGTTGGACCGCGCCGCCGCGCCCCGTGAAGCACTACGTGATCTACCGCTCGCGCGAGGAAGGCGCCATGGCTGCCGTGGGTTTCACCAAGGATGGCGGCAACACCTTCAGCGATGTGCGCATACCGGCAAAGGGACGTTACCGCTATGCGGTGAAGGCGGTGTATGCGGATGGCGGCGCTTCGCGGATCGTGGAGATGGAGGGCGGGGTGGAGGTGCGATAGCCCCTCATACTACTCAAGTGGTATTGCAGGGCCTCCGCCATCGCTGGTACTTCGCATCCACAACGAAGCACCATGCGGATCCTGCTCCTCCCCCTTCTCGCCGCAACGCCCGCGCTGGGCATGGCGCAACAAGTGGTGGCCGGTGGCGGTGGCCATCACGCCGATGCCACCACCGCGATCTCCTACACCATCGGCGAGCCGGTGATCGCCACCGTATCGGCCGGAGCGAGCACGCTCACGCAAGGCTTCCACCAGCCGTGGGCCGACATCGGCACGCTCGTGGACAATGTGCAGGACGATGGCCCCGCGATCAACGTGTACCCCAATCCGGTGCGCCACACGCTGCACATCGCCATTGATGATGCGGCGCGGGCGCAACACTACTTCCTGCACGACGCGGCCGGAAGGCTGGTGACCGATGGGCGCATCGGTGCCACCATCACCGAACTCGACATGGAACCTTACGCCAGCGGCAGCTATGTGCTGCGTGTGCTCGGCAGCGACAACGCCACCATGAAGTCCTTCAAGATCTCCGTCACCCACTAACTCCCGCCTTCGCCGAAGGCTACGGCGGGCGAAGCCCTCCTCCGCCTGTCCTTCGCAGAGCTACGGCCAGCGAAGCAAGGCTTCGGCGACGAAACACGAACAAACCCCTCCTCCGCCGAGGCTACGGCGGGCAAAGAATGAAAAAGCCCCTCACCCTTCTCCTCGCCTGCGCGCTCGCTTCGGCCGTGTGGGCACAAGCGCCCCAGCGCATCAGCTACCAAGCCATCCTGCGCGATGCGGGTGGTGTCGTGCAAAGCAACACGAGCGCCACGCTGGGCCTCGCCGTGCTGCAGGGCAGCGCCAGCGGTCCCGTGGTGTACAGCGAGAACCACGCAGTGATCACCAACGCCTTCGGGCTGGCCAACGTCGCCATCGGTGGAGGCACGCCAGTGAGCGGCAGCTTCGCCGCGATCGACTGGAGCAACGGGCCCTACTTCGTGCGCACCAGCGTGAACGGCACGGCGATGGGTACCTCGCAACTGCTGAGCGTGCCGTATGCGCTCTTCGCGGAGCAGAGCAACACGCCGGGGCCACAGGGGGCACAAGGCCCGCAGGGTCCGGCCGGTCCGCAAGGGCCGCAGGGCCCACAGGGTGCTACCGGACCGGCAGGCACACAAGGTGCGCCGGGTGCCACAGGTGCGCAAGGCGCAACGGGCGCGCAGGGTCCACAAGGACCGGCGGGACCGCAGGGGGCCGATGGCACGGGTGTCACCATCCTCGGCTCGTTCACGAACGTGAACCAATTGCCGGGCACCGGACAACCGGGGGATTCCTACTTGGTGAACGGCAGCCTCTATGTATGGTCCAGCACCACCAATGGTTGGGAGAACGTGGGCAACATCCAAGGCCCGGCCGGGGCCACGGGTGCCACCGGAGCGCAAGGTCCGCAAGGCCCGGCAGGCGCAACCGGCGCACAGGGTGCCACTGGCCCCGCTGGCCCGCAGGGTGCCACAGGCGCAACAGGTGCGCAAGGCCCCGCTGGTGCTGCTGGCCGCACGGTACTGAGCGGCACCACCAACCCCGCTGCGGGAACGGGCAGCAATGGTGACTTCTACATCAACACCACGGCGAACACGCTCTTCGGGCCGAAGACCGGCACAGGCTGGGGCGGTGGCGTATCGCTGGTGGGTCCGGCGGGCGCAACCGGCGCACAAGGTGCAACGGGTGCCACAGGAGCTACCGGTGCCGCAGGGCCACAAGGTCCGCAGGGCGCTACTGGCCCGGCAGGTGCAACAGGTGCTGCCGGGCCGCAAGGCCCAGCCGGGGCACAGGGTGCCACGGGCGCAACAGGTGCGCAAGGTGCTGTTGGCACCGATGGCCGCACGGTGCTGAATGGCACTACCAATCCCACTACAGGCACAGGTGCCAACGGCGATTTCTACATCAACACCACCAGCGACATGATCTTCGGCCCGAAGACCGGGGGCGCTTGGGGAACAGGCACATCGCTGATCGGGCCTACTGGTGCGCAAGGTGCAACGGGTGCGACAGGTGCACAAGGCCCCGCAGGACCGCAGGGCGCGACCGGCGCCACAGGACCACAGGGGCCAGCAGGCCCGACGGGTGCCACAGGTGCGCAAGGCGCAACGGGCGCGACCGGACCGCAAGGCCCCGCAGGTCCGCTATCTCCCGCCGTGCGGAACGGCACCACCGATCCCACAGCAGGTACCGGTTCTGCCGGTGATTTCTATATCAACACGACCACTAACATGCTCTTCGGGCCGAAAGTGGGCAACAACTGGGGCACGGGCACTTCATTGGTGGGTCCACAAGGTCCTGCGGGTGGCGCGAACGGCTGGGCACTGACAGGGAACGCTACTACCAACCCTGCGGCCAACTTCCTTGGCACCACGGATGCTCAACCCTTGGTGTTACGCGTCGCGAACACACGAGCAGGTCACCTTGCAACGGATTCGGTCTCCGGTATGACCAGCATCGGCAAGATGGCATTGATGGCCAACACAACAGGTAACTTGAACAGCGCTTTCGGGTTCCAGGCTCTTCGCAACAACGCGGATGGCCAATGGAACACGGCCACTGGATATCAATCGTTGTACCGCAACACTTCCGGTCAAGGCAATACGGCCAACGGCACGGGATCCTTGTACAACAACCTCAGCGGGCAGAACAATACCGCCATGGGCTACCGCGCCATGTACACCGCTTCGTCCGGGACCGGGAACACGGCCGTGGGCAGTGCCGCGATGTACATCAACACCACCGGCACCTACAATGCAGCCCTTGGCAACAACGCGTTGCGCGGGAACTCGATCGGCCATTCCAACGTGGCCATCGGTGTGCGCGCGCTCTACCTCGGCACCAACCGCAGCAACATAGTGGCCATCGGCGACAGCGCGCTCTACAACAATGCCAGTGGGTTGGCCCCTCTTTCCGGGGAAACACCGGAACCGACCGGCTTTTACAACACCGCCGTGGGCAGCAAGGCCATGTACAGCAACGTATCGGGCTACAACTGCACGGCGGTGGGATACCGTGCGCTGTATGCTTCCACCGGATCGAGCAACACGGCCGTGGGCAACGTGTCGCTTTCGCTCAACACATCCGGACACCACAATACGGCCATGGGCGACTACGCCTTGCAGTCCAACACGACAGGCGCTGGCAACACCGGCCTCGGGTATTTCTCCCTCTTCGCCAACACCGGGAACGGGGAATACAACACGGCGGTGGGATACAGCGCCGGCTACACCCTCACCACGGCGCGCTACAACACGGCGGTCGGCTTCCAAACGCTGGACAACAACACCACCGGCCACAACAACACAGCGATCGGTCGCTCCGCAGGCCCTTCGGCCAACGGGTTCGGCAACACCACCGCCGTGGGCTACGATGCGCACCCCACCGCCACCAACATGGTGCGCGTGGGGAACTCGCTCGTCACGAGCATCAACGGCGCGGTGAACTTCACACAGGTGAGCGATGCCCGCTTCAAGCGCAACGTGCAGGACAACGTGCATGGCTTGGACTTCGTGATGCAACTGCGCCCCGTGACCTACAACTACGACGTGCGCGCCCTGCGCGAGCAGATGAAGGAGGGCTATGAACGCGACAAGGACGGCAACATGGTGAAGGTGAGCGACCCTGACACCGAAGCGGCCATCGCGAACAAGCAGGGGATCCGTTACACCGGTTTCCTCGCGCAGGAAGTGGAGCAGGCCGCCAAGACCGCAGGCTTCGACTTCAGCGGTGTGGATGCCCCGGACAACGATGGTGACCTCTACGGCCTTCGGTACGCAGAGTTCGTCGTCCCCCTCGTGAAGGCCGTGCAGGAGCAGCAAGCGTTGATCGAGGAACTGCGCCGCGAGATCGAACTGCTGAAGAAGCGTTGATACCACCACCTTGTGCGAAGGGCCGCTCCCGATCGGGGCGGCCCTTCGTGCGTGTGGGATCATCGCTCAGTACGTCCCCGGCACATCCTCGTCCACCACGATGATGATGTCGGCGCGGCCCAGGTATTCGGCGTCGAGCTTCTTCACTCCGGCCTGCGTGACCGTGGCGATGGTGACGCGCTTCAGTTCCGGGCGCAGCCGTTGCAGATACCAGTTGATGCCCTCGAAGTGGTCGCTGTGGAAGCTGCCGTTGTAGTGGATGAAGCGTTGACCCGGGCGGAAGCGCTCCGCGATGCTGTACGCCATGGTGGCATCCTTCAGTGCCTGAGCCTTCACCATGTCCGGTGTGCCGTGGTCACCCATCATCGTGAGCATGTGCTGGTAGCGCGGCAGCCCGGGATCAAAGGCGATGGGCAATGGTGCGATCCACACGCGCTCGGCATCGGACACGGTATCCAGAGCCTCGAAGCCGCCCCGGTTCACGGCGCGGGCGTAGCGACGAGGGACGTTCGCCGCCACGAAGGGCAGACCTTTCTCCTTGGCAAGGTCAACGAGCGGCTTGTAGTCGCTGGCGTGGTTCTTCCACAGGCGGGCCAGGGTATCAAAGGCGGCCTGGTCGATCTCGCCGCGCAGGTAGCGGTCCAATGTGACCTGGTCGTCGCGCTCGATCATCTCGGCACCCAGCACCAGCGGACCGGCGGCGATCAGTTCGCGCGTCACCTCCAGTTGCAGCCAGTGGGCGATGGCGTTGTCGTGCAGTTCGCCGAAGAGGATGATGTCGGCCTGCTGCAACTGCCTCAGCATGCCCTTATGCGCAATGGGCTTGCCCTTGGCATTGAAGAGGGCGTAGGCGGGAAGGGACTGGGCGAATGCGTGAAGGCTGGTGAGAACTAGAACGCCGATGAGCGGGAGAGACCGGAGGGACATGGCGCAAAGGAACGGACCAAGGGAGTGGTGAAAAGAAATGTGAATAACAGGCAGTTTGCAGCGGGCAGCAGACCTGATCGAGTCATGATGCCTGCTGCCGACCGCCTGCTTTCATCGCATCCTCGAAGCGATACCCGCACATCCGCCACCATCACCTACGGCACCGGTGCCCGGAAGAGCATCGAGGGCGCATTCCCCACGCAAGCGCTGTGGGCAGGCGATGCGAACGGCGACGGGGTGCTGAAATACACAGGGGCGGGGTGGTGCCCACGAACGTGCGCGTGGAGCAGTTGCCGTAGGCTGCGGCCAACCACATCAACATCGGCACCCCATGCGGTCTGGAGCGCCGACGTGGCCCCAATGTGTCACATCCGGCCTTCATGCCGATACCGGGCCCCTCTTCGTCGCCCCCTGAACCCTTTTCGTCGACCCTTCCGTAGAACGGCACCGGTCCACCACTCATGGACCGGGACCTTACTGAATGAAACAGGCACTGCTCTCCGTGCTTGGACTGCTCCTGTGCGGAGTTCTCCACGCGCAAACGGGTACGGAATTCTGGCTGGCACCACCGGAGGTAACCTCCTCGCATGGTGATGAGCCGATCTACTTCAACGTCACCACGCTGGGCCAGCCTGCGGTGGTGACCATTTCGCAGCCTGCGAACCCGGCATTCAACGGGGGCAACCCGATCGTGTTGAACGTGGCCGCCAACTCGGCCCTGCGGTACAACCTGACCTCGTTGAAGAACGCGCTGGAGACGCGGCCCACGAACACGGTGCTGAATACGGGCCTGTTCGTCTCGTCCACGGCGAACATCACCTGCTACTACGAGAACAGCTTTACGAACAACCCGGACATCACGGCCCTGAAGGGTGCTAACGGTCTCGGCACCGAGTTCTACATCCCGCTGCACAAGCACGCGCCGTTCTATAACCATGGGTTCAGTGCGCCCAATCTGGCATACGCCTCCTTCGATATCGTGGCCACGCAGAACGGGACCTTGGTGATGATCTACTCACCGGTGCCGGTGGATGGTCATCCGGCGCTGACCCCCTTCACTGTGACGCTGAACCGGGGGCAGACGTACTCCTGCGCGTGGACCGGCGCCAACCAGACCGATCCGGCCACGCACCCCAGCGGGGCCGTTGTGCTTTCCAACAAGCCGGTGGCCGTGTCCCTGAAGGACGACTCGAACCACAACCCCAGCGGCAGCTGCTACGACCTGATGACCGACCAGATCGTGCCGGTGGACATCCTCGGCACGGACTACATCGCCATCAAGGGCGGCCTGAACGCGACCGGTGATGAGTCCATGTTCATCATGGCCGTGCAGAACAACACGCAGGTGTATGTGAACGGCAACGCCACACCCGTGGCCACGCTCTTCGCCGGTCAGTACTACCGCCACGATATGGACGGGCTTGCCGCCGGTACGGGCGCGTACATCAGCACCAGCAAGCCTTCGTACGTGATCCACGTCACCGGCTTCGGTTGCGAGCAGGGCATGGCGATCATGCCGCCGCTGAACTGCGCGGGCAGCCAGCAGGTCGGCTTCACGCGCTCCACGAACGAATCGTTCTTCCTGCACCTGCTCGTGCGCAACGGCTCGCAGAACAACTTCGTGGTCACCGGTCCCGGCACGGCCGCGATCCCCGGTACCGCCTTCGCCGCCGTGCCCGGTACGGGTGGCGAGTGGATGGCCGCGCGGATCCAGTACAACGAGACGCAGGTACCGGTGGGTCAGGCCTTCATCGTGACGAACACCTCTGATGTTTTCTCGCTGGCGATCATCAACGGTGGTGCGAGCAGTGGTTGCCGCTACGGCTTCTTCTCGGAGTTCAGCGGAAGGATCGAAGTGAACGCGGGCGCGAACACCACGCTGTGCGCCAGCGAGCAGGTGCCACTTGCGGGCACGGTGTCCGGCGGCAGCACCACGGGCATCTGGACCTCCAACGGCAGTGGCACCTTCACGCCGAGCGCCACGGCTCTTAATGCGACATACGTGCCCAGCATCGGCGATGTGGCCTTGGGCACGGTCACGCTCACGCTCACCTCCACGGGCAACTGCACGCCGGAGAGCGACCAGCGCGTGATCACTTTCCAGCCATTGCCGGTCCCCGAGGCCGGCAATGCCATTTCGGTATGTTCCAACAGCCCTGCGGTATCGCTGTCGGGCTCCGTGTTGAATGCCGTGGGTGGTGTGTGGACCGGAGGAGCCGGATCGTTCACCCCGTCGAACGCGAGCCTTACGGCCACCTATACGCCTACGCCCGCTGAAGTATCGGCCGGTTCGAAGTGGCTTTACCTCACCACCACGGGCAATGGTGTTTGTCAGGCGGTGAAGGATAGCGTACTCGTCACCTTCACGCCTTCTCCCACGGTGAACGCCGGAGCGGATCAAACGCTCTGCGCGAACAATGCCGTGGCCACGTTGAGCGGTTCGTTCACGGTGGCCACGGGCGGTGTGTGGAGCGGCGGCAACGGCAGCTTCGACCCGAGCACCACCAACGTGGGCGCCATGTACACGCCCACGGCGGCCGAGATCGCCAATGGCAGTGTGACGCTCACCCTCACCACCACCGGCAATGGCAACTGCCTTGCGGTACACGATCAGGTGGTATTGTCCTTCACGCCGGCCCCGACCGCGAACGCCGGAGCCAACAGTTCGGTGTGCGCGAACAATGCCACGGTGAACCTGAACGGAAGTGTGACGGTCGCGACGGGTGGCATCTGGAGCGGAGGCACCGGTGTCTTCACTCCGAACAACGCCACGCTCAATGCCACCTACACGCCCACGGCGGCGGAGATCGCGGCGGGCACCCTGACGCTCACGCTCACGACGACGGGCAACGGCACCTGCCTGCCCGCATCGAACAGTCGCACGATCACCTTCACGCCGGCGCCCACGGTGAATGCCGGTGCGAACGGCACGGTGTGCGCCAACAACAGCGCCATCACCTTGAACGGGTCGGTCGTTGGCGCGACGGGTGCGGTCTGGAGCGGCGGCACGGGCACCTACAACCCGAACAACACCACGCTCAACGCAGTGTATACGCCCAGCGCCGCTGAACGCACGGCGGGCACCGTGACCCTCACGCTCACCACGGTGGGCAACGGCACCTGCAACGCCGAGAGTGCGCAGGTCACCTACGCCATCACTCCGGCACCCACGGCCAATGCGGGTATCGATCGTGTGGTGTGCGCGAACAACGCAGCCGTCACCTTGAACGGAAGTTTCACCGTCGCCACGGGCGGTGTGTGGAGCGGTGGTGCGGGAACCTTCGACCCGAGCACCACGAACATGAATGCGATCTACACGCCAACAGCTACGGAGATCGCGAACGGAAACGTCACTCTCACGCTGACCACCACGGGCAATGCCGGTTGTGTGGCCGTGACCGATCAGATGGTGATCAGCTTCACGCCCGCAGCGGTGGTGAATGCGGGTGCTCCGGTATCGGTGTGCGCCAACAACGCAGCGGTGGTCTTGAACGGTAGCGTGACCGGAGCGACCGGTGGTGCATGGAGCGGTGGTGCGGGAACGTATGCGCCGAACAACACCACATTGAACGCAACCTACACGCCAACAGCTTCGGAGATCGCCGCGGGCACGTTGACGCTCACGCTCACCAGCACGGGCAACGGCACCTGCCTGCCGGTGACGAGCAACCGCGTGATCACCTTCACACCGGCACCCGTTGTGGATGCTGGTGCAAATGGCACGGTGTGCGCCAACAACAGCGCTATCACTCTGAACGGTTCTGTGACCGGCGCTACCGGCGGAACGTGGACAGGTGGTGCGGGAACGTATGCGCCGAACAACACCACGCTGAACGCGACCTACACGCCCACGGCTGCTGAACGCGCTGCGGGAACGGTGACGCTGACCTTGACCAGCACGGGCAACGGCACCTGCAACGCAGTGAGCGATCAGGTCACTTTCAGCATCACACCTGCGCCCACGGCCAATGCCGGTGCGGACCAGACGCAGTGCGGCAACAACCCGGTGGCGACATTGGCCGGCAGCTTCACGATCGCCACCGGTGGTGTATGGAGCGGCGGCGCGGGCTCCTTCGACCCGAGCACCACGAACATGAACGCGACTTACACGCCCACGGCGGCGGAGATCGCGACAGGTAACGTAACGCTCACCCTCACCACCACTGGCAACGGCTTATGCAACCAGATCACGGACAACATCACCCTGAACTTCACGCCTTCTCCGGTGGTGAACGCAGGTGCGGCGGTCACGGTGTGCGCGAACAATGCACAAGTTGCTTTGAACGGCAGCGTGACAGGCGCAACGGGCGGCGTGTGGTCCGGTGGAGCAGGCTCCTTCGTGCCGAACAACACCACGCTGAACGCGACCTACACGCCAACAGCTGCGGAGATCGCCGCAGGCACGTTGACGCTGACCTTGACCAGCACGGGCAATGGCACCTGCCTGCCGGTGACGAGCAACCGCGTGATCACCTTCACACCGGCACCTGTTGTGGATGCTGGTGCGAATGGCACGGTGTGCGCCAACAACAGCGCCATCACCCTGAACGGTTCTGTGACCGGCGCTACCGGCGGAACGTGGACAGGAGGTGCGGGCACGTACAACCCGAACAACACTACGCTGAACGCGACCTACACGCCCACGGCTGCTGAACGCGCTGCGGGAACGGTAACGCTCACGTTGACGAGCACGGGCAATGGCTTGTGCAACGCAGTGAGCGATCAGGTCACTTTCAGCATCACACCTGCGCCGACGGCCAATGCCGGTGCGGACCAGACGCTGTGCAGCAACAACCCGGTGGCGACATTGGCCGGTTCGTTCACGGTGGCGACCGGTGGTGTGTGGAGCGGCGGCAACGGCAGCCTCGATCCGAGCACCACGAACATGAACGCGACCTACACGCCAACAGCTACGGAGATCGCGAACGGCAGTGTTACCCTCACGCTCACCACCACGGGCAACGCATCGTGCAACGCGGTGAGCGACAACATCACATTGAACTTCACGGCATCGCCTGTCGTGAACGCCGGTGCCGATGTGACGCGCTGCGCGAACAACGCACAAGTCGCCTTGAACGGCAGTGTCACCGTGGCAACGGGCGGTGTGTGGAGCGGCGGTCTGGGCAGCTTCAGCCCGAACAACAGTACGTTGAATGCGACCTACACACCCACCGCAGCGGAGATCGCGGCGGGTACGCTGACCCTTACGCTGACCAGCACCGGCAACGGTACCTGCAACCCCGTATCGGATAGCCGCGTGATCATCTTCACGCCAGCGCCCACGGTGGATGCTGGCGCCAACGGTACGGTGTGCGCGAACAACGCGGCCATCAGCTTGAACGGTGCAGTCACGATCGCCACCGGTGCCATCTGGAGCGGCGGCACGGGCACCTACAACCCGAACAACAGCACGCTGAACGCGACCTACACGCCGAGCGCTGCCGAGCGCACGGCCGGGACCGTCACGCTCACGCTGACCAGCATCGGCAATGGCATCTGCAACGCGGTGAGCGATCAGGTGACCTTCACCATCACGCCCGCACCGACGGTGACCGCCGGAGCGGACCAGACCCTGTGCGGCAACAACGCGAACGCAACACTGAACGGCGGCTACACGGTGGCCTCGGGCATCATCTGGAGCGGTGGCGCGGGCACGTTCACGCCGGGCAATACGGCTGTGAATCCGGTGTACACACCCACGGCGACCGAGATCGCGAACGGTAGTGTGACCCTCACGGCCACTACGACCGGTGTGGGCAGTTGCACCGCTGTGAGCGATGCCATGACGATCACCTTCACGCCCGCACCCACGGCCAATGCGGGAGCGGACATCACGCTTTGTGCGAACAACGCGAACGTTACGCTGAACGGCAGCATCACGCTGGCGACCGGCGGCGTTTGGAGCGGTGGTGCGGGAACGTACGCACCGAACAACACCGCGCTGAACGCGACCTACACGCCTACGGCCGCGGAACGTGCCGCAGGCATTCTGACCCTGACCCTGACCACCACGGGCAACGGCACCTGCAACGCAGCGACCGACAGCCGTGTGATCACCTTCACACCGGCGCCCATCGTGGATGCCGGTGCGAACGGAACGGTGTGCGCCAATGCATCCACCATCATGCTGAACGGCTCGGTGAGCGGTGCGGGCGGTGGCATCTGGAGCGGTGGCACGGGCACCTATGCGCCGAACAACACCACGCTGAACGCGACCTACACGCCGAGCGCTGCCGAACGCACCGCAGGCACGGTGACCCTGACGCTCACCAGCACGGGCAACGGCTTGTGCAACGCGGTGACCGATGCGGTGACCTTCACCATTTCGCCCGCGCCGACAGCGAACGCCGGTGTGGACCAGACGCTGTGCAGCAACAACGCGGTGGCGACACTGAGCGGTGGCTACACCGTGGCCACGGGCGCTGTGTGGAGCGGTGGATCGGGCAGCTTCTTCCCGAGCACCACGAACATGAACGCGACCTACACGCCCACCACGACGGAGATCGCGAACGGCAGTGTGACGCTCACGCTCACCAGCACGGGCAATGGCCTGTGTGTGGCGGTAAGTGACAACATCATCCTGAATTTCACGCCTTCGCCGACCGCGAACGCTGGTGCTGATGCATCGATCTGTGTGAACAACCCTGCCGTGGCCCTGAACGGCGGAGTGACCATCGCAACGGGCGGTATCTGGTCGGGTGGCGCGGGATCTTTCACGCCGAACAACACGGCGCTGAACGGCACCTACACACCCACGCCTGCCGAACTCGCCGCCGGTACGCTCACCCTTACGTTGACCACCACGGGCAACGGCAACTGCGTGGCCGCCACCGACAGCCGCGTGATCACCTTCACCCCTGCGCCGATCGTGAACGCAGGAGCCGCTTCTTCGGTGTGCGCGAACGCGCCGCTGATGAGCTTGAACGGCAGCGTGAGCGGAGCCACCGGCGCCATCTGGAGCGCTGGTGCGGGCACCTTCAGCCCGAACAACACGACGCTGAACGCGACCTACATGCCGAGTGCTGCGGAGATCGCGAACGGCAGTGTGACATTCACCCTGACCTCTGCGGGCAACGGCAATTGCAGCGCCGTAACGAGCCAAGTCACCTACACGATCACGCCTGCGCCCACCGCGAACGCTGGTGCGAACATTTCGCTCTGCTCCAACAACGCGGCCGCTGCACTGAACGGTAGCGTCACGGTCGCGACCGGTGGTATCTGGAGCGGCGGCAACGGCACCTTCAACCCGAGCAACACCAATCTGGGTGCTGTGTACACGCCGAGCGCTGCGGAGATCGCGAACGGCAACGTGACATTGACGCTCACCACCACAGGCAACGGCCTGTGCGCTGCTGTGAGCGATCAGGTGCAGCTCATCTTCACCCCCGCACCTACGGTGAATGCCGGTGCGGATGTATCCATCTGTTCCAACAACGCCGCTGTGGCCCTGAACGGCACGGTGGGTGGTGCAACGGGTGGTGTATGGAGCGGCGGCAACGGGTCCTTCACGCCGAACAACACGGCACTGAACGCCACCTACACGCCGACGCCTGCGGAGATCGCGAACGGCATCCTTACACTGACGTTGACCACCACCGGCAACGGCAATTGCAATGCGGTCTCGGATGAACGGGTGATCACCTTCACGCCTGCGCCTTTGGTGGATGCCGGTCCCAACGGAACGGTGTGCGCGAACAATGCGGCCATCACCCTCGCTGGTTCCGTTACCGGTGCCACCGGCGGTGTGTGGAGCGGTGGTGCGGGCAGCTACGCACCGAACAACAGCACGCTCAACGCGGTGTACACGCCCACCACGGCGGAACGCAATGCGGGCAGTGTGAACCTTACGCTCACCAGCACGGGCAATGGCAACTGCAGCGCCGTGAGCGATCAGGTGTTGTGGACCATCAGCCCTGCACCGACCGCGAGCGCAGGTGCCGACCAGACGCTGTGCGCGAACAACCCCGTGGCCACACTGAACGGCGGCTACACCGTGGCCACTGGCGCGGTGTGGAGCGGCGGCGCGGGCACCTTCAGCCCGAGCAATGCGAACATGAACGCGACCTACACGCCCACGGCTGCGGAGATCGCGAACGGCAACGTGACCCTCACGCTCACCACCACGGGCAACGGCTTGTGCAACCAAGTGAGCGACAACATCACCTTGAACTTCACGCCTGCGCCGGTGGTGAACGCCGGTGTGGATGCGAGCTACTGCGCGAACAACGCCGCGATCGCCTTGAACGGCAGCGTCACCATCGCCACGGGCGGCATCTGGAGCGGTGGTCTGGGCAGCTTCACGCCGAACAACACGACGCTGAACGCCACCTACACGCCGACCCCTGCGGAGATCGCTGCTGGCACGCTCACGCTGACGCTGACCAGCACGGGCAACGGTAATTGCACGGCGGTATCGGACAGCCGTGTGATCACCTTCACGCCTGCGCCCACGGTAAGCGCAGGCACGAACGGCACGGTGTGCGCGAACAACGCATCCATCAGCCTGAACGGAAGCATCACGGTGGCCACGGGCGCGATCTGGAGCGGTGGCACGGGCACGTTCACACCGAACAACAGTACGCTGAACGCGACCTACATGCCGAGCGCCGCTGAACGCGCCGCCGGTACGGTGACGCTCATGCTCACCACGGTGGGCAACGGCAACTGTTCGCCGGTAAGCGCGAACGTGACGTTCACGATCACGCCTTCGCCCACTGCGAACGCCGGTGCGGACCGCGTGCTCTGCGCGAACAATGCGGTGACCTCGCTCGCAGGTGCCTTCACGGTGGCGACCGGCGGTGTGTGGAGC
>JAHBUM010000380.1 GCA_019638075.1 Flavobacteriales bacterium | reverse complement strand
ACGCCCAGCGCGAACAGCAGCGAAGTAACGAAGGTGCCCATGGCGAGCACTTTCAGTTGTGGGTCCAGTGCGCGTGGCTCGGGCGCCGACCAGACACGCCGCAGGTGGATGATGAAACCCGGTGCCACCAGCAGGAACAGCCACATGCTCCAACCGAGATCGGCCAGCAACGCGAAACCGATGAGGCCAAGGATCCCGCCAACGACAAGGAGCGAATGATAGAGGCGTGCGTTCGCGCCGCCCATGCGCACCACGAGCGTTCGTTTGCCACTGGCGGCATCGTTCGCGATGTCACGCATGTTGTTCACATTGAGCACGCCCGTGCTGAGCATGCCTAGCGCGATGGCGGGCAGGAGCACCGGCCATGCGAAGGCGCGGATATGCAGGTAGAACGTGCCACATACACCCACGATCCCGAAGAAAAGGAACACGCTGATGTCGCCCAGCCCTGCATAGCCGTACGGGCTCCTGCCGAAGGTGTATTTCACCGCAGCGCCGATGGCGAGTAGACCGACGATCAGAAAGATCAAGGTCTTCACGGTGAAACCGAGCGCGACCGTGATCAAGGCGCAGCCGCTCAGAAATGCGAGCGAACCACAGATGATCATTGCGTGTTTCATCGCGCTGGGCGATATAGCTCCGCTTTGCACCGCACGTTGCGGGCCCACACGACCTTGGTTGTCCGTGCCGTGCTCGTGGTCGCCGAGGTCGTTGGCGAGGTTGCTGAGGACCTGAAGGAGCACGGCCGTAAGCAGGGCCAGTGAGAACACCGGCCAACGGAAGCCGCGTTCGAACGTCGGGCTGATGACGATCTGTGCCAAGGCGCTGCCTACGATGATACTGCTCACCGCCAAAGGCAGCGTACGCAAGCGGAAGGCGTGGAGCCAGTGTTTCATCAGGCCACCACTTCCATGTGATCCATGTACACGTTCACCAGCTTGTGTCCGGAAAGAGCGGCTTCGATCGCGGGCCATTGCTTGTACAGCCATTGGATGAATTCCGCGCGACGCATGTTGCCTACGCGCAGATGCACCACGCGTGGTGGAGGCCCGGCGAGTTGGATGCGTTCGGAGAAGTCAGCGTCCTTCGTTACGATCACGAGGCCATTCTCTTTGGCATATTGCCATAGGAACGAGTCGGACGGCTGATCGCCCAATTGCCGGGAATGTGTGACCGAAAGAGTGGTCGGCAGCGCCGTGGGCAGCGGCAGGTTCTCGTCGATGAGAAGCCCCTTCATGCCAACGGAAGGGCGGAGAAGCGGTTGCCCATGATGCGCGCGGCCATTTCCACACACGCCAGCACATGCTCGCGGGTGATGGACGGGTAGGCCTTCAGCACCTCGTCGATACCGTCACCGGCGGCCAGCAATTCAAGCACGGACTGCACCGTGATGCGCGTGCCTTTCACCACGGGCCTGCCGTTTGCCACGTCGGGTTTGATCTCGATCAGTTCCTGCCGCATGGCCGAAAGTTAAGGAAGTCATCCCCGCTCCACGAACCACATCCACGCTCACCGCCAGGGGGC
>JAHBUM010000038.1 GCA_019638075.1 Flavobacteriales bacterium | reverse complement strand
ACGCGATCCATATAGCCATCGAGCAGCGCGGTACGGAAGCGCGCCTCCTGCGGCTGGGCGAGCCACTGGTCCAGTGCGGCGCGCAACTGCGGCGCGTTGGTGCGCACCGCGAAGCAGACGGGGCGCCCCTTCCCCTCCACCGGCATGAATTCCAGCGCCGCGAGCCGGGTGCCCTCGTGCGCCGCCGTGGCATCCGTCACCAAGCAGGCCCGCGCCCTGCCGGTCATCACGTCCATCAGCACATCCTCCGGCGTGGCCCCGGTGGGCACCATGCCCTTCAGCACATCGCGCTCGCCGGGGCCGCTGCGGAAGGGCGACCACGCGCTGATGAGCACGCTGTCCTCAGCCGCTCCTTCATCCTTCGCGTGCGCCTCGGCCCGCACTCTTGCGATCATGGGGCGCACGAGGAACAAGGGCTTTGTGCAACTGAACCATTTGCGTTCCCAGCGGACGGGCGTGTATTGCGCGGCGATGACATCACCCACACCACGTTGCAGCGCACTGTACATGGAATCGCGGTGTTCCATCACCAGCACCTTGAGCGGCACGGCAGCATGCTTCGCGAACCGTTCCAGCACCTCGAACTCGAAGCCGGTGACCGCACCGGGCCGCTCCTCCCACGACAGCGGGTCGCGCATCACCAGCACACGCAGGGTATCCTGTTCGATCGCTTCCAGATCGCGCTCCACCTGTGGATGGTCCCAAGGCACCTTCACCGCTGCGCGCCGGACCTCCTTGCGGGAGAACCACGCTACCGCCATGGCGAACCCCACTGCGCCGAGCAGGAACCACAGGCCGGTGCGCTGACGGACGGTCATCGGTATTGCTGTGTGTGTACTTCCACTTCGGGGAGGAAGTTGCGGAACTCGGCCGTGTACACTTCAAGATTCGCGCCAAGCACGCGCACGGCACCGCGCATGGAAGCGCCTTCGGGCACACGCCGCGACAGCCCGTCGATGGCCCTACCGATGCCCTCCAACGTGGCGTAGGAAGTGAGCCAGTCGCCAGCCACCATGTAGGGCAGCATGCGCCGCGTGCGTTCGGGCATCCGCGCTTCGTTCGCTTCCAGCACATCGTACATCCGCTGTGCGAACACGGGCAGGCGCTCCGCGTGATGGTCGTTCCAGTTGGCCGCGAGGATGTGGTCGTAGAAGAGGTCCATCACCACCGAGGCGTAGCGGCCCGCATGCGCATGCACCCGCTCCCTGCCCCTGCTCAGCATGGGGTGCATATCGGTGAACGAGTCGATGGCACGGTGCAGGCGGAGGCCCCGCTCGATCCCCGGCGCGAAGCGGGAGAGGTCGCGGCCCTTCACGGCATCGCCCATGAAATTGCCAACGATCACCTCCGGATCGTTCCCGGAGAGATAAAGATGACCGAGGAAATTCATGCGGATCGCGAAGGTAAAGGCAGAATGCAGGGGGGAAGGCAGAATGCAGTAGGCAGTAGGCAGTTGGCAGTTGGCAGTTGGCAGTTGGCAGTTTGACAACCGAACTGCCTATTGCGAACTGCCTACTCTCCCCCTCCCCCCGCCAACCACGCCTCCGCACCGCTCGTGTGATCGCGCCTGCGCCACGGCCGTGTGCCGGTAATTTCGCCGTGCAGCATCCGATGCCAGAAGTCCTCCCCAAGCCATCGCCCATGAAGGCGCGCACCATCTACTGGGGCACGCAGGTGTTCGCGTGGGCACTGCTGGTCACGGTCATGGGCCTCTACATCTACAAGGACCGCGACCTCAGCAGCGACCAGTTGAAGGTGCTGGTGCTCTTCTACTTCACGGGGATGGGCATCAGCCATTGGTTCCGCAACGTGATCATCCGCAACGGCTGGCTGGAGCGCGACATCGGCTACGTGCTGCCCCGCCTTTCGCTGGTGGCGGTGCTGTTGAGCGTAGCGGCCTTCCTGCTGATGGCGATCGCGCACGACCTCTTCTTCCCCCGCTATGCGCCCATGCTGGTGGCCGATCCGCTCACCATCCTGCTGAACACCATCAACTGGACGGTGCTGCTCTTCGTGTGGTCGCTGGGCTACTTCGCCTACGTGTACTTCGTGCGCAGCCGCCGCGAGGAGATCCGCAACCTGCGCTTGGAGACGGCCAGCCGCGACAACCAGTTGAACACGCTGCGCGCGCAGATGAACCCGCACTTCATGTTCAACGCGCTCAACGGCATACGCGGGCTGGTGGACGAGGACCCGGACAAGGCGAAGCGCGCCATCACGCAACTGAGCGCCATCCTGCGCAATGCCATGGCCACCGTGCGCCGCGATGTGGTGCCACTTGGCGAGGAGATCGACATCGTGAAAGCCTACCTGGAACTGGAGCACATGCGCTACGAGGAGCGGTTGCGGTACACCTTCGATGTGCCCGCCGGGCTGGAGCGCGAACAGGTGCCGCCCATGCTGTTGCAGACGCTGGTGGAGAACGCCGTGCGGCACGGCATAGCCCCGCTGGTGGGCGGCGGCGAGCTGCACATCATCGCGCGGCGCACGGCGACAGGCCTGCAGCTCGTGGTGCGCAACAGCGGGCACTTCACGCCGGGCAGGGCGCGGGGCAGCGGCATCGGGCTGGAGAACACGCGCAGGCGCCTCGCCATGATCTACGGCGGACAGGCGCACTTCGAGATCGTGAACGCCGATGGCGCCGTGGAGAGCCGGGTGGACATCCCCCTGCGCCCGGAAACCACCACGGCCACCGCCTGAACACCTTCACCGTACAACACCAAGGATGACCATGAAAGCACTGATCATCGACGACGAACGCCTGGCACGCAAGGAGCTCGCCAGCCTGCTGGAAAAGCACGATGCCATCGAGGTGGTGGGCGAAGCCGCCAACGCCGACGAAGCGGAAACGCTGGTGGCGGAGAAGCGGCCCGACCTGATCTTCCTTGACATCAACATGCCGGGGCGCGATGGCTTCGAGCTGCTGGCCGCGCTGGACCCCGCGCCACAGGTGATCTTCGTGACGGCCTACGACGAGCATGCCCTGCGCGCCTTCCAGGTGAACGCGCTGGATTACGTGGTGAAGCCCATCGACCCCGAACGCCTCGCCGCAGCCCTGGGCAAATTGCAGCCGAGGCACGATCCCGACATGCCGCAGCGCGAGGTGCTGCGCGAGAACGACCAGATCTTCCTGCGCGACGGCGAGAAGTGCTGGTTCGTGACGCTGAAGGACGTGCGCTACTTCGAGAGCGAAGGCAACTACGTGCGCGTGCGCTTCGAGGATCAGAAGCCGCTGGTGCTGCGGTCGCTGAACAAGCTGGAAGAGAAGCTGGATCCGCTGGTCTACTTCCGCGCAAGCCGCAAGCACATCATCAACCTCCGCTGGGTGGACAAGATCGAGCCGTGGTTCAACGGCGGGCTGATGGTGAAGCTGAAGAGCATGGACAAGAACGGCCAGCCGGAGAGCATCGAAGTATCGCGCAGGCAGGCGGCGCGGTTCAAGGATCTGTTGAGTTTGTGATGCAGTTGTCAGTTCTCCGTTGTCGGCTGTCGGTCTTCTTGGTGGGCACTCCTTGACGAAAGCTCGAAGCTTCAAGCACCAAGAGGCTTTTGAGCTTGGAGCTTGAGCCTTGCAGCTTGAAACTTGAACACCTTACGGCCTCGGCACATACGCCATCGCCGACAAAGCGCCTCCCGCTCAAGTCCCGCCCCTGACAACCGACAACGGAGAACTGACAACCGCCCTCCCCCAAAATACCCCGATCGCGTTATTTCAGGAATTGTCATGGTATTGTCTTTTTGCAGCCATGAACACGACCTCTGCGAACGTGGCTTCCCCGGCCACCGATCTGCGCGCCCGCTGGGCCGATCTTCTGAAGGAACAACCGGCGCTGCGCATCCGCAATGCGGCCCAAGCCTTGGGCGTGACCGAACTGGAACTGCTGGTGCTGGGCTTGGGCGATACGGTGGTACGCCTGCGCCCGGAGTTCGCCGCCATCCTCGGGCAGGTGGAGAAGCTGGGCCACGTGATGGCACTGACCCGCAACGACGATGTGGTGCATGAGCGCAAAGGCACCTACCTGAACCCCTCACTGCAACAAGGGCCGGTGGGCCTGTTCGTGGGTGATGACATCGACCTGCGCATCTTCTGGGGATCATGGGGCCATGCCTTCGCCGTGAGCGAGGAAGGCAAGGGCGACGTGCGCCGCAGCCTGCAGTTCTTCGGGCACGACGGCGAAGCCATCCACAAGATCTACCTCACGGAGAAGAGCGATGCCAGCGCATACGATGCATTGGTGGCTTCCTTCCGTTCCGATGACCAGTCGCACACCGTATCCGTGCAGCCACGGAAAGCGCCGCCCGCCGAAATGCCCGATGCGGCCGTGGACGCGGCCGGGCTTCGCGAAGCATGGCTGGGACTGAAGGACACGCACGATTTCTACATGCTGCTCGGCCGCTTCCGCGTCTCACGCACGCAGGCGCTGCGCCTCGCGCCCGAAGGCGGATATGCCGTACCCGTGGACAACAAGGCGCTGCGCCATGTGCTCACCAGCGCCGCGCAGCGCGACCTGCCGATCATGGTGTTCGTGGGCAATCCCGGCATGATCCAGATCCACACCGGTCCGGTGAAGAACGTGGTGGACGCGCGCGGCTGGTTCAATGTGCTCGATCCCGAATTCAACCTGCACGTGCGCGAGGAGGCGATCACACATAGCTGGATCGTGCGCAAGCCCACCACCGATGGCATGGTGACCGCCCTCGAATGCTACGCCGCCAACGGGGAACAGTTGGTGCAGGTCTTCGGCAAGCGCAAGCCCGGCATCCCCGAACTGGAGGAATGGCGCACACTGGCCACAGAGGTGGAGAACACCCTTCGCGCATGAGCCACAACGAACATACCGGCGCCAGGAAGGGAAGCTGGCTGAAGCGCATCGGCTTGGCAGGCTTCCTCTTCTTCCTCGTGAAAGGCTTGGTGTGGCTGGCCATCTTCGCGGGTGCGGGCACGCTCTTCGCCTGTTGAGCATCTGCGCGCAAAGCCCTTCATGCCAGCCGAAGGGTGGTGCCTTCAACGAACCGCTCAGGATCGGGTACACAAAGTACCTTTGAAGGCCCCTTCCACGTGAAGGGGCCTTCCTTATTCCCCCGCATGTCCAAGAACACATCCCTGCTGCTGATCGTCTGGAACGTGGTGCTTTCCGCCCTGCTTGGCTGGAGCCTGATGCGCCGCCCGGCTGCCCCTTCCACTCTTGAAAGCCACGCCACGTATGAGACCGAAGATGAGCTGATCGCTGCGCCTGTGGAACGCGACAGCAGCGCGCTGAAGGATGCCCGCATCGCCTTCTTCTACATGGACAGCGTGCAGAAGAAGTATGAACTGATCGCCGAGAAGGACAAGCGTTTCCGCAGCGAAGGGCAGCGGTTGGAAGGGAGCCTGAAGAGTGAGATGGCAAAGGCGCAGGCCCGGTACGAGGAGCTGATGCGCAAGGACCACACGTACAGCACGCAGGCCGAGATCGCGAAGGATGAACAGGAGCTGCAAGGGCTGATGGCGCGGATCCAAGGGCAGCAGGCCAGCAGCGAGGAACAACTGGCACGCCTCGAAGCGCAGATGCTCACTGAGATCACCAAGGAACTGCGCGACTACCTCAACGTGTATAACCGCACGGCGGGCTTCGACTACATCTTCAGCGTGCAGAACGGCGGTCAGGTGTGGGTGGGGAATGCCGGGCTGGACATCAGCGACGACCTGATCAAGGGGTTGAACGAACGCCACCGCGCCTCCAAGGCTGCGGGCAAGTAAGGGACATGGGACTGCTGGACGACAAAAAACGCAACAACATCGCGAGCTACGTCATCAGCATGTGGCACATCGAGGACCTCATGCGCGCGAACGGTTTCGACCTGAAGAAGGTGGAGGAACTGCTGATAGCCCCGATGGACGCCGATGAGCAAGCCAAGGCCGAAGTGCGCGCATGGTATACCGACATCGTGTACCGCATGAAGAAGGAGGAACTGGAGCGGCGCGGGCACCTGAGCGAGGTGGAGGAGGTGATCAACGAGCTGGAGTTCCTGCACCGCACGCTGGTGGAGGTGATGAACGACAAGGAGTACGACGCCCTGTTCGAGGCCGCCGAACCGGGTATCACGGCGCTTCAGAAGCAGGCCGACGATCAGGCCGAAGGCCCCATCACCACCTGTTTCACCGCGATCTACGGCGTGCTGCTGCTGCGCGCGCAGGGTAAAGAGGTGAGCGAAAGCACCGCCACCGCCGAAGGGCACATGCGGCGGTTGCTCGAATACCTCGGCGTACACTACAAGCAGATGCGCAAGCTGCCCGGTGTATCCATGAACTGATCGCGCGCGGATGGTACGCCCTTTGCCGATCACCGTCCGCATGATGCGCCTGCTGCTGAGACCCCTGTCATATTTCGTCCGCCGTCGGCGGACCCTTGCTATTGAACCACAGATGACGCAGATGTCGCAGATAGCCCCATCTGCAAGATCTGCGTCATCTGTGATTGGAGCCGAACTACGACAGAGATCCATTCTTCTCCTGTTGCTGCTGTGCGCGACCCACGCATGGGCACAAGGCGGCACCGAAAGCGGCCGCATCGAACTGCTCAACGCCGACCGTGGCGAGTATGACGACAAGATCGCGCCGGGTGCGCAGCGCCTGAAAGGGAACGTGCGCTTCCGGCACAAGGACGCGTTGATGCGCTGCGACAGCGCCTACCTGTACCAAGATCAGCGGGTGCAGGCGTTCGGGCACGTGACCATCGACCAAGGCGACACCCTGCACGTGCAGGCCGACCGCGCGCACTACAACGGCAACGAACGCACCGCGCGCCTCGAAGGGAACGTGCTGATGCGCAACAGCGACATGGAACTGAACACCCCCACGCTGGACTACGATCTGCGCAACCGGCGGGCGGTGTACAGCGCCGGTGGCCGTATCGTGAGCCGCTCCGGCAACAACGTGCTCACCAGCGATCACGGCACCTACCTCACCAACGCGCGCCGTTTCATCTTCAGCCGCAACGTGCTCCTCTCCCACCCCGAGCGCACCATCACCGGCGACACCATGCACTACGTGACCTCCACGGGCATCGCCGAATTCTTCGGGCCCACGCGGATCGAGCAGAAGAGCACGACCATCCACACCCTGCGCGGCCTGTACGACACGCGCAACGAACGGGCGCGCTTCACCAAACGATCGGTGATCGACAACGAAGGCCGCACGCTGGAAGGCGACAGCCTGCACTACGACCGGAAGACCGGCGAAGGACTGGCTTGGGGCAATGTGGTGGTGAGCGATACCGCCAGCGACATGATCGTGCGGGGCGACAAGGGGCGCTACAACGAGATCACCGAGAAAGCCGTGATCACCGGGCACGCCGAACTGGAGCTGTGGATGGGCACGGACACGCTGTATCTGCACGGCGACACGCTCTTCACCACGCCGGACAGCAGTGGCAAGCGCGTGCAGGCGCATCGCCACGTGCGGTTCTTCCGAAGCGACATGCAGGGTGCCTGCGATACGCTGATCTACAACGAAGCGGACAGCCTCATCAGCCTGTTCAACGCGCCCATCCTGTGGAGCGGCACGGACCAGATCACCGGCGCGCACATCCGCATCGCGTTGCGGAACGGCAAGGCGGACAAGCTGTACGTGGAGAAGGATGCCTTCCTCGTTTCCCAAGTGGACAGCATCCACTACGACCAAGTGACGGGCACGGACATGACCGGCCATTTCGGCGATGAGGGCCTGCGCTCGCTGTTCGTGGAAGGCAATGCGCGCACGGTGTATTTCGCCGAAGAGACCAAGGATGACGTGAAGAGCATCATGGGCGTGAACCGCGCCGATTGCAGCCGGATCCGCGTGGAATTGAAGGATGGCAAGGTGAATACCGTGACCTTCCTCGAACGGCCCGATGCGATCCTGTATCCGCTGGAAAAAGTACCGCCGGAAGAACTGCGCATGCAGGGATCGGAATGGCGCGCAGCGGAACGGCCGAAGGACCGCGCGGACATCTTCCGGTCAATCGGTGCTACCGCCGCGCCTTGATCCGCGATGCGCCCGCCTCCGCCTTGGGCTCAACGAAGGGCACACCGAACTGCGCCACCGTCGCTTCATCCAAGGCGGGTCGCTCCTTGAACCCGCCTTCCGAACCGCGCTCGGCCTTGTTGCCGGTCAACCGGTTCGGGTAGAGGATGATGCGATCGCCGGGGACGCTGGTGCCGGTGGCGAAAGCCACATCATTGCCGTCGATCGTGTTGCCTTCCACATGCACCTCCGCGCGCCCTTCGCTGCGTACGGCGATCGCGTTCTGTGCAAGGCGGGCGTTGCGCACGAGCACTTGGCAGGCACCATCAGCAAGCACCGCCGGGCCTTTCAAGTTGGTGTAGGTGCCACCGAGCACAGCCATCGTTCCGGTCCCGATGCGCAGGCCGGTGGTGATGTTGGCACGGGCGCCGATCATGACGAGATCGCGCAGCACGCCCCGCACATGATCGAGTTGTGCGAAGCACTTCGCCGCATCCTCGAAGCGCACCTCACGCATCTCCAATTCGCCGCCATCAACCAGCAATGAGGCACCGGCCGCGTTCTCTTGGAACACGCTGTTGGCGATGCTCGTCCGCACCGCGCCCTGCACCGTGACCATGCCACCGCATACGATATCGGCCAGCTTCGCTCCCGCCCCGCCCGAAACATAAAGCCCGCTTATGGCGCACTGCTGCGAAGAGCCGCCCAGCACCGCGATCGCGCCAAAGGGTCGGCCATCATCCTGCGCACGGATGAAGACCGGATTGCGCAAGGTGCCCCGGATGTACAGATCGCCCTTGACCAGCATGCTGCGGCCGGGCGCCATGAACAGGCGCGCACCTTCCAGCATGAGCACCGACCTTCCCGCCGGGAACTCCACATCCTCATCGATCATGTACTTGCCACGTGGGAAAATGATCGAATCGCCCCGCGCGATGAGCTTGTGGCGCTGGACCAGCCGGGCAAGCTGAACGGTATCCACACCCGTGCCCACCACCACGGGCGGCAGCGGCATACCATGCACGAAGGTGGCGTGGCCCGGCCCGGCCAGCAGCGTACGATCCATGTGCGCCAATGCCTCGCTGCTGGTGATGTGCGAAGCCGAAAGCGATGCCATGAAAGATGCACCCGGCAGCACCGGCCACTGCGCCAGCTTCGCCGCACTGCGCTGTTGAAGTTCGGGCCACTTCGCCGCGAGATCCGTCTGCAAATTTTCAAAGCGCATCCTGAGATCGGCGCGCTTCAACAAGGGCGTGATGGGGTTGTGTACCAAGGGATCATCCCCGCCCATGGGATCGGTCACGACCGGCGGCTGATAGATCGGCGCGAAGCGGCCATTGGCCCAGTTGTACGTGAACGTCACGGGCGTCGCGCGCAGGTCACGTTCATCGATCCATGCCATCAGCGCCCACGCAGCCACCGAGCGCTCATCCATCATGCCGGCCAGCATATCCGTATTGCCTGCGGCCGCCTCGGCCAGCGCACGTTCGATGATGCCGCGCAACTTCACCTGCTCCGCGCTATCGGCCTCGATCGCGGGGAACTGTTGATCGGGCCGCGATGGGTCCATGCCGAACTTCACCAGCGAAGCACCACGAATGCCACGGTTGTCAAGGAATTCGGCATCCACCCATTCCTGTTGCTGGAAGATCCCGATCTCATCACCGCACGAAAGCACACGCACCAGCGACAAGGATGGCGTGACCAATCCGAGTTCGTGCGCCACTTCCTGAAGCTCCGCCACGCGACGGCTCTCCGCAGTGGCCGGGGTGAGCATCACGCGGCGCTGCTCCTTGTAGAGCGTATTCTTCTTGAAGCGGACAAGGAAGCCCTCGCGATCGAGCAGGTTGCGCACTTCCACGGAATCGCCGTAGCCATCTCCCTCGAACCAGCGCGTGCGCCATGCGCCGCCACGTTGCGCCTGCATGCACTCATCCACTTCCTTGGAGTCGCCGAACCGCAGGATGGGCAGCGCAGCCTGATCGGTGGCCGCCGGATGCCGGTCGAACAAGCGTTGATACAGGCTCCATTCCGCAGCGCCGATCCTCAGCCCGGGGATCTTCGCCAGCCACGTTGCATGGCCGAGCGAGAAGATCCCCACCAAGGCACCACCCACCAGCACGAGGCTGATGAGCCACGGCATCACGCCGACCTTACGGGGCTTGATCGACCGCTTCATCGGTGATGGCGTTGGTGATGCGAAGGTCATGCGGCACGCGGCCGGACGGGAACCTTACCGTGAGGTCCATCGGCAGCACGTTGTAATGGAGCCAGTTGGCGAACGGATGGTCCCAGCTTCCCTCGGGCACGGCCACATCGCGATGGATCATCACGGACCACCAACCATCGGTGCGCGCAGCCACGAGCGTATCGGCACCGGCGATCACGACAGGTGGCTGGGCATCGAAACTGCGCCAGCGCAGTTCCAAGGGAACCTCGCTGGTCGTGCTCAGGCGCAGGTCCGTTCCACGATCTACCTGAACACGCTTATCTCCCAAGCGGGCGAGCGTGCGGTCCCAATAGCCGTTGACGTTAGCGCGCATGCTGACGAACGAACCGATGACATGCCCGATCGAGTACCGATGCACATCCACCGCTTCCGGCGACACATGCCCGTACTTGTTGCGGTCCGCGATCACCGAAGGCATGAGCCGATCGATGCTGCGGTCATACTCGCGGGTGAACGTGCCACCGACATGCAGATCCTGCAAGGCTTGGTATGCGTAGCGGTCGCGCAGCAGCCGCCACTCGGGTATGCGCAGGAACCAGTGCGCCAGCGCATCGTTGATGAAGTAGAGCGGATCACCGGCGGGCGGGAACATCAGCAGCGCATCCCAGAAGATGGGATAGAACAGCCCCGTGCGCGGCGACATGACCAGCCACTGGTTGTGGAACTGGTCCATGTGCTTGGTGTTCACCACCAGCATGGCGGCGAGGTAGCGCGCGAAGGCATCCACATCGATCAGCCGGGCCAGCGTATCGCGCCGCTGCGCAAGGGAGAGCGTGCTGTCCGCGATGGCCTGCGCAAGAGCGTTGATGCGGGCGGCCGCCACGGTGCTGTCGGCATCGCTCACATAGGCCCAGTTCGCCGCATCGCGCCAGAGCGTGATCCGCTCCGGTAGCTCGCGGGTGGTGATCGGCCTGAAGTCGCCACGGTATACCGGCACTTCCACATCCGTGAGCCTGCGCACGCGCTCGAAGCTGCCGTCGGGCTGTTCGTACATCTCCATCACGCCGTAGTCGCGGCCATTGAGGCGCACGAACACCATCTCGTTCCACGGCACCGCCACGCCCATCCGCCCCGCGATCCACATGCCCATGTGGTTGTTTAGCATGTTGAAGGATTTCGGGTTGATGAAATTGAGGCGGCGATAGGGCTTGAAGGGGTTGTCCTTCTTCAGTTTCAGCCGGAACGATTTCTTGCCGCCGAGGTAGTGCGAGGCCGAATAGATGCCCCGGTAGCGCAACTTCGCCGGATGCTCCACACCGTTCTCCACCAGCATGGCGGGCATGTTGCGGCCACCGCTCCAAGGCAGGTCGCTGTTCAGCGAATCCAGATGGGCCGGATCGATGCGCACATCCACCACGCGCAATTTGTGCGGCCCCGGACCCTCCGCGATACCATCCACCGTAGTGCTCAGGAACGAAGCAGTGGCGATCCGCGCGGCACGATCGGGTCCCAGCAGGGCGGCGAAGACCACCAGTGGCACAACGGCCACGATGAGGAGCACGATCCAGACCGCACCGGTGCCGCTCCGCCCGCGCTTCATCGGTTACGCCCCGCGCTGATGAGCAGGACCAGCATGATGGACAGCGTGAGCAACGCGAAGCTGAGGTTGTAGCCCAAGCCGAGCAGGGCGGACAGCAACATCACCGGGATCCACAACCCGCGATGCGCACCCGACCGCGCGATCACGCCCGCCAGCATGACACCACCCGCGATGATGGCCGCAGGAACAAGGCCCTCCTTGAAATGGCGCAACAGCAAGGCCAGCGCGTAACCGGCGAGCAGCAGTTGCCAAGGGATCACACCCGGGCGATCCGATGGGCGCAGGCCGCGGTTCCAGCACCACCCGATGAGCGCCAACGCCACCAGCAGCATGGCGAAAAGCGTGAGCATTTCCACCCAGCCATGCAGAAGGGCGCCGGTCCAGCGTTCGGCCTCGGTGCGCATGAAGAGCATCATCCTGCCGTGCAAGTTGGCCCATCCGCGCGCCATGCCTGCGGGCGTGGGCCACGAGTTTTCAAAAGCGCGATGGGAATGAAGCCTTCGCGGATCTGCCGAAGGCGATCCTGATGATCGCCATGGCTCCGTGGTGGGCAAGTGGTTGGCCGTTGGTCCGTACCTTGCCTTCGCATGAACAGTTGTTCAGCGATAGCGGTGATGTGTTCGGCTGAGGGGCCACAGGGTCCACTTCACGCCTTCGCTATGCTTCGGTGTACAAGGCGTGGATCTGCGGAATTTGAGAAAGCCCCGCACAGGCCCGGTTCAACCCGCGATCCAGTTCCCGATGATGCGATCGCCCTCGGAGGTCAGCACGCTTTCCGGGTGGAACTGCACGCCGCACACATCGTAGCCGGCATGGCGCACGGCCATGATCACACCCGTACTGCTGCGAGCCGTTACCCGCAACACGTCGGGAAGTGACCGCTCCTCCGCAGCCCAGCTATGGTACAGGCCCACATCGAAAGCCGGTGGCATGCCCGCAAAGAGCGGATCGCGCGGTTCTTCCGGGATGCAGCGCACCGCCATGCCATGCGTGACGCGCTCCTGATTGTAGAGCCGCCCCCCGGATGCTTCCACGATGGCCTGCATGCCGAGGCATACGCCAAGGATGGGATGCGTGGGCATCAGCTTCGCCAGCAGCTCCATCATGATGCCCGCCTCGGACGGCAACCCCGGCCCCGGCGAAAGCACGATGCGATCGTAGCGCGCGGCCTCGCCCACTGTGATACGGTCGTTCAGCACGACGTCGACTTCCGCATGCGGCTCCAGCAAGTGATGCAGGTTCCACGTGAAGCTGTCGTAGTTGTCGAGGAGCAGGATGCGCATCGGGAGGCGGCAAGTATAGCCCCGGAACCCTTGCAGCGGAAGGCCGAAGGGCTCGTGGATGTTCGCTATCGGATGCGCCCGCCCGCCAGTTTCGCCGGGGCTTTCGCAGGCTTCTTGTCGCGCAGGAAGAGCCATTCATCCGCCGTGCTTTCTTCGGGCACGAAGCGGTAGCCGTCGCCATCGTAGGCTTTCAGATCATCGGCCTTCAGCAACCGGTGCTGGATGATGTGCCTCGCCATGGCACCACGCTGCTGCTTGGCGAAGACCATGACCACCTTGTAGCCGCTGCCCACCTTGTCCTTGAAGATGGGCGTGATGATGCGCGCCTGCCTGCCGTCGGCCATCGTGCCGAGCTTCTTCGCGTCCACGGCCTTGAAGTATTCGCTGCTCGCGAGGTTCACCACCGTATCACTGCCGGAGCTTTTGAGATCCTTCTTCAGCACGTCGGTGATGCGATCGCCCCAGAAGGCATAGAGGTTCTTCGCCTTGCCCACGCCGAAGGGAGTGCCCATCATGAGGCGATAATCCTGCATCAGATCCAACGGGCGCAGCACGCCATACAGCCCACTGAGGATGCGCAGATGGTGCTGCGCGAAACGAAGATCATCGGCGGTGAGCGAACGTGCATCGAGGCCGCGATACACCTCGCCGTTGAAGGTGAAGGCAGCCGGCCGCGCGTTCTTCGTGGTGAAGGGAGTACTCCACTGCGCGTACCGCTCTCGGTTGAGCTCGCCCAGCTTCAGGCTCAGGTCCATCAGGTCCGCGAGCTTCTTCGCGCTCAAGGTCTTCAACTTCGCCACAAGGGTCGCAGCATCCTCCAGCAATACCGGCGTGGTGGTGCCTTTGATAACGGGTGTTTCTTTCGCCAGATCCTTGGCAGGGGACAGCAGGATGAGCATGGGGTGAAAGGTAGCGATGGAGGATATGGCAAGGCATCCTCCCTTACTCCCTTCTTCGCGGCCCCCATCTCCACCAACGACACGTATCCATCACAGGCCATACGTCTACGGCCGGTGACCGGTACGGCCGTAGTTCAGGTAGAACTTGTTCACGAACCGATCATCCGGATCATAGATCCGCTTCCGCGCAAAGAAGTCCCCGGCCATTGGATAACCGGCCGCCAACTGTTCGTGTGTCGCATGCGGCCTGTAAGGCAGGTAGTACGTGCCGCCCAAGCCCAGCGCGGCATCGATCAGTTCCGTGGTCAACGCACGCATGTCCGTTTCCGCCGCATCAGTCATCGCTTGGTTGAAGAACATCACGAAGGCGAACATCTCGTCGTCGGCATAGCGCAGGAACGTATCCTCATCGCGATACACGTTGCGGATGGTCACGTTGAGCAGGTCCTGCCCATGCGCGGGAACGACCCGCTGCAACGCACTGATGAAGCCGTTGAACTGCGCGCGCGGGATGAAATACTCGTGCAACACATCGGTGCGGCCGGGCGATCGGTTCATGTACAATGCGGGGCTTTCGTTCATCACCTGGTTCCGCGTGATGCGGCTGCCTATCCGTGTCTTCGTGAAGGCCTGCTCTGAATTCCACCGCATTCGCTTGCCATAGTCGTCGTCCTTGCTGCCCAGGAAGACCGATCGCTTGACCTCCTCCAACCCGGGCTCGTCCAGCCGCGATGTCCTCTCCGCAGGCGAATCGTAGCTGAACCAGTGGAGCATCGCCCGCTCAAGGAAGTCCTCCGCGTTCACGTTCAGCCGCCCGTAGACCATGCGCACGTTGCTGTCCGCATCGACCCGCCCGGCATAGTGCTTCACGTATTCGCCCGAACTCATCACCATCCGGTGGTAGGTGTACACCTCATTGGGAACGGTCGCCAACTCCACTTCGAGGATGATCCCGAACAGGCCATAACCGCCGAGGGCCAGCGCGAACAGCTCCCTGTTCTCCTCGCGGCTGCAACGCACCACCGAGCCGTCGGCCTGCATCAGATCGAAGGCGATGACCGTGCTTGCAATGGGCGGACTGTTGTGCTGCCACCCATGGCAATTCACACTGATCGATCCACCGACGGAAAAGGCGTTGTCCGATTGCATAACCCTCACCGCCCGCCCGAAACCGTTGAGGTACGGGATCACCTCGCTCCACAACGCACCCGCGCCCACGGTGAGGACCATCGTGGCCGTATCGAGCGACATCCGCTTGAAGGGCAGCATGTCGATCTGCACACCATTGGGCGCTATGGTATGCCCACCCATGCTGTGCCGTGCCCCGGCGATGGAGACCGGCAGGCCCCGCCCACGGGCATAGGTCAGCAGATCGCGGAGCTGGGCGATCGCCGAGTCCGTATCATTCACCACGCGGACCACGGAATCGATGGGCGTGGCGTTCAAGCGGCTTATATCATCGGCGGTACCGGCAGGCGTTGCGGGCAGCAGGCCGTCGCCGGTATGCGCCCCTTTCCACAGCGTGAAGAGCGGCCGCGCCAACGCACCGAGCAGGACAAGGAGCGCCAGCCACCACCAGCGATGTACGATACCCCTTTTCATCTCTCCGCCTCCGCCTTGATGCCCGCCAACCCCGTCTCGAAGTCCTTGCCGATCATCTTGTCCATGTTCACGAACAGGCCGAAGAGCTTGCCCATGTAGCTGTTGGGGCCGTCCATGGTCCACGTGAGGCGCGTGCCCTGGGCCTCGGGCGTGGCCTTGAACAACGTGATGCACTTCGCCTCCCAGGGCTTCATGAAGTGCAGATCGATCTTCACGGAATCCGGTGTTTCCCCCACGATCTCCATGCTGCCTTCACCGGCCTTCTTGTTGCCGTTCCAGCGGTACTTCGCTCCCACCCCGCTGGCGGCTCCGCTGTGCTCGCGCTTCATGTCCGGATCCAGCTTCTCCCATGGGCTCCAGGGCGACCACTTGCGGAAGTCGTTGATCTGGGCGAGGATGCGTTCGGGCGGGGCGTTGATCACCGCACTGCGTTCGTAGTGGACGGTGTTGGGCTTCAGGGCCGCCACGACAAGGATGATCGCGATGGTGAGGAGGACACCGAGGAGGACGTACATCATGGTTCAGCGGGTGTTGGAGGTAATGCACTTGTGGTGTAGCATGTATGCAATGATCAGCACCGCGATGAAGATCGGGATCCCGGCCCAGTGGCTCGCAGATGCACCGATGGCGATGAACGAGAACATCGCGGTGATCAGGTCGATGAAGAAGCCGAAGTATGCCCACTCCTTCACCCGTGCAGGAACGAACGGCAGCAGGATCGCGACGGCACCGATGATCTTGAACACCGAGATCCATTGGATAAAGTAGAGCGGATAGCCCAGATGGTCGTGGAGCAGAACCACGGCCTGCTCGTGCAGCGTGATGCCACCGATGCTGGAGAAGACCATGAAGGCGCTGAAGAGGCCGGTGATGATCCAGTAGGTGATGTTGAGTCGTTTCATTTGGGGAAAGGGTTAGAGGGTGCGAGAGCGCGAGGGTGCGAAAGCGGCTGGTGCAAGGGGATCATCCCTCGAACCTTTGCACCCTCTCACCCTTCAACAGCATTTCAAGTTTATCCATGTTCTCTTCGTTCGCGCGTTCGATGAACATCCGTACCGGTGCCAATTCCTCGGCGGTATCGAAGCGCATGATCCAATCGATCCGGGTACCTTCCGCTACTTCAGTGAAGGTCACCATGGCCTTGTAGAAGTGCATCTCCTTCAGGTGGTCGAACTCCAAGTAGCCGGGTGGCTCGATCCGCTTGAAGACGCACGTGTTGTTGAAGCCCATGCCGTTGGGGCCATGCATGGTGAACTCCCAGATGCCCTCGGGCCTCAACTCGAAACGATGGAAGGTGTTGGAAAAACCTTTCGGCCCCCACCAGCGCGCGAGCTGATCGGGATCGGTCCATGCTGCGAACACACGCTCACGTGGAGCGACGATGACGCGGCTGGTATGCACCTCCGTATCGGTCATGGTCATTGATGTTCAATGGAAGGTCTCCCCGCGCTCCATCATGCCGATGAACAGCGCCAGCCGCCGGGCGCGTGTCTCCTCCTTCTTCGCGGTGTGCAACCGGTGCAGGAAGGCGAAGCGGTTGCTGCTCTTGAGCGTGGCGAAGAAGTCGCGGGCTTTCCTGTTCTTCTTCAGCGCTGCTTCCAGGTCCGGCGGTACGGTGATGGTGCTCGCAGGAGCGTATGCCTTGTCCCATTGCCCGTTCGCTTTGGCGCGCTCCACCGCAGCGAGCCCGGCCGGATGCATGCGCCTGGCCTTCATCAACTGCAACACCTTCTTCTTGTTGATCTCGCTCCAGATGCTGCGTGGTCCGCGCGGGGTGTACCGTTGCAGGAAGGTCTTGTCGTCGTTGCCCTTCCGGATGGCATCGATCCAGCCGTGGCACAACGCCACCTCCAACGCTTCTTCCGCCGTGATGGACCGGAGCCCGCTGCCCTTCTTGCCGATCTTGAGGAATACGCCCTTGGAAGTTGCGCCATGGTTCCCCAGCCAGGCATCCCACGCCTGTGCGGTCTCGAACGCGAGCACCGGTTGAACGGCCGGATCGTTCGCCACCGATGCGCCGCTGACAGCCTTGTCCGGCACCGCCTTCTTCACTAACACAGGCCAGCGCACCTCGATCTCCGCCACCTTCGCCCGCACGATGTCCTTCACGAGCGCAACAGGCAGCGGCTTCTCCGGCGTGAAGCGGATGGTGCCCTTGTCCACATCGAAGCCCTTCAGCCGCTCCTTGAGACCGGCGGGTACCGAGCCATACAAAGCGCAGTGCTTTTTCGCCGCACCGATGTACAGCATGGGATGGCCATTGTACTTGAACGCGGGCATGCCATAGCCGAAGTGCTCCCCGGCACCCGGTGCAGCGGCCAGGATCTGCTTGCGAAGCGTTTCCAAAGCCGTTCGCTGGTCAACAGGCAGCAGCGCCAGGTATTCGTCGGTGTTGGTGGGTTTCTTGGGCAGGTCGCGCATGATGGGGTGTTTCGTTGTTCACATCCAGCGGGCATCGTTCTCGCGTACGTCCTTCACACGATGCGTGGCGATCTTGCGGAGGAGGGCCTTGGGCAGGGGTTTTCCATACGGCAGTTGCATGGCCATCCGCCCCACGGTGAAGGCGGCAAGCTCCTCCTTGAAAGCTGCCAGCGATGCGGGCCTGGGCATGAAGTTGGCATGCTTCCGGTGCGCGGAGAAGGCGAACAGGATGCGCCCCTCCTCGAACGCGGGCGAACCCCACTTGATCGCTTCCGTGGCCTTCGGTGCGACGCTTTTCAGAAGTGCGTACAATTCGTTCAGCAGGGGTTGCGCCTCGGCGGGCGCCGCAGCGATGTATGCGGCGATGGTGATGGGCTTGGGCTTGTTGCGTGGTGCGGACATGGAAGGTGGTGTTATACCATTTCGACACTCAAATCCATCCAAAGATGCGCGGCAATTTTTTCGCAGGGCAATACGACTCGATGGTTGCATAGCCTGAGCTATGGAACCGTTGAGGCGGAGAAGCCATGCGGAAAAAGGGCAAGCAGATCGGTGGGATTTGAGTGTCGAATTGGTATTAACTCAGCGTGGGTGTGATGTGGATCGTTTCAAGCGATGGACCTGGCATGGGCGCCATCCCGAAGATCGCCCAGCATCCAGTTGGAAAGCGACGCGATCCATCCCCAGCCCAGCAGCACGGCCACGTAGAAGGCGATCATGGCGGCCGATGTGGGCGGGCCCGATGCGATGCCCATGAAGGCGTAAGCGAAGAAAAGACCGGTGAGGATGGAGAACCCGGCACGGCCCCATCGGCCGGCACGGATGAAGCGTATTCCGAGGATGAGCGCCCCGGCGATCAGGCCCAGGAAGCCGGTGCCGCCGAACGCGAAATGGAGGAGGTCGTTCGCCGGAAGGATACCCGCCGTACGGTCCGTGGCAGGCGGGAAGTCGGCCATCGGACCCGCACCGAAGATGCCAGCGCCGATCAGGCCGAGCCCGTAGAGGCCCAAGGTCGACCCGGCCGTCAGACCTCCCTTCCATGCCTTCCGCACGCGCAGGCATCCGGCAGCGAAGGCCATCATCAGCAG
>JAHBUM010000379.1 GCA_019638075.1 Flavobacteriales bacterium | reverse complement strand
TCATCCCGAACGAGCAGAACATGGGTTGGTTCACACGCACCAAGGAAGGCATCACCACCGCCACCGAGGAGAAGAAGGAAACACCTGAAGGGCTGTGGTACAAGTGCCCGGAGTGTGATGAGATCATGACCTCCGAGGATCATGAGAACAACCTATGGGTGTGCGTGAAGTGCGAGCACCACGAGAAGATCGGCAGCGCCGAGTACTTCGCCATCCTCTTCGACGATCAGAAGTACACCGAGATCGGGGCCGACCTGATCGCCGGTGACCCGCTCCAGTTCGAGGATACCAAGAAGTACACCGACCGCCTCGCCAAGACCCGCAAGGACACCGGTCTGAACGATGCCATGCGCGTGGCCGAGGGCAAGTTGGACAAGAGCTACGTGGTGATCGCCTGCATGGACTTCCGTTTCATCGGCGGCAGCATGGGTAGCGTGATGGGCGAGAAGATCGCATTGGCCGCCGACCAGGCCATGAAACGCAAGTGCCCGCTGGTGATCATCAGCAAGAGCGGCGGCGCGCGCATGATGGAGGCCGGTTTCAGCCTGATGCAGATGGCGAAGTCCAGCGCAAAGCTCACGCAGCTCGCGAAGAAGAAACTACCCTATATCAGCGTGGTGACCGACCCCACCACCGGTGGCGTTACCGCCAGCTTCGCCATGCTGGGCGACCTGAACATCGCCGAACCCAAGGCGTTGGTGGCCTTCGCCGGCCCCCGCGTGGTGCGCGAGACCATCGGCCGCGACCTGCCCGAAGGCTTCCAGACCAGCGAATTCGTACTGGAGCACGGCTTCTTGGACAAGATCGTGCATCGGAAGGAGCTGAAGGGCTTTTTGGGGAAGACCTTCGGGATGTTCAGGAGTTAGGTAGGAGTTCGGGATTGTCAGGCTGGAACAGTTGGCAGCCCCTTTGCTACCTCAGCAACGAAACCTGTGGAGATCTGACGAGCATGCCTATCCGAGCAGCGGCTGCGGCCATCCTCTTCCTGTATGCTTTGCTTGCCAAGGCACAGACACCGCCCGTCATCGTTCCCTGCGGGGAGGACAGGAAGATGCAACAGGCGTATGAGCTTGTGGAAGGGCTGGCATCGAACAACACCAAGGGGTTTGAGATCTGGCTCGACCCTTCCGTTCGCATCACCGACCGCCAACGGATACGCGAAGACCTCGCCAATGCCGTACCGGTCGTAGCCCGGCTGTATCAGGCGCATGAGCTTTCCGTGGTGCGCATTTACCCGGAAGCCGACGAGAGCATTTTCCGGTGCCGGTTCCAAGGCAATGATCCCGAGCGGTTCCGCATGGACATCCACTACCGCACGTCCGATTGCTCCGCAGGCATCACGGCCATTCGGATCGACCGCGAGCCTCCGGTCCAGAACAACTCGGAACAACCTCCCCCGCCACCACCGCCCCCTTCCTTCATCATCCGGCATTGAACTTCCGTAAGGAGCGCCTGTCCGTGAGCAACGCCCTTGGACAGTCGCAGTTCCGCTCCCACCTCAGCCTTGGCGATCACCACGCCATCTTCTCAGGATCCTGCCGGGTGTCGAAGA
>JAHBUM010000378.1 GCA_019638075.1 Flavobacteriales bacterium | reverse complement strand
GGTGTTGTTGGGTGGCCCGTAGGGGAGAGCCTTGACGTGTTTTGGTCACGCGGAGGCGCGGAGTACGCAGAGAAACCCCTCTCCGAAAGGGAGAGGGGTTGGGGGTGAGGCAGGGCTTCTCCGCGTACTCCGCGCCTCCGCATGACTGAATTACGCTTCAGTGCTCTTCTCCCAACAGCACCAATTGACTTGAGACCCGATAGCCCTGGGACTGGACCGGCAGGGTGCGCGCATCCTGATAGTTTTGCGGCCGGAAGTCAGTTGTCAGTTCTCAGATGCCGGTTGTCAGCCTGCCGGATGGCAGAGAGGTTAATGGCGCATTGCCGCCATGCCACTGCCCCCAGAAAGCCCGGCAACTGAACACGTACAGCATTCCACCAAGGAGTACTGACAACCGACATCTGAGAACTGGCAACTGCGAACCGCCCCTGAACCATGCGCACCATCTATTTCGATAACGCTGCCACCACACCCATGGCCCCCGAGGTGCTCGAGGCCATGCTGCCCTTCATGCGCGACCATTTCGGAAACCCGTCGGCGATACATGCTTACGGGCGTAAGACACGCGCGGCGGTGGAGCAGGCGCGGCGCACGGTGGCGGCACTGCTGAACTGCGCGCCCGGTGAGATCATCTTCACCAGCGGCGGCACCGAGGCGGATAATATGGCGTTGAACAGCGCCGTGCGCGACCTCGGGGTGCGGCACATCATCACCAGCCCCATCGAACACCACGCGGTGGAGCTCACGGCTGAGCAACTGGAGAAGATGAAAGGGGCGAAGGCCCACTGGCTGCGCCTCGATCCCGATGGCAGGCCAGACATGGCCCATTTGGAGGAACTGCTGAAGGCCACGCAAGGCGAAGGCGCCCTTGTTTCGCTGATGCACGCCAACAACGAGATCGGCACGCGCATCGATCTGGATGCCATCGGCTCGCTTTGCAGGAAGTACGGTGCCTTGTTCCACAGCGACACGGTGCAGACCATGGGGCACTACCGCTTCGATATGCAGAAGCTCCCCGTGGACCTCATCACCTGTGCGGCCCACAAGTTCCACGGTCCCAAAGGCGTGGGCTTCCTCTACATGCGCAGCGGCGTGGGCCTGAAGCCCATGATCCTCGGCGGCTCGCAGGAACGTAACATGCGCGCCGGTACCGAGAACATCTACGGCATCGTGGGCCTCGCGAAAGCGATGCAACTGGCCTACACCGGCTTGGAAGAGCATCAGGCCCACGTGCAGGGGCTGAAGGATCTGATGAAGAAGCGCCTGCTGGAAGAACTGCCCGGCATCGGGTTCAATGGCGATGTGAGCAGCGATGCGCTGTACACCGTGCTGAGCGTGCGCTTTCCCGATGATGGCAAGGGCGAGATGCTGATCTACAACCTCGACATCGAAGGCGTGGCATGCAGCGGTGGCAGCGCCTGTAGCAGCGGCAGCAACAAAGGCAGCCACGTCCTCGCGGCGCTCTACCCCGGCCGCACCGGCGCGAACATCCGCTTCTCCTTCAGCCGGTACAGCACGGCCGAAGAAGTGGAGCACGTGGTGGGTGTGCTCAAGCGGATCTTCCATAGCGTGTAGTTGTCTGTTGTCAGTGGGC
>JAHBUM010000377.1 GCA_019638075.1 Flavobacteriales bacterium | reverse complement strand
AGCTATCCGGGAAAAGTGTTCACCGGCAAGGTGGACAAGATCCTGAACATGCTGGACCCGCGCACCCGCACCATGCGCATCCGCATCACCCTGCCCAACCCCGGCGTGCTGCTGAAGCCCGAGATGATCGCGCATGTGCGCCTCGTGTATCAGGAGGACAGGCAACTGCCCGCCCTGCCCGCCGCCGCCGTGATCAACGACAACGACCGCGACCATGTGATGGTGTTCAGGGACCGCATGAACATCGAGACGCGCCGCATCACCGTGGCCCACACCACCGGCGGCACCAGCTGGGTGTCCGGCGGGCTGGCCGACGGCGAGGTGGTCGTGAGCAAGGAGCAGCTCTTCCTCTACGACGCCCTCAACGACCGCTGACCCATGTCGTTCATCCGCTCCATCATCACCTTCTCGCTGAAGAACCGCTTCTTCACCTATTTCTGGGTGGGGGTCATGGTGGTCGCGGGTTTCGTGAGCTTCCGCCACACGCCCATCGAGGCGTTCCCGGACGTGACCAACACGCAGATCATCATCGTTACCCAGTGGCCCGGCCGCAGCGCGCAGGAGATCGAGCGGTTCGTGACCGTGCCCATCGAAGTGGGCCTCAACAGCGTGCAGCGCAAGACCAACGTGCGCTCCATCAGCATGTTCGGCCTCAGCGTGATCAAGGTGATCTTCGAGGACGACGTGGAGGATTTCTTCGCGCGGCAGCAGGTCAACAATCAGCTGAACAGCATCGAACTGCCCGATGGCGTGGAAGCCGATGTGCAGCCGCCCTACGGCCCCACGGGCGAGATCTTCCGCTACACGCTGCACAGCGACAAGAAGGACAGCCGCGACCTGCTGACCATCCAGAACTGGGTGATCGATCGGCGGCTGCGGCAGGTGCCCGGCGTGGCCGATGTGGTGGCCTTCGGCGGACGGCAGAAGATCTACGAGATCGAGGCCGACCCCGGAAGGTTGATGCAGTACGACCTGACGCCCTTGGAAGTGTACGAGGCCGTCACGCGCAGCAACATCAACGTGGGCGGCGATGTGATCGAGCGCAACGGGCAGGCCTTCGTGGTGCGCGGCATGGGCCTGCTCTCCAGCATCGGCGACATCGAGAACATCATCATCGAAGCCCGCGACGGCGTGCCCATCCTCGTGAAGAACGTGGCCACCGTGCATGAGGGCGACCTGCCCCGCGTGGGACAGGTGGGGCTGGATGGCAACGACGACGTGGTGGAAGGCATCATCGTGATGCGCAAGGGCGAGAACCCCGGCGAGGTGCTGGCCCGCGTGAAGGCCAAGATCGAGGAGCTGAACACGCAGGTGCTGCCCGCCGACGTGGAGATGGTGACCTTCTATGACCGCGACCGGCTGATGGCCTACTGCACCGATACGGTGATGCACAACCTCTTCGAGGGCATCATCCTCGTGACGGCGATCGTGTTCCTCTTCATGGCCGACTGGCGGACCACGCTCATCGTCTCCATCATCATCCCACTGGCGCTGCTCTTCGCCTTCTTCTGCCTGCGCATGAAGGGCATGAGCGCCAACCTGCTCTCGCTCGGCGCCATCGACTTCGGCATCATCATAGACGGCGCGGTGGTGATGGTGGAAGGCCTCTTCGTTTCGCTGGACCACCTCG
>JAHBUM010000376.1 GCA_019638075.1 Flavobacteriales bacterium | reverse complement strand
CCATCCACGGCGAGGAGATCCACATACCGGACAAGGAGTTCAACAAGGGGCAGATCTACGGTGGCCTCCTCTTCGGCCTCGGCTGGGCCATTACCGGTGCATGCCCCGGCCCGCTGTTCGCACAGATCGGTGCGGGCTTCACGGTGGTGATCGTCACTTTCCTGAGCGCGGTGGCGGGTACGTGGGTGTACGGCTTGGTGCGCGAGAGGCTGCCGCACTGACGATCGACAGTCCGTTCACTGGCCCGAAGGCTTTACTTTGAGGACAAACCCATCGCCATGAAGAAGACCAATGCCATCGGCCTCGATGAGAAGAAGGCCGCCAAGCTCGCCGACAAGCTGAACACCCTGCTGGCGAACTACTCCATCTTCTACCAGAACACCCGCGGTTACCACTGGAACATCAAGGGTGAGAAGTTCTTCGAGCTGCACGTGAAGTTCGAGGAGTTGTACAACGACCTGCTCTTGAAGATCGACGAGGTGGCCGAGCGCATCCTCACCCTCGGCGCATCGCCCGCGCACAACTACTCCGACTACCGCAAGGTGTCCACCATCAAGGAGAGCAGGCAGGTGAGCGACGGCGTCGCGGCGGTGAAGGAGATCCTCGATGCCTTCCGCACGGTGATCGCGCTGCAACGCGAACTGCTCGACCTCAGCAGTGATGCGAACGACGAAGGCACCAACGCGCTCATGAGCGACTACATCCGCGCGCAGGAGAAGCTGGTGTGGATGTACGGGGCTTATCTCGGGAAATAGCGACTTTCAGGTCTGGCCGTTGAGAGGCCGCGCGTAGTCATAGCTCAAGCCTGCCGCTCAGGATCAGCCAAAGGAGCACGATCGCGCCCAAGAGCGACCAACTCAGTTTGGTGAAGAGTTGTATCCGCAGCCAGCCTTCCTTCTTCGCCGCCCGGCGGAACAGGTACAGGTTTCCCAGAACGACCACACACAATAGTGCCGTGACAAGGATCGCTGTGCTGGACATCAGTGGAACAAAGAAAGGACATTGCCGGAGAGGGAACACTGAACCCTTGGTGTCGATATGCCAGCCCACGTTCGGTGTGGAACGCATGGGGTTAGGGGCGGTGCAGGTACGGATGTCGCAACCATTGCTGAACAAGCGTCGGGGTATGTGATGATCCTCACCAACGGTGCAACATCCCCATCGGACCTTTGCACCATCAACCTCCATCCATAATGGAACCGAACATGGGTAACACCGACCGCCTGCTGCGGATCATCGCTGCGATCGTGATCGCGGTCCTCTCCTTCACCGGTGTGCTGCAAGGCACATGGGGCATCGTGCTGCTGGTGCTGGCCGCCGTGTTCGTGCTCACCAGCTTCGTCAGTTTCTGCCCGCTGTACCTGCCGTTCAAGATCAACACCCGCAAGGGCTGACATGAAGCGCGCGTGGATCATCACCGCCATCGGTGTGGCGCTCGGTGCGGCCGTCGGCTGGCTCTACTGGCATCAGTGGGGCTGCACCAACGGTTGCGCCATCACCAGCAGTCCGGTGAACAGCACATTGTATGGCGCGTTCATGGGCGGGCTGGTGGTCAATTCGTTCAGGAAACCGGCTGTACGTGAGCAATGACCAATGATCCGTAGCGTCGATCCTCCCGGCTCAAGGCCGGGATGACAA
>JAHBUM010000375.1 GCA_019638075.1 Flavobacteriales bacterium | reverse complement strand
GCCTGACGGTGCGTGTGCCGAGCACCGCGCTGGACACCACACTGAAGTCGCTGATCGCCTTCGTGGACTTCCTCGATCACCGCACGCTTTCAGCCACGGACGTCCGCATCGCATTGTTGCGCGATCGCTTGACGAAGCGACGGCTGGCAGGCCATACGCAGCGGCTCACCGGGGCCATTGACGAACAGGGTCGCAAGTTGAAGGAGACCATCGCTGCGGAAGACAAGCTGATCGACCGACAGGCACAGACCGATGAAGCCACCTTGAACACGATTGAACTGGAGGACCGCATCGCATACAGCACGCTCACGCTGGACATCTACCAGCGCGAAGCGATCCGGCGGGACATGCTGCCCAACGAACAGAACATCGAAGCCTATGAGCCGGGCTTCTTCAGCAAGGTCGGTGAAGCAGCGAAGGATGGCTGGAACATGCTGCTGCAACTGGCGATCGCCCTTGTTCGCGGCTGGAGTGTGATCCTCCTCGCGGTGATCGTGTTCCTGCTTTACCGAAGGATCCGCCGCGCGAAGTAGCGATCAGTGCTCCTCCAGCACCGGCTCCACCCGCCGCACGGGAGCACTGCGCCCGCTGAGCACCGCCTCCACGGTGTGGCCCTTGGTGCGCAGCCCGGCGATGAGGCCGGTGGGCGATGGCAGGTGCGCCGCGCCGATCAGGAAGAAGAGCGATCCCTCCTCGCGCAGCAGCTTGTCCATGCGCTCCACCATGCGGCCGTTACGCTCGGTCAGCAGCGATCGCTCGAACTGCTCCGGCATGCCGCCCGCCTTCATCGCCTCCTTCATCAGAGCATCCAGATCCTCGCTGGCATAGGCATCCAGCAGGGCGTCCATCGCGCCGGGGAAACCGCCGTTGTCCACGTAGTCCAAAAGCATCGCGGCCTGCACCTTCAGCGGCACCGCATCGATGGCCGCGATCTGCTCGGCCACCGTTTCGATCCCGATCACGCGCCTGCCGTTCGATGCGGCGCGTTGTTGCAGGTATTGGTCCAGCACCACGGTGCGCTCACCGGCCGCATCGTTCATGTCGTTCTCGGTCATGATCGCCAGCACGAAGAAGGGCTTCACCGATGCGAGCATGGGCGCCATGAAGCCCACGCGCTCCTGCATCATCGCCTCCACCCGGCTCCACTCCTTCTTCTTGTACAGGTCGGCCAGCTTCGTGCCACCGGACATGCGCATGTTGGTCAACAACGCCATGCCCATCTGCTTGTCGGCGGAAAGGTCGAGCTCGCCCGCAGCGATGGCGCAGCGGTCCAGCGCGGGCAGCACCGAATCGGTGAACTGGAAGGCGCGGTCGTCCTTGCTGTGTACGGTGCCGTAGAGGTAGCTGGTCCGGGCCACGCCGGGCGTGGTGATCCGCCAAAGCAGGGTGCTCTCCGACTTCTCCTGTGCATGGGAGACGAGCGGTGCGATGAGTACGATAAGGAGCCTGATGCGCATGGCCCGAAAGTAGTGCGGACCGATGCAAGCGCCACGCTCACCCGGCCACGCGGGCCAATGTGAAGGAGACAACGGCAAGCGCGGTGAACAGCAACACGCTCACCCTGATGAGGTTGGAGCGATCTGTGGGCCGGGTACGTTCCATCTATCGGTACACTGTTGAGCAGCTATATAACGCGGATACGCCGGATGGTTGCCTTGGGGGAC
>JAHBUM010000374.1 GCA_019638075.1 Flavobacteriales bacterium | reverse complement strand
CAGCATCGACTCGAAGGACAGGTCGCGCATCTCGTTCAGGTCGATGATGCCCTCGCGCATGCCGATGGTGCTCACCGGGATGCTCATGCTGTAATAGCCCTGCTTCTCCAGCAGCACCTCGAACTCCTCGTTGCTCTGCAGGCGCATGCTGAAGTCGCCGCTTTCGCCGGTGACGAGGCCCTCCGAAAAGAAGCTGCTGAGATTGACGACCGTGACGGTGACGCCTTCCACGAAGCCGGGAACATCCTTGTGGCGGATGGCGCCGCGCAGCCAGATGCCCGCATTGGCCACCAGGTGGATGTCGCGGGAAAGGATCTGCTGCTGCTCGATCTTGTCGGTGCTCAGGTGCTGGATGCCGGGGTAGCGGCCCTTCATCTCGGCCTTCAGCTGGTACTCGCGGCCCTTCTCCACCGGGAAGGTGTACTCGCCGCGCGCATCGGTGGTGGTGGTGGCCAGCACAAGCCCTTTCTTGTCCAGCAGCTTCACCTCCAGCTCGATCAGTGGCGAGCCGCTGTCATCATCGATCACCAAGCCGGTGACGAGATAGCGCTGGTCCAGCGGCGCCAGCATCTCGAAGGCGTAGATGTCATCATCACCGGCCCCGCCTGCGCGGTTGCTGGAGAAGAAGCCCCGCTTGTTCGCCTTGTCGATGATGAAGCCGAAGTCGTCGCGCGTGCCGTTCACGGGCGCACCAAGGTTCATCGGCGGCGCGAACTCGTCGAGGCCGAGGTATTTCGCGGCAAGGATGTCCATGCCGCCGAGGCCGGGGTGGCCGTTGCTGGAGAAATAGAGCGTGCCATCGGCTCCGATGAACGGGAACGATTCGTTGTACGGCGTGTTGATGATGGAACCGAGGTTGACCGGCTCGCCCCATTGCCCGCCCTGGTCCATGCACATGTAGATGTCCGTGCCGCCGTAGCCGCCGGGCATGTCGCTCACGAAGAAGAGCCGTTTCCCGTCCGGTGAAAGCGCGGGATGGCCCACGGAGATCTCGCTGTTGTTGTAGAGGAACTGCTCCACGCGGCCCCATGAGGTGCCCTGCGCGTAGGCCTTGTAGATGGCGAGCCGCGTGATGCCGCTCGAGCTTTTCTGCGAGCGCCCGTTATGGTAGCCGTTGCGTGTGAACCACAGCACATCGCCGTTCGCGCTGGCGGTGGCCGGGCCTTCGTGCAACTTGGTGTTCACCGAGCCTTCCATCGCGCGCGCGTTCGTGAGGTCGCCGTTGGGGGTGACATCCGCGATGAACAGGTCGAGGAAGGGCTGGTCGTTCCATGCGGCGCGGCGCTCGATGCCGGTGGTGACATGGCGCGACGAGGAGAAGATCACGCGGTCACTACCCAGCCACGCAGCGCCGAAATCGGAGAAGGCGGTGTTGATGCCCGCAGGCCGCACGATGAAGCGGTCCGGGGTGGCGAGGAAGTTGCGCGCGAACCCGTTGATGTTGCTCCGCCGTGGCGAGCCCTCGGTGGCCGTGGCGGCGAGGTAGCGGTCCATCCACTCCTCGGCCTCCACATACTTGCCGTTGCTCTTCAATGCTTCGGCATAGTTGTACATCTCCTGCGGTTCCCGGTTCAGGAACTTCACCACCATGGCGTACCACTTCTCGGCCTGATCGCTCTGGCCCAGCCGCATGTAGCATTCCGCCAGCCGCTTGGTCACGTGCTCGTTCACCGC
>JAHBUM010000373.1 GCA_019638075.1 Flavobacteriales bacterium | reverse complement strand
AAGCCGGGCTGCAGGAGTACGTGGATCGTGAGCGCGCCGCCGTGGACCTGATCAATTCGGTGGGCCAGCTCATGTACGGCAAGAGCGTTGAGCTGGTGTTCTTCCGCAACCACCTGCTGGACATCGGCATCTCGGAGGTGATCAAGCTCTTCAACTACGCCGACGAGGTGGTGAAGAAGCCGATCGACGTGAACACCACCGCCGAAGTGGCCCGTGGCCTGCTCGCGCTGGACCTCGCCCCCAGCAAGATCGACATCGGCAAGCTGGCCCACGAGTTCACGGTATCGGGCAGCAAGTCCGTCCCCGATTTCCTGAAGACCCACCTGAGCGACTTCATCGGCGAGGACAAGCACAAGTTCAAGCCGCAGGACGTGGTGCTGTACGGCTTCGGCCGCATCGGCCGCATCGCCGCGCGCGAGCTGGTGAAGCAGGCCGGCAAAGGCCAGCAGCTCCGCCTGCGCGCCATCGTGACCCGCACCCTTACGGATGCCGAGATCGTGAAACGCGCCGCCCTGCTACGCAACGACAGCGTTCACGGCTCCTTCAAGGGTACCGTGACCGAGGACGTGCCGAACAAGCAGATCATCATCAACGGCCAGCAGGTGCAGCTGATCGCCGCCTCCAACCCGGAGGACATCGATTACACGCAGTACGGCATCAACAATGCCCTGGTGATCGACAACACCGGAGCCTTCACCAAGCGCGCCGATCTGGAGCGCCACCTGAAGAGCAAGGGTGTATCCAAAGTCCTGCTCACCGCCCCCGGCAAGGAGGTGCCGAACATCGTGTACGGTATCAACCACAAGGAGGTGGACATCGAGAACGAGAAGGTGTTCAGCGCCGCCAGTTGCACCACCAACGCCATCTGCCCCGTGCTGAAGGTGGTGGAGGACAACCTCGGCATCGAGAAGGGCCACATCGAGACGGTGCATGCCTACACCAACGACCAGAACCTGCTGGACAACTACCACAAGGGGCCCCGTCGTGGCCGCAGCGCCGCCATCAACATGGTGATCACCAGCACCGGCGCAGGTACGGCTGTTTCCAAGGCCATCCCCAGCCTGAAGGACAAGCTGACCGCCAACGCCGTGCGCGTGCCCACGCCGAACGGTTCATTGGCGATCATGAACCTGACGCTGAAGAAACCCATCGCCGACCTCGCCGCCATGAACGACATGATCCGCAATGCGGCCCTCGTGGGCGATCTGGTGAACCAGATCCACTACCAGGTGGATCCCGAACTGGTGAGCAGCGACATCATCGGAGACACCTGCTGCAGCGTGTTCGACAGCAACGCCACCATCGTAAGCCCCGATGGGAAGAGCGTGGTGCTCTATGCCTGGTACGACAACGAGTTCGGCTACACCAAACAGGTGATCCGCCTTGCCAAGCATGTGACGAAAGTGCGCCGGTTGGTGTACTACTGAGAACGATCCACGGCACTGCGAAAGCCCTCCGTATCGGGGGGCTTTCGCTTTCGTAGGTGGTATGCCTTGGATCTTTTGCCGTGCTACTCCCACGAGAAAGCCGGAATGAACCCTTCGAAATTTCGAAGTGGCGGTTCTTGAGCGTTGTGGAGTGTGCTACAGTGCTACTTAAACCTCCGCAGGTGCCCCCCAAACCTGCCGGTCTCACGAAGTGGACCCTGCGCTTCTTTGGATCCGTACCTTGGCTTTCGGATGGCACG
>JAHBUM010000372.1 GCA_019638075.1 Flavobacteriales bacterium | reverse complement strand
CAGCATCGCAGGACTGGGATCGGGCGTGTACACGCTCACCGTTAGCGATGCGAACGGATGCAGCGCGAACACAAGCTTCAACGTGGGCCAGCCCGGGCTCTTCAGCATCGTTGGCACCACCAGCGACTTCAACGGCTTCGCGGTGAGCTGCCCCACGGCCACCGATGGCAGCATATCGCAGACCCTTACGGGTGGCACAGGCCCGTACACGCACGCATGGAGCGGACCCAACGGCTTCGCCGCGAACACGGAAGACCTCAGCGGCCTGCCCACGGGCACGTACGTATACACGCTGACCGATGCCAACGGCTGCGCCACTTCCGCCACGTACACCCTGACAGCGCCCGCCGCGCTCGGCGCCAGCCTCACCTCGCCTGCGGTCAACGGTGGATGGAACATCGGTTGCAACGGCACTTCCACGGGCAGCATCAACGCCGCCATCACCGGAGGCGTGGCACCTGTGACCACACAATGGAGCGGGCCGGATGGCTTCGCGGCCAGCACGCCGGACATCAACGCACTGCGCGCGGGCACCTACACGCTCACGCTGACCGATGACAACGGATGCACCCACACCGCACCATTGACATTGACCGAAGCGCCCGCGTTGACCGGTAACGCAACGATGACCGCCAGCGTATCGTGTCACGGCGGCGATGACGGCAGCGCGATCGCCACGGCGGGCGGCGGCACCGCGCCATACACCTACGCATGGGACACCACGCCCGCGCAACAAAGTCCCAGCGCCACCGGCCTTGCCGCAGGCACATGGAACTGCACCATCACCGATGCGAACGGCTGCACCATCCTCCGCAGCACGACCATCACGCAACCCGCATCCGCATTGTCGGCAGGCATCACGGCATCCACCGATGTGCTGTGCTACAACGAAGACACAGGTACCGCCACCGCAGCCGCCATGGGAGGCACCGCACCGTACAGCTACGTGTGGGACAGCTCGCCTGCACAGACCACGGCACAGGCCACCGATCTGCACGCAGGCAACTATGAAGTGACCGTGACCGACGCGCGCGGATGCACCGCCACGTCGAGCGCGACCATCGACCAACCGGCCAGCCCGACCCAAGTCGTGTTCGATAATGTGAGGCACGAGACGTGCTTCGGTGCGCGCGATGGCGAGGCCACCATCATCGTGAGCGGAGGCAGCGGCGCATACACCATCACATGGGACACCAACCCGCCCGTACACAGCGCCACGGCCACCGGGCTTGCTCCCCGCCTGTACATGGTGGAAGTGGCCGACGACAACGGCTGCATGCACTTCAAGCAATACCCTGTGACCATCCAAGGCGCGGACGCACGATTGTCGATCGTGCTTGCGGTGGACCACGTGGATTGCCATGGCGCGGCGAACGGCGCCATCGACCTCAGCCTCTTCGGCGGGGCCGCGCCCTACTCGCACATCTGGACCGCGTACGACGGGCAACAGACGGGCCTTGAGGACATCGACGAGCTCACGCCCGGCACGTACACGCTCCAGATCATCGACTTCTTCGGCTGCGCGATCGACACCAGCGTGACCATCACCGAACCCGCAGCGCTCGCCGTGAGCGGATCGATCACCACGGCCGCCTGCCAAGGCACTGCGACCGGCGCAGTGGATGCCAGCGTGAGCGGAGGCACCACCCCGTACACCTTCGCGTGGAGCGGGCCGAACGGCTTCATCGCCAGCA
>JAHBUM010000371.1 GCA_019638075.1 Flavobacteriales bacterium | reverse complement strand
ATTCCGGCGGAGTGGATCCTTTTGCGGCGAAGCGCCGTTGAAGGGCACATGACGAAGAAGGACAAAATAGCCTTCATCAAAAGCAGCAAGCGCAAAACGCACGTGTACAACAACCTGGACCGCTACACGGACCAGCAGTTGAACGACGTGATCCGTGAGATCGTGCAGGGGTTGATCCGTGAAAGCGAGATCATCGCCAATGCCTACATCAACGGGTACCGGTAGTTCGGCTGTCGCGTTCGCCCTGCTTGGAGGCTGAAGCCTCAGGTAACGGAGCCCCCACGAAAGTGCGGGGCTTCGTTACGTTCGGGCGTTACCAGCCCACGCCGAAGGAATAGCCGGCTTGCAGGTAAACGCCACCGACGACATCCTTGGGTTGTAGGTATGGTATATTGAAGTGGTCCTTGTCGCCGAGAATGGTGCCTACGGTGAAGAAGAGTTCGCTGTAGAAGCCATCAAGTGGAGCGCGCCAGCCCATCCGCATGCCCACGGGGAAGAGTGCCCCGCTAAGGGTCTGCTTCACCACCCATGATGGCGCGCTGGTATTCCACCCGTTGATCTGGTACGGGTCGGGGTTGAGGGTATAGTTGAGCTTGCGGAAGCCGATGAATGGTCCGATGTAGACGGCAGCATCATCGTTATCGGAGAGGAAGAACTGGGAGCGGTAGGTGAAACCCATGGACCTCCGCTCCAGCGAGTAGTTCCCGGAATATCCTTGGTACGAGTAGCTCCCGGAACTGCCGATGCCGAAGCCGATCGAGAGGTCGAGGCTTATTCCGAGCCGGTCGTTGAGGTCGTGGTCCACGGTGGCGATACCCCCCATCAGGCCACGTGGCATCAATCGTTCCCAATGGCCTCCCACTTGGATGCCCCATTGCGCCTGTGTGCCGAGCACGCCCAGCAGGAGGGGAAGGAGGAGTACTGTACGTTTCATCGGGCGAAGGAGATATTGAGCATTTCCAACGCCTGCGAGATCGGCACACCGAAGCCAAGCCCTTCCAGCCCCTTCCCGCTGATCTTCAAGGTGGCCACGCCCACGACGAGGCCGTTCTCGTCGATCAAGGGGCCACCGCTGTTGCCGGGGTTGATGCTCACATCCGTTTGCAGCAGACTTCGCCCTTCGATGTCGCGCCGCCCGCTGAGGATGCCGCGTGAAACGCTCTGGCTCAACGCCGTTTCCATGGGTGTGCCGATGGCGAAGATCTCCTCGCCCAGCATCAGGCCCTTGTCGTCGCCGATGCCCAGGGCGGGCAGGTCGGTGGCCTGCACCTTCAGCAGTGCCAGGTCGAAATCCTTGTTGGTCTTCACCACCTGCGCATCGAGGGTGAAGCCCTGCTCGAACTTCACCTTCACCAATCCGTCGCTCCCCACCACGTGCTGGTTGGTGAGCAGGTAGCCGTCGTTGGTGATCAGGAAACCGCTGCCGTGGCCGTCCTCGGTCTGCACGGTCACCACGGCCTTCACCAAGGCGGACAGCATCTCCTTGCGGCCTTGGAAGGGGATGGCCTTCGGGCGCGCCAGTTCCATCACGGTGCCTTTGGAGCGGCTCAGTCCAGCACCGTACGCGGCGGACACCTGTTCGGGTATGCCACCGATCTCGGTGAACTTCCGTGCGGCATGTTGGAGGGCCTGGCCCAGCGCCTGGTCGGCCTGCTCGCCAGCGGCTTGGTAGGTGGTGGTGGTGAAGTGCTCGAACAGCACGCTGTC
>JAHBUM010000370.1 GCA_019638075.1 Flavobacteriales bacterium | reverse complement strand
TCCGCTTCGATGACATCATCGGGCGTTACGGCATCGAGAAGATCAAGACCATCGGCGACAGCTACATGAGCGCGTGCGGCGTGCCCAAGTCCGATGTGTTCCATGCCGTGAAGGCCGTGGCCGCCGCGATCGAAGTGCGGGAGATGATGAACGACTGGCACCGCGAGCATGCAGCAGCAGGCAGGCAGCCGTGGTCGTTGCGCATCGGCCTGCACAGTGGGCCCGTGGTGGCCGGCGTGGTGGGCAAGCGCAAGTTCGCCTACGATATCTGGGGCGATGCCGTGAACACCGCCAGCCGCATGGAGAGCAGCGGCGAACCCGGCGAAGTGAACATCAGCGGCAAGACCTACGAACTGGTGAAGGACTACTTCGAGTGCGAGCACCGCGGCCAGGTGGAAGCGAAGAACAAGGGCCGCATCGACATGTACTTCGTGAAGCGCCTGAAGCCCGCGCACAGCGGCAACGCGAACGGCTCACGTCCCAATACCGCGCTGCTAATGAGGATCGGGGTCGCCGTGGAGGAGCTCGCGTAGCTCGGCGATCATCATCGCGGTGGCACCCCACACCACTTCGCCATGCAGATCGAAGTAGGGGATCTCCACATTGCGTCCCATGAGCTGGATGAACTGCTCGCGACGCTTGAGGATGTCATCGCGCAGCAGCAGTTCAAGCGGCACTTCCAACAGCCTGGCGACCTCCCGTGGATCGGGCCGCCATGGATCCATCCGTTCCGCAAAGCCCACGAACGGTGTCACCAGCATGCGGCTCGGCGGGATGTAGACAGGGCTGAGCGCCCCCAGCAGTTGAACGGTATCGGTGGCGGCCCCGGTCTCTTCGGCGAACTCGCGCAGCGCGGTGTGCCCAAGGCTGGCATCGCCCGGTTCGCGCTTGCCGCCGGGGAAGGAGACCTGTCCGCTGTGTACACCGTCGTAGGTGGGGCGCACCATCAGCAGCACGTGCAGCGCCTCCGGCTTGGGGTAGAGCAATGCGAGGACGGCGCTTTCGCGCGGTGGCGGATCGAGCTTCAGCGCACGTTCGAGGTCCGGCCGTTTGTAACCGCTCAGCTCCAAGAACGTGTCGTGGCCGGGCAGGGGAGAGGCCAGCTTCCGGCGCAGGCGATCGACCGCATCCATCGCTACTTCGTCGATGCTTCGGGAAGCTGTTTCAACAGCCTCTTCGCTTCGCTGCGGTAGGTGTGCGCTCGCCCATCAGCGATGCGCTGCGCCCCGGCCCGCGCCCGGTCGAACTGCCCGCCGCAGACCCAGCAGACCACCCTGTACCACTCGATCTGGTCATCGTAATGCAGGATGTTGGCGCGCCCAAGGTGGTCCAGTTGCAGTTCCGCCTTGTCCGGATCGCCCAAGGCCAGATAGGAGCAGGCCAGATAGATGTACCCGGTAAGGTCGGCGCGTTGCACCTTGAGGAATTGGGCGATGCTGTCGCGCGCGCCCTCGTAGTTGCCTGCGGCATACATCGCCATGCCATCAAGGTAGGTGGCGTTCAAATTCGTACGGGTCCGCTCCGAGATCATGTCGGGATAGGGCTCGAAGAACTTCGCGCACAGCTCCTCCTGTTCCGATCCGCCACAAGCGGTGAGTACCAACGACAGCGACCAAGCCCCCATCCAACGCATCATGGGGCAAAGGTACCCTTGTATGGGTTGGGCAGTGAGGTAGTTGCCAGTTGTCGGTTGTCAGTTGTCAGGAATGCCTGCCTC
>JAHBUM010000037.1 GCA_019638075.1 Flavobacteriales bacterium | reverse complement strand
TCCCACAGGATGGTGCCGGTGCTATCCAACCGCGTGATGCAGCCGATCCGGGGCACGCCGACACACCAGCCGCAGTTCAGGAAGCCCCCATCGGGCAGGGCCACCAATTGCCGCGAGCCGATGTTGCCCTCAGAAGCACTGTCCGACCGGAAGAACCGGGTGCGGATGGTGTCGCCTTCGGTGTTGAACCAGTAGAGGTAGTTCGAGCTGGCTATCACCCCCGCCCTGTATTCCAGCACGGACGCGACGTACCGCCCACCCGGTATTTCGGCCACCGGGTCGCTATATCCGAATTCCACACCGTACTCCCTTCGGTGTTCTTTCAGCCATACGAAATCCCCTTCCAGGTCGAACTTGACGACATGGATCCCACTGGAGGTGCTGTCCAGTGACCAGCCAAGGCTGAAAACCAAGTACCCATCGGGCTGCTCGAACACCGAGAACGCTCCGTTATACGACAGGGTGCTCGGGTGGTGCTGCACCACATTGAACGTGGTTTGGGCAAGCCCTTCTACAGCCATACAGAACATCACGAAAATGCCCGTATGGATAGGATGGATCACACGCTTCATGTTGTGGAAAGTTAGGAAAAGATAGGCAGGCCGGAGGTAAAACACCGCCGGCCTGCCCCATCATCAGCGTTGCAGCGTAAGCTTCGCTGCACCCAGTTTCATGTCTCCGACAAGGAGCTCAAGAACATACAGTCCATCGGCCAAGCCGTTCAGATCCAATTCCAGTAACTGCTGGTTGGCGGCTATCGGCAGGGTGCGTATCAACCGTCCGCTGGGGTCGGTCACATGCAGGCGAGCTGGCTCATCCACCCCGCTGCCGATCACCACCATGCTGCTACCGGTGGTCGGGTTGGGGTGCGCCTGTAGTATGGGCCGCTCCATGGCCGTGGTGGTTCGCGTGGGCCGCTGCGGGAAGTAGCTCTTCGTGGCAACAGGTAGCTGGGCCAGTGGTAGTTCGTCGGTATCACCCAGGTGGTAGCGAATGGCCCAGGCCATGGCCGCACCCGGCTCCGTGGTTTCGGCTAATACCTTCAACCGCTCGCGCTGGCTGCCATTGGCTTGGCTCCAATCGTTGCCCACCGCCTTCTGCATGTCGGCCAGCTCGCGCAGTACGGCCTCGCCGGGGTCCTTCGCCACCACCAAGCTGTCCATCCAGGCTATCGCCAAGTCGTGGTCGTTCTGTTCCATGGCCAGTTCGGCCAAGGTGTACAGGTCGCCGCCATCGGGCGCGTAGGCCAGCATGGCGTACAGCGTGTCGGTAGGTGCGGTCAGGGTGCTGTCGGTCATGATCGCATCAAGCGCCAGCACCAAGTGGTGCGCCTTCTCGGTGCTGCGCATTTCCAGTTCCTGCAGCAACAGGTCCTTCACGGTGGGGCCATTGCCCGCGTTCTTCACGATGGCCAGCATGTAGGGGTTCAGTTCCTCGTTCACTCCACAATGATCTTCGCACCCGCCAGCCATTTCTGCTCATCACGCAAGTGCAGATAGTACAGCCCTGCGCCAAGGGGAGCCTTTAGCACAAGCTCCGACCCATTGCCACTGAACTGCTCCGCAGCCACTTCGCGGCCAAGCCCATCCAACACCACCACACGCAATGCGCCCTGTGGGCTGAAGCCCGGCGGTGCCTCGAAGGCCACCCGCAGCGGCCCGCCTTGTGCCACCGGGTTGGGGCTTACGCGCAGGCGCTCGTTAAGGCCCAACACATACTCCTGAACACCCACCGTGTGGCAGCCCGGCACCAAGCAGCCATGGCTGTCCAGCTTCAGCAACCAATTCGATGTCAGATAGGGTCGCGGATCCGTTACCCCCTGCCTTGTTATACCGCACATTACCAGCCCACCATCGCTGGTGCTGCGCACCGAATAAACAAAGCTTTCTGCATCGTCCGGCTCGTAATACCAATAGCGGCGCATCCAAAGCGAGTCCAAGCTCTCGTCAAGCTCGAACAGGAGCATCACTCCATCAGGGTCTACGCCATATTGGAACATGCCACCCACCAGCCAATAGTGGGTCTCGTCCTTCGGGAGAATGGCTTTGGTGGATGCCAAATAGCTCCAGAAGTAATCCTTCCGTGTCGGCGAGTTGCCCTGCGCATCGTAACGGAACAAGGATGCCCACCGGTCACGGATCTGACCGGGGCCAACCACTGTTGGCCGCCAAGCTCCCGGCACGAGGATGTCTCCATTCGCGGCCTCCAGCGCACGTCCCCCGCCGGTATTGCCATAAGCACCATAGTACCTCGTCCATTGCGGGGCACCCAAGCTATCTGTACGCATCACCACGGCGTTGTCGAACTGCCCGTTCTGTGTTCCGCCGAGGATGAAGCCGCCATCGGCCAAGGGGGTGGCTTTGGAGATGGCGTTGGTATTGGTGTAGAGGCGCTCCCACAGGATGGTGCCGGTACTATCAAGCCGCGTGATGCAGCCGGTGTTGATCGGGTCGCCACACCAGCCACAGTGCAGGAAACCGCCATCGGGCAGGGCCACCAATTGCTGCGAACCGATGTTGCCCTCAGAAGCACTATCGGATCGGAAGAACCGGGTGCGGATGGTGTCGCCTTCGGCGTTGAACCAATAAAGGAACGTTGCACGAGGGATCTCTCCGTTGGAGCTGAACGAATTGACCGCAGCCACATACTTGTCCCCGCTTTGGCAGATGGGGTCGGTCACGCCGGGGTCCACATGCCGTCCGGTACGGAATTCATGCTGCCCGATCAAGTTCCCCTCCAGATCCAGTCGGGAGGTGAACAGCGCGGTGGAGGAACTATCGCTTGCCCACTCCACGCTGAAGAACAAATAGCCGCCTTCCTGCTCGAAGATACTGCGCCCCTGCGAGCCGAGCATGTTGGCGTTGTGTTGCACCACATTGAAAGTGGTTTGGGCAAGCCCCTCTACGGCCATGCTGAGCATTACGAAAACACCCACATGGATAGGATAGATCGCACGCTTCATGTTGTGAAGAGTTAAGGAAAGACAGGCAGGCCGGAGGTGAAGCACCTCCGGCCTGCCCTACCTTTCATCAATGTTGCAGCGTGAGCTTCGTTGCGCCCAGCTTCATGTCTCCCACCAGCAACTCAAGAACGTACAGGCCATCGGCCAGCCCGGAAAGGTCCAATTCCAGCAACTGCTGGTTGGCAGCTATTGGAAGGGTACGGATCAACCGCCCGCTGGGATCGGTCACGTGCAACCGCGCTGGTTCGTCAACCCCGCTACCGATCACCACCATGCTGCTGCCCGTGGTGGGGTTGGGGTGCGCCTGCACCATGGGGCGCTCCGTGGCTGCGGTGGTTCGCGCGGGCCGGTGCGGGAAATAACTCTTCGTCGCAACAGGTAGCTGCGCCAGCGGCAACTCATCCGTATCGCCCAAGTGGTAACTGATCGCCCAAGCCAAGGCGGCACCCGGCGCTGTCTTTTCGGCCAGTTCCTTCAGTCGTTCGCGCTGGCCGCCATTGGCTTGGCTCCAATCGTAGCCTACCGCCTTCTGCATGTCGGCCAACTCGCGCAGCAGATCCTGTCCGGGATCCTTCGCAGCCACCAAGCTGTCCAACCAAGCTATCGCAAGGTCGTGGTCGCCTTGGTCCATCGCCAGCTCGGCCAGTGTGTATAGGTCACCACCGTCGGGTGCGTAGGCCAGCATGGCGTACAGCGTGTCGGTGGGCGCCACCATGGTGCTGTCGCTCATGATCTCATCAAACGCCAGCACCAAGTGGTGGGCCTTCTCGGTGCTGCGCATCTGTAGTTCCTGCAGCAACAGGTCCTTCACCGTGGGGCCGTTGCCCGCGTTCTTCACGATGGCCATCATGTAGGGGTTCAGTTGTTCGGTTTTCTCCAACGCCTCCAGCACACCGGGCGTCAATTTAGCATTTTCCAGCAGCACTTGGGTCAGGTGCCATGGGTCCAACTGTTCGGGCCGGTAGATCAGTGTCAGCAGCACCTCGTCGCTCAGGGGGCAGCGCGCCAGCAGGTAGTCGCGCAGGGTGTGGCTGGGCAGCCACGGGCTGTCCTGCTTTATGGCTTCCTCAATCGCCACCTTCTCGCCCGTATCCACCGTGCCCGCGAAGTAGGCCTTGGCGCTGCGCAACTGGGCGGCCGCGAGGCGGTAGCCGCTTATGCCGCCACCACCGCCAAGCTGTTGCAGGCGGCCGTTGCCACAGTCCGCAGCCTTGTTGAAGTAGCTTGGCCCTATGGGGATGTCGTTGAAGTACGGGCTGTCGTCGTGCGGGTCGCATTCAAGCACGCTGTGGCGGTAGTAGTCGAAGCGGGGTGCAAGGACCCCCGGTAGCTGCACGGTGGAGATGCTGATGCCCGGCACGTAGCCGTTGTAGAAGCGGTTGCCCGCCAGTTGGGAGTGATATATGTCTTCATCCCACTCCCCCTGTCTGGCATTGATGTAGGTGTTGTCGCCCAACAGGTAGTCGTAGCCGCAGTTGGTGTAGTCGCTGCAGAGCAGTTGCAGGCCGATGTACTCGGCACCCACGCCGGGGTCGTAGCCCTTCTGGCGGTCCTTCACGTAGGTGCCTGCGGCCAAGCCCGTGAAGCTGTTGTTGTAGATGCGGTTCTCTTCCAGCACATCGCCGTGTATCAGCAGGCCCACGTTCAGGCTGTTCGCGTGGCTGGTGTGGAAATTGTTCTCCTCCACCAAGTAGGCCGTGCTCTGGTGCAGCACCAAGCCGGTGGGCGGGTATTCCGTGCTGTTGATGAAGGGCACGAAGAAGTGCGAGCGGCTGACCTCGGGGCCGGTGCAGTTCTGCATGAGCGCACCAAGGTGGTTGTCGCGGAACCACGAGCGCCGGATGCTGGCCTTGCGCGTGGTGCCTGTGGAGGCGTTCACCCCCACGGTGAGGCCCTTGAACAAGCTGGCGTCCTCGGTGGTGTTGCCTTCCACATAGAACCCGGCGGTGCGCGCCAGAATGCCATTGCCGCGCTGAAGCTGTGGGAACGAACCGGGAGCCTCGTTCAGGAATTTGCACTGGCTGAAACGGATGCCCTCTACGGCCTGTAGTTCGGCATGGGCGCGCGGGGTGCGCTGGCCGAAGTCGGGCCAGGTGCCGGTGGTCTCGAAGGTGCAGCTGTTGAACTCGCACAGGTTGGGCAACACCGAGCCTGTCGTGCTCCTGCGTTGGTAATGCTCCACCCGCACACCGGTGATGCAGTTGCGGAACGTGGTGGTGTAGGCCCGCACGTAGCCTCCGGTGTATCCTGCCAGAGAGGTGCCCAGGAAGGACTCCCTTGCGCACCACACGCCGGTGCGCGCATTCTCCACGGTGCAGCCCTGCAGCCTGATATAGGCCTGTTCCTGGTCCACTGGCAACGCGGGGTTGTCGGTCTGGTACGGGTTGGCCGTATTGCCCTCCGCGCGCATGCCGGGCCAGCGCGATCCCGGGCAGGTGAGGCTGGTGAAGGTGCTGTTGTAGCCGATCATCCGCCCGCCGCGTTCCACGATCAATTTGGCGTTGGGGCCGAAACGCAGCGTCATGGTGCCGATGTACAGGACTGCGCCGGGTTTCACCACCACATCCTCCGTAAGGGTAAGCACCTGTGCGTTGCCGAAGGGGTTGTTGGTGCTGGTCCAGCTATGGCTGCCCTGCAGTTCCTGCCGCCCCAGCACACCGCTGCCGTGGGTGTTCAGGAAAGTGCAGCAGGCCGCGCGTTTGGTGGCGCTCAAGTAGCTGTCCGCAGCCACGCCTTCGTTGAGAAAGCGGGGCAGGTAGTAGCCCGCTTCGCTTGTGTTGAAGAGGGGTGCCTGTCCTCCCTGCAACGCATCGGGTATGAAGAAGGGCCACTCCATATCCTCCACGTACACGGCGCCCACCGTGGTGCCACCGGGCAGATAGATGGCATCGCCGGGCGGCACCTCGAAGCCGTCGATCTCGCGTGGTGCCCGGTTGCGATGGATGCGGGTGCGCGAAAGCGCGGCAGGCATGGCCGCACCGAAGACGTGTGTGAGGTCGATGACGCCGCCACCGAAGGCACGGTACTCCATATACGCCTGCCAGGTGCTGCAATCTGTAGTGCGCTCACCAGTGACGAACACCCCACTGCCATCGGCAGTGAGCGCGCAGCCTCGTGGTCCTGGCGGCGCGGTGATGGTGGGCTGGGCAGTGATACATCCGGAGGGATTGCCATACAGTGTCCAAGCCTCGCTGCGGTCCTGCTGGTAGTGGCCGGTAATGGCGTTGTATCGATGCACCACCAGATTATAGCTGGACAACTGATCAGGCCAGAGCTTCATGCCTTCCCCGTCGGTCATTGCCAGCACAAGTGTCTCCTGGCCCGTGTCAGGGTCGGTTGCGATCACCGCATCCGCATCGCGGAAGTACGCCTTGGTCTGTATCTGCGAGTTGCTGAAGATCTGAACATAGTCATTCAGGTGGTTCGGCAAGGGATCCACTGGATGGATCCCACTGGAATTGATGAGGAACAACTGCACCCGATTGGCGGTGACCACAGCCAGCCAGCTATCACCGTTGGCTTTCTGCGCCACGCGAAGGATCGGTGTACGTGTCTTGCCCAGTGTAGTGGTGTTCAGCACACCCACACGCTCGCTTGTAGGCCAAGGCAGGCCTTCGTAATAGGTCTGCTCCAACTGGGGCTGCCAGTTGGGAAACTGGGGATGGTCGTGGATCTCCTCGAATGAAAGCAGCCTGCCCCGCCTTGCCTGCCCGTTCGGTGGAGAGACACCAGCGAAACGAGGATTGTCCGCTTCCAAGTCCAGAACACTCACCTGGATGTGGGTGCCGTCGTACTCTGCGCTACTTGCAGCGGCGCTCAACAGATAGAACAGGTGGCAGGTACCGGGCACGGGCACGCTGAGGAAATCCATCACCCCCGGCTCCAGACAGTCCTGACAGCCAGGCCCACGGGCATCAGCCATGAGCCAGCCTGCGCCGTCGTACAGGTTGCCGTCCACCTCGAAGAAGAGGATGCGGCCATCGCCCGCCGTGCGGATGTGCAGCGAGCGGTGCGCCACCTGACCCGTGTAGGCGTTGGGCGTGCCCGGCGGATGCACGGGCAGTGCGCGCGGGGCTGTGGATACATCGCCCGTGCTGCTCTCCGGCAGTACCGTATAGGTGGCGCCACCCACGCCCCAGGCATCGGCCTGGGCATGGGCCGGGGTAGTGGAGGCTGTTGAAAGGGCCAGGGCCGCCATCAGCGCGGCGGCGCTCGGTATGCGTGCTCGGTAGGTCATGGCGAACTGGGTTTTGGAGTGCGGCTCCGGTGCCGCCCGGCAAACCTCCGGCGCTTTGCCCGCAGATCTTCATGCTTTGTTGGCAATTTTCCTCCCGTTCTGGCAAGTGCGAGTTGCCGTTCCTGAAAGAAAAGCGACCGGAACCGCAAGACCGGATCCGTTGTTCCGAAGGGTCTGCTTACTTTTAGGGCACCTCTCACCGAATTCTCTCTACGCCATGTGCCCATACACCAACACTCCCCATCATGAGCATCGGAGAGCGGATCAAAGAGAGGCGCGTCGCGCTGCGCCTCACACAAGCCCAGCTTGCGGGCTTGGCGAACACAAGCGTGACCGTCATCTGCCGGATCGAGCGTGACAACCGCCTGCCCGACGTGGAGCTGCTCGGGCGGCTTGCCCCCGCGCTGAAGACCAGCGCAGGATGGCTGCTGGACGGAACGGAGAACGCCCTGCCCACCTCGGTGGACACATCGCTCGCCGAGCGGGTGGAACGCCTTGATCGGCGCTTGCTTCAGTTGGAGAATGAGATGAGCGCCTGGCAGAAGGTCAACCTGTACCTACAGAGCCTGATCGACAGGACCCTGCCGGGCTTGCGTTAGAGCCTGTTCAGGATCTCTTCAAATGCGTCTCCGGGCCTCTTTTTCGCCCATACTTCGCCCCAAAAGAACCCCGTAGGCACCGCTACGCGGTTCTTTTGGGGCTGCGTCTGGTCAAAAAAATAGACTCCGGATCCATCATCCAAGAGATCCTGAACAGGCTCTAAGGGATGAACGCTGAACATCCCTCTTCCAAAGGGCTGGCCCGTGATCCGGACCGGTCCCTATCATGACAGAAGCATAACCCCTACCGGAACCGCTCCCCGCTCATCGCCAGCCATTCCAAGGCCGCCCCGCCAAGCAGCAGTTCCTTGGTGGCCGCATCGTAGGGCATGCTGTCGATCAGCTCGCCGGGCACCAGCTCGCCCAACGGGAACGGGTAATCGGTGCCCATGGCCACACGGCTGGCGCCCATCTGGTCCACCACGAGGCGCAGCACGGCGGGGTCATGCACGAGCGCATCGATCCAGAAACGGCCGAGGTACTCGCGCGGGTTCACCGCATTGTCCACCGCGCACAGGTCGGGGCGCATGAGGAAGCCGTGCTCGATGCGGCCCAGCGTGGCCGGGAACGAGCCGCCGCCATGGGCGAAGGCCACGCGCAGGCGCGGCAGGCGCTCCATGAGGCCGCTGAAGATCATGGAGGTGATGGCCGTGGCGGTCTCCACGGGCATGCCCACCAGCCAGGGCATCCAGTACTTGTCGAAACGGTCGCGCCCCATCATGTCCCAGGGGTGTACGAACACCGCCATGCCCAGCTCCTCGCAGGCCTGGAAGATGGGGAAGAGGCGCGGCTCGCCCAGGTTGACACCGTTCACGTGCGTGCCCACCTGGATGCCCGCCAGGCCGATGCGTTCGCAGCGTTCCAGTTCCTGTATGGCGAGCTCGGGCTCCTGCATGGGCAGTGTGCCCAGGCCCACGAAGCGCGTGGGCCAGCGGTCCACGATGCCCGCGATGTGATCGTTGAGGAACATCGCCAGGTCCAGCGTGTCGTGCGGCTTGGCCCAATAGCTGAACATGACCGGCACGGTGCTGAGCACCTGCACATGCACCTTGAGCTGGTCGCACTCGCCGATGCGCACCTGCGGGTCCCAGCAGTTGGCCTGCACCTCGCGGAAGAACTTGTCGTCCATCATCATGCGGGCACAGCCCGGCTTGTGATGGTCCAGGTGGATGAAGCCGCGGTAGCCATAGCGCCGCCCGAAGTCGGGGATATGCTCCGGCAGGATGTGCGTATGGATGTCTATCGTGAGCGGCGCTGCCATGTGCTTAGAGCCTGTTCGCGATACGGGCCGGGCGAAGAGGTGAAGGAGGTAAGGCGGGAGCAGGACGGATGGAGCAGTGGAGGAATAGCAGTGAAGGAATGGAGGAATGAAGCAATGAAGCGACGGTGCCTCCGAAGAACGCCCATGCCATGCCCGATAAGCTTGCTGGTACCTCCCTTTGCTTCATTCCTCCATTGCTCCCATTGCTCCATTCATCCCGCCCCTACCCTTCACCCCCTTGCGAACAGCTTCTTAGACAAAGCGCGGATCGGCGGCCATCACGTGGCCACAGTTGGAACAGGTGCGCTTGGCCTCATCCCCGTAGAACTCGCGGAAGCGCGGGATGAAATCCTTCTCGATGTCGTGCAGCACGAAGCGGTATTCGTGCAGCAGGTGGTTGCACTGCTCGCAATACCATTGCAGGCCATCCTCCAGCTCACGGTCATCGCGCTTCACCTCGATCACCAGCCCCACGGTGTTGGCACCGCGCCGGGGCTGGTGCGGCACCCGCGCTGGCAGCAGGAACATCTCCCCTTCCTTGATGGGAACGGTAACGGCCTTGCCATCCTCCTGGATGCCCACTTCGATGTCGCCTTCGAGCTGGTAGAAGAGCTCCTCGGTCTCGTTCCAATGGTAGTCCTTGCGGGCGTTGGGGCCGCCCACGATCATCACGATGTAGTCGCCTGCCTCGTGGTACAGGTTCTTGTTGCCTACCGGCGGTTCCAACAGGTCGCGGTTGTCGGCGATCCACTGCTTCAGGTCGAAGGGTCTGCGGATGGGCATCGTGGGCTGGGTTGCGGCCCGAAGGTATGCCCCGCGCTGAAATGTGAGATGTGAAGTGTGAGTGCCGAGGTGTGAAGTCGCGCTACCTCACACCTCGGCACTCACACTTCACACCACGGCAACCGTTCAGATCCGTTGACGAACACCGGGCCTCACTCCAACACCATGCGCATGGCAGCGACCCCGGTACCCGCAAGGAAGCGGACCGTGTACACGCCCGCTGCGGTGCCATCGGGCAGCTCCACGGAAACCACCGCGTCGCGTTGCATCACCACGCGCTGCTCATGCACCAGGCGGCCATCGGGGGCGATCACCTGCACGGTGGCCGAGCCTTCCGCCTCTGCTGATGCGATGCTGAACCGGCCGCTGTTCGGGCTGGGCCAGATGGACCATGTACCCGTATTGCGCTCGGCGATACCCGTACACACATGCACGTTCACGGGCGCGCCCACCACATCCAGCGCCGCGCAGATGTCGCCGCCGCCCTGCATCAATTGCGCATGCATATCAAGAACGCTGGTGACACCGAAAGCCACATCGCCCAGGTCCAGGGTCGCGGGGTCGTACACCAAGGTGTGGATGGTGTACAGGTCTTCGGCGTGAACGACGAACGCTGGCGTAAGCGCCCCCTGGCGAATGATGAGGTCCTGGCCGGAGGTGAGCAGGTAGAGCACCTCGAAACCATCCGGTACCACGCGACCATCGCCCACCGTGGCGTCGATGGTGGCGGAACCGTCGGTGAGGCACGCATTGCTGGCATTGGCTTGCAGGGCGCCCGTGTTGGCCGGGCAGGGCAGGCACTCCCGAACGAGCACGGCCGCGCCGACAAGATCGAGGCTTGCGCATATCCCGCCGCCGGCCTGCACCAGCAGCGTGTTGATGGAGGCGACCGTGGTGGTACCGAAGACCAACCCGTTCAGATCAAGCGTGGCATCGTTGAACACCAGCGTATGAATGGTGTAGCTGGCCGCGCTGGTGACCTCGAACGAAGGGGTCAGCGCTCCCTGCACGATCACCGGCTCCGCACCGGTGGACAGGTAGAAGAGCGTCTGGTACCCTTCGGGGACAACGGCATCGCCGCCGGGTATGCCCGTGATGGTGGCCCGGCCGTTGGTGAGACAGACCTCCGGAACATCGGCCGTGATGGTACCGGCGCTCTCTTCGCACACGATCGTGGTCACAGCCTCCATGCAGATGAAGAAGCTGGTGGTCACCGGGCTGCCCGCGAACCGATCGCTCACGCGCACATGATAGGTCGCCCCTGCCGTCAATCCGGACAGATGCGCCACTGCAGGCACGCCGAAATCCCCACCCATGGCACACGCAATGTTCGACAGCGCATCACAGCCGCCGGCGAACACCTCGATCTGGACACTGAACTGCGCGCTGGGGGCCACCGTAAGGTCGTATGCCGGTCCCTGCGCCTCGAAGTAGTACCAGATGCCATCGGCCACATCGCCATTGCCACAACCGGTGCCGGTATTGCCGGCCGCCGTGGCAAAGGCCACGTCACCGAGAACGGGCGTGCATTCGGTTATGGAAGGCAGCTCGATCGCACCTGCGCACATGGCATTGGCCGGGGCGGTGCTGGTGCATGCCGCTGCCATGAAGGTGAGTGTATAGGGACCCGTGGAGCCCGTCCCTTGGAGCACCGGGAAATAGTACGTGCCCGCAGGCAGGTCGCGGAAGAGGATGGTGTAGTTCCCATCACCACAGACGTCGACGAGGATGTTGCCCGGAGAATTGAAGACGACGTTGGTGAGCGGGCACCCTACGCCCAGCATGATCAATGAGCCGGCGAAGGACGGGGTGGTGCCACAATAGCCCACGGCCACATCCGCGCACTCCGTGGTGGTGAAGGCCTCCCACACCACCGGCACACCGAATACCGGATCATGCACCGCGCCCGTATTATCGCCGGTGACCGTGACCGGCGTACCCACGGGCAGGTCGTTGATGACCGCACCCGCGCATGTGGCATTGGAAGCGGCCCCGCCGTGGGCGACACCTCCGCCACCCACCGTCCCCACGAACATATCGTTCACGCCCGGCGGAAGGGCCAGCATGCGGGCGGCACCGGTGGTCTGGGCCTGCAATGGCATGCTGAAGAATACCAAGGCACCGGGCAGGAATGCCGACAATGACCTCATCACCGACGTGTATCGTTTTTTCATGGTCTGGGTTTTCCGGGCAGCCCCCGGAGGAAGGTACGAGGACAAAGATGAGCCGTGCGCATGCGGGCTTTCGGGAACGGCGCTGGTGTGTTATCCACGATCGGACTACTGATCCAGTGGGGAGTGAAGGGCAGGAGGCGGGATAAAATGGAGCAATGGGAGCAATGGGGGAATGGAGCAAAGGGAGGTGCCGGCAAACCTATCAGGCATGGCACGGGCGTCCTTCGGAGGCCCCTTTGCTATTGCTTCATTCCTCCATTGCTTCATTCGCCGGCTCCTGCTCTTCGGCTCGAACCACGTAAGACCCATCACCGGAAGAGCCACGGACCGGGATCCACCTTCACCAGCCCATCGGCGGTGATCTTCCAGAGTTCCACGTGGGCCACGGAGCCGTTGTCGTCGGTGAGCACGGTGCCTACGGCCTGCTTGGTATCCACCCGCTGGCCCTTGGCCACGCTTACGTCGCGGAGGTTGCTGTATACCGTGCGGTAGATGCCATGGCTCACGATCACGGCCTTGCCGGCGCCGGGGATCACGATCACGCTGCTCACTTCGCCGCGGAAGAGGGCGCGTACCGTGGCGTTCTTCTCGGTGGTGATGTCGATGCCGTTGTTGTCGATCTTGATCCCCGGCAGCACCGGGTGCGGTTGTGGCCCGAAGCGGCTGGTGATGACACCCTTCTCCACCGGCCATGGCAATTTGCCCTTGTTCTTCTCGAAATCGGCGTTCAATTCCTTGGCCTCCGGGGTCAGGGTGATGTCCAGCTTGGCGGGTGTGCCGGGCTTGGTTCCGGGTTTGGCCTTGGGCTTCAGTTCGGCTTCGATGGCCTTGCGGATGGCGGCATCGAGCTCGCGGCGCTGGCTTTCCTGCTTCTTCTGGGTGTCGCGCAGGCGGCCCTCCTCCTTCTTCAGGTTGTTGAGGGCGCTCTGCTGGCCGCTGCGGTCGTGGTTCAGCTTCTGCCGTTCGGCCTGCTGCTCGCCCATCAGCTTCGACTTCTCCTCACGCTGCACCTGCAACCCGGCGAGGCGCTCGTCGATGGTGGTGCGCGTCTCCTCGATCAGTGCGGCCTGCCGCTTGCGCTGCTCGGCGATCTGCGCGAGGTAACGCGAACGGCGGTAGGCCTGCTGGAAGCTGTTGGCCGCGAAGAGGTAGCTCATGCGGTCGTAGGCGCTGCGGTTGCGGTAGGCGAACTGGAGCATGCGCGCGTACTCCTCCTTCAGCTTCACCATGTCCTGCCTGAGCGAAGCCACCAGTTCCACATCCTCGGCGATGCGCTGGTCCACCTTGCGCAGTTCGCCGCTCATGGCATTGATGAGCTGCTCGCGCGCGTGGATCTGGCTTTCGAGCAGTTGCAGTTGTTCCTGTGTGACGCGCTGCTCCTTCTTCGCCTGTTCGATCAGTGCCGTGGTGGTCTTGATCTGCTTGTCCAGCGCCGCGCGCTTCTTCTCCAGCTCCTTCTTGCTCTGCGCGGAAAGGCAGATGGTGCAGATGAGCATGAGGAGGACGGTGGCGAGGCGGGGAAGAATGCGAGAGTATGCGAGTGGGCGAGTGGCGAGTAGCGAGTGGCGAGTAGGCGAGTCCAGCTTGATGGTCGCTTGCTGGACTCGCCTACTCGCCACTCGCCACTCGCTTACTCGCATACTTACCAAATAGGACGCACACCCTTTCAGGTTACCGATGATGCTTCGGAACACCCTCATGGCATTGGCGTGAATTTCTCCGGTATGCGGAAGTTCATCTGCAAGGGGCCGGTCACTTCCACGCGCGACAGCTCCAGCACACCGCTGGCCTGACGTGTACCATCGCTCAACGTGATGCGGATGCGCGTGGGCAGGTGATGGCTGTCGGCACCGCCCCGTTCCTCATAACGCACGTCGGCCACTTGGTCGCGCATGAGGTCGGCGATCTGCACGCGGGAGACGAGGAAGTTCTCCGGGTCTATCCAGTAGCGGAACACGATGGCCTCCTTCTCCTCGGCCTTGCGCAGGGTGCGTTCGAGGCGCTTCTCCTTCATGTCGCGGTCGTGGGCCAAGGTATCGCCGGGGCTGATGTCCTCCGCCGCGCGGACGAACCGGCGCTTCTCCTTACTGGTGAGCACGTAGTGCCCATCGTCGCGCTCGCTGCGGTACTTCTCGCGCGGATCGAGGCCGATGGGCCTGCCGAGCAGCGCCTGCTGGAAGAGCGGAAGGCTGGGCTGCAAGCCGAACTTGACCTTGGCTGTGCCGGTATCGCCGACGAAGTACTGGTCGTGGACCTTGTCCATCAGCTTCATGCTGTCGGGCGTAAGGAGGATGCGGGCCACTTCGATGCCGAGCGCGGGCACCACGCTTACCCATGCGGCACTGTCGCGCACGGAGCGGATCTGCGCCTTGAAGCTCTTCCTTTCATCAGGCAGTTTGATCTCCACTCCGGCCTTGGCGGAGTAATAGCGGAACGTGTCGGTATGCGCGGCCTGCACGCGTTCCAGCAGTTTCTCCGGCGAGCGGGGCGGCAGCTCGGGCCTCAGGATGGGGATCGGCTTGCTGGACCTGCACCCGGCGGCGAAGAGGAGCGCGGCGAGCGCCATCGCTTTGCTCGCTCCGTTCATTCCACGCGTATGCCTTCGTTGATCTTGCGGTCTATGGCGTCACTGGCGTCGCCGAGGTCCTTCGCCTTGCGCCATTGCGCCATGGCCCCGCTCTTGTCGCCCAGCTCGTAAAGGATGTCGCCGTAGTGTTCCACCACCACGCCATCGGCCTCACCGGCGGCGATCGCCTTCTCGATCCATGTGCGCGCATCGGCGTAGCGGCCCAGCCGGAAGAGCACCCACGCGTAGGTGTCCATGTAGGTGGCCGAGCCGGGCGTGATCTCCAGCGAGCGCTTGCTCATGCGCTCGGCCTTCTCCAACTGCGTGTTGCGCACGCTGAGGTAGTAGGCGTAGTTGTTGAGCGTGCCGGAGTTGTTGGGTTCCATGGCGAGGGCCTTGTCGTAGGCCTTGTCGGAATCCGTGTGGCGCGCGGCCTCGTGGTAGGCATCGCCCAAGCTGCTCCAGAACTGCGCCAGCAGCGGCGGGTTGTCCACCACCACATCGCGGCCGGTGATCAGCGTTTCCACTGCTTCATCGTGCTTGCCCAGTTGCGATAGCGCGATGCCGTTGTAGAGGTAGGGTTCGGGCACGGTGGGAAAGATGCTGATGGCTTCCTCGGCATCCTTGTGCAGCGCGTTGTAGTCGCGCAACTGAAGGTCCAGTTGCAGCAGTTGCATGTGGATGGGGAAGCGTTCCTTCTCGGTGCGCAGGGCTTCACGGAACTGATCGCGGGCCTCGGCCAGCTTGCCATCGCGCATCAGGAAATCGCCGTGGATGGTGTGCGGCTTTCCGCTCTCGGGGTGCGCCTTCTCCAACGCTTCGATCAACGTGTACGAACGGCGGATCAGGTCGGGGCGGTCCTCCGGCTTTTCGCCTTCGCGCTCGGTCATCTCGAAGAAGCCGATGAGCACCTGCATCTTGGCGTCGATGTCGAGGTCGGGATCGAGGAAGGCGAGGCCGAGCTCGTCGTAGGCCTCCTCCATCTTCCCGGCCGTGTAGTAATGTTCGGCGAGGGCGATGCGGAGCATGCTGTTGTCCGGATCGAGCTCCAGCGTGCGCTTGTACTGCTCCAGCGCCTTGTCGTGCTGGCCTTGTTGATCGTACAGTTCCGCCAGCAGGCCCATGTATTGCGGCTGGTTCGGGTAGACCTTGATGGCGCGCTCCACGAGGGCCTGCGCCTCGGCCATCCTGCCCGTCTGGCTGAGCATGCCGAACTCCTGCATGATCAGCTCTTCGCTGAGGCCGAAGCGCTGTTCCTGCTCGTTGTACACCTTGATGGCCTCATCGACCTTGCCGCCGTACGCGAGCATGTTGGCCAGATCGAAATAGACCTCATAGCGGTCGGGCCATTTCGCCAGCACCTCGCGGTACACGGCGGCGGCCTCATTGGTCTGGCGGTTCTGCGCGTACAGATCGGCCAGCAGGAAGCGGTACCAGATGTTCTCCTTGTCGGCGGCCACGGCTCGTTTGGCGTGGTCCACCGCTGCGGGGAAGTTCTGCCCCTGATGGTAGAGCTTGGCCAGCTCGAAGTGCGCCGCATCGTTGGCGGGATCGAGCTTCAGGCATTGCTGGTAGAGCGAGGCCGCCTTGGGGATCTGCCCGCCGAGACGTGCCTGCGTGGCTTCCATGAAGATGCGCGTGATCTGCGCGCGCTTGTCGCCCGATGCGTTGATGGGCGCCCCGGACTCGGGATCGATGGCTCCGGCGCCCTTGCCGGCCGTGGGTTTCGCGCCCCCGCAGGCCGTGAGCACCAGCACGAGCAATGCCAGCACCGTGCGCCCCACCCCGTTGAGCGGGCCACGGAGCGGGGCCGCGCCGGTGGGTGGGGCTTGCTTCCTGTTCATCCGATGGTGCTGTCGTCGCTGATGCTCACATCAAGGGCCGTGCCCTTCACGCTGGCGCGCTCGCCGATCATGCTGTTGTCGATCACGCAGTCCTGTACACGCGTATGGCCGCGCAGGATCGAATTCCTCACCACGCTGCCCGTGATCACCGCGCCCGCTTCGATCGAAACGTTCGGCCCCACGATGCTGTTCGTGATGGAAACGTTCTCGCCGATGAAGCAGGGCTCGATCACCACGCTGTTCTCCTTCTTCACAGAGCCGCTCACGAGGTCCTTCGTGCCTTTCAGGAAGCCGAGCACCTTGGTGTTGGTGTCCACCATGGCGTTCTTGTTGCCGCAATCCATCCACACGTCCACGCTGCCGGCCTTGAAGCGAGCGCCCTTCTGCTTCATGTTCTCCATGGCATTGGTCAGCTGGTACTCGCCCTTGTCCTTGATGTCGTTGTCGATCAGGTACTGCATCTCCTTGCGCAGGTATTCGCCATCGGCGAAGTAGTAGATGCCGATGATGGCGAGGTCGCTCACGAAGGTCTGTGGCTTCTCCACGAACTCGGTGATGATGCCTTTGTCGTCCAGCTTCACCACGCCGAAGGGCTTGGGGTCGTCCACCTTGTTCACCCAGATCACGCCGTCGCAGTCCTTGTCCAGTTTCAGTTGGGCGCGGAAGAGCGTATCGGCGAAGGCCACGATCACGCGGCCGTTGAGTGCGCTTTGGGCGCAGAGGATGGCGTGGGCGGTGCCGAGGGCTTCCTTCTGGTAATGGATGGTGCCTTTGCTGCCGATGGCCTTGGCGATGCCCACCAGCTCATCCTCCACCTTCTTCCCGAAGCTGGGGTGGACGATGAACGCCACTTCCTCCACAGGCTCGCCCGCCACGGCGGCGAGGTCCTCCACGAGGCGTTGCACGATGGGCTTGCCCGCGATGGGCAGCAGGGGCTTGGCGGTGGTGTGGGTGTGCGGACGCATCCGCTTGCCCATGCCCGCCATAGGGACGATGATCTTCATTCCGTTTGTTCTCGCTCAGCGGGTGCCGGTATGTCCGAAGCCACCCGCTCCTCGTTCAGTGGCGCGAAGGTCCGCACTTTCCGCGAAAGTGATCCGGATGTAGCGGGCGATGACCAGTTGGGCCACGCGCTCTCCATCCTTCACCTCGAAGGCTTCCTGACCGTGGTTGATGAGGAGTACGCCCACCTCGCCCCGGTAATCGGCGTCTATCGTGCCCGGGCTGTTGAGGACCGTGATGCCATGTTTGAACGCCAAACCGCTACGTGGACGCACTTGGGCTTCGGTGCCTTCGGGGAGTTCGAGGAAGAGGCCCGTGGGGATCAGGGCGCGCTGGCCGGGGGCGAGCACGATGGGCGCGTCGAGGTTGGCGCGGAGGTCCATGCCCGCGCTGTGCTCCGTGGCGTAGGTAGGGAGCGGGTGGCGGCTGCGGTTGGTGATGCGGACGTTGGTCATTTCTTTTTCCTGCCTTTTTGCTTTACGATGCCAAGTTCCACCAATTCGCGCTCGAAGGTCTTGTGATCGATGCCCAAGGCGAGCAAGCTGGTCTGGACGTGCCGGGCGGGGATCTCCGCATATTCGGGCCGGATCACGATGGGGCGCGGAAGGCCGGGCCGGTCACGCGGGTAGTCCCACACCTCATGCGAAGTGCCTGACCTGCGGCCATACCCCACCAGCCCCTTGGCTTTCAGGTATCGGATGAACAGCGCGGCGGGAATAGGCTTGAAGGCCACGGCTCAGACCGGAATGGGCACCTTGCGCGTGTACACCGATGGCTTGGCCGTGGAGCCTTGCAGCAGGTTGGTCACATCCACCGAAGCGAAGCCCGGAGGGGGTTGGTACGCCTTGCGGGAAAGGGTCCAGCCGTATTCGATCAAAAGCCGTTCGAGCGTCCCTTTGCGCACGGTATCCTCGATGAAGATCCCCAGCGCCTCGGAGAAGCCCTTCTTGGCCTCCTCCTTCGAGTCGCCGTACGAGGAGAGCTTGAGCGAGGGGGCATAGGAAACCCAGTAGTCGCCCTCCTTCACGAGCAACACCTCCACTTCGATCTCGATCCCCTTCGCGTTCCTGCGGATGCGGTCGTTCGCGGCCATGCGTCAAAAGTAAGCCATGGGTGGAAGCAAGTGCGACGTTCAGAACGCCCGGCGTTCCAGCTTCCATGCAATGGAGAGGAACCCCGCCAGCACCATCGTTCGCACGGCATACTTCATCGTGCTCTCCAGCGCTATCTGTTCGCATCCCCCCGCCCCGAGCAGAGCGGATCACGCTTGGTGCGAAGCGCCCTGAAGGCGATCGCAGCGGACATCTGTACCTTAGCACCACAACCCGAAGGCCATGTCCACCGCCGAACTGCGGAAGCGCGTGATCGCCCGTGTGAAACTCTCGAAGGATGCCGTGCTGCTGCGCGAGTTGGACCGCATGTTGAAGGAGGCGGGTGAGCGGATCGCCGTGTACGAGTTGGACGCCAAGGAGCGCCGCGCAGTGCAAAAGGGCCTTGAGGACGTCAAGAAGGGACGTGTACTGTCCGCCGAGAAAGCGAACAAAGCCGCCGAGAAGTGGCTCTCGAAGTAGTTTGGTCGGTATCCGCGCAGCGCGACCGCCGGTCCATCCTGAACTTCTGGATCGACCACAATAGACCTCTTTCGTATTTCGCCCGCCGAACGCTTGCGCTAAAATTCCTCGCTCCGCCGAAGCGGCTACGCAAAGGCGCAATCAGCGTCGGTCGCTTGCGCCATAGCTTCAGCGACGGAGCACGCACGGCGGACATGCTTCGTTGTCAACCACGGATAGACACGGATGGCACGGTCATCATCCGTGTCCATCCGTGTCTATCCGTGGTTGGGATTGAATTATGAAAGAGGTCTATTGAAGGATGATCCTACACGCACGAAGGGCCGCCCCGTTCAGGAGCGGCCCTTCGCACAAGTCGGCGGCATCAACGCCTCTTCAACAGCTCGATCTCCCGTCGCAGTTCCTCGATCAGCGCCTGCTGCTCCTGAACGGCCTTCACCAAGGGCACCACGAACTCCGCGTACCGAAGGCCGTAGATGTCGCCATCGTTGTCCGGGGCATCCACGCCGCTGAAGTCGAAGCCTGCGGTCTTGGC
>JAHBUM010000369.1 GCA_019638075.1 Flavobacteriales bacterium | reverse complement strand
TCCTGCTGAAACAGGGCTTCATCGACTTCACCTACGCCGTGCTGAAACCGGGATCGAAAGTGCCCGATCTTACGGTGATGGAAGGCTCGCACTACCAGACGGAGAACGATTACCTGATCCTCGTGTACGTGACCGATCGCCAGCAACGCTACGACCGGCTGGTGGGCATGCGGTTCGTCAACTCCATCCGCTGATCACGCGTGGGGCAGATCGCACGCGGGCTTCAGTTCCAAGCACTTCCGCATTTACCACGAACGGGGTGTTGATGCAAGGTCCCGGCCCTGCATCGGGCGGCGATGCTGTCGGCATCACCTTCGGCCTTCGAAGCAACACCGATGTCCGACCGCGCTTTCACCCTCCTGCTCGACCGTCTCCGTTCCATCGCCGCACGCAAAGAGCGCTTCAGCTACGATGTGCGTGGCAACTCGTACGTGACCTCGGACCTTGTGGCGGCTTATGCCATACCCACCGGGAAGGACGGCCTGCCCGAGCTGGAGACCGTGCTGCAACACGCCTTGGACCACGATGCCGTGGTAAGCGGCCAGCGCATGGCGGACGGGCGCATGCTGTACACGAGCTGTCGGCTCTTCACCGATGTGCATAATGCCTTCATGTTCGCCAAAGCCCATGGGCGATCCACGGTGTACAACTGGAACCGCTGGGCCGAAATGGCCGTGCCCGTGAGCGCCGCTCCGGTGGCTGCTGAAGGGGCCGTGCTTCCCGCGCCTTCTGCGAATTGATCCCGTTCCCGGGTAAAAGCACGACCTTTGCGGCCCTTTTCGCAAGGCCGCATGTCCAGCAAGAAGATCCTCGATAGCCGCAAGCTCCTCGGTTCAACGGTGAAGACCGACCTGAAGGAGCTGAACAACCTGTACAAGGGGTTGATGAAGAAGCATCACCCGGATCGCTTCCAAGATGAGGTGGAGCGGCACCAAGCGGAGGAGACCAGCAAGCACATCATCGATGCGTACCACTTCCTGGTGAGCATCCACCCGGAGACGCATGCCACCAACAAGGAGGAGTTCGAGCGCACCACCACCACGGGCGTGATAAGCGACTGGCGCTACAAGGCGATGACGTTGCACCTGATCTTCGGCGATGGCAGCGAGTACGAGTACTTCGGCGTGCCGCAGAACGTGTACAACAAGTTCGTGAACAACAACGGCAACCTGCGTTTCGCGCGGCGCCACATCCTCACGGCCTTCACCTACCGGCGTGTGAAGAAGGCCGGAGAGGCACCCAAGGAGGGCTGATCACTCCTTCACCACGCGCACCTGCTCGGCGATGCGGGTGAACACGATGGTGTACAGCCCGTCCGGCAGCCCGGCCAGATCCATGGCGGCATGGGCACGCAATGTTCCCGTGGCTTGCAGGCATCCGCGCGCATCCAGCACCATGTACGGCTCGGAACGCTTGATCGGCGGATCGAACCGCACCAGCCCCGTGGTGGGATTGGGGTGTACACGGGTGGTGTAGCTGCGACGTTCAGTGATGCCGATGCTGCAATCCACATCGGCCAGCAGCACGGTGTTCGAGCCGCTGTTCGGTATGCAGACGCGGTTGTGTACCGTATCGAAGTCGATGTCCGCCGGGCTGCTCAGTCCGGTGATGCCCATGTCCACGCCCGGCTGGGTGAAGGAAGGCTCGAAGCGCGTGATGCGCGCCGGGCTCCATGATGCGACGAGGAAATTGCCGTGGCAGTCGATGGTGACGCCATCAATGCTTCCCACGCCG
>JAHBUM010000368.1 GCA_019638075.1 Flavobacteriales bacterium | reverse complement strand
GGCAGGTAGAGCAGCGGCCCCTTGCGGGTGATGTTCACGTAGCGGACGGTGTCACCGGCGATGGTCCCCATCGCGATCGATCGCGGGATGGTGGTCCAGGCCGAGCGCCTGAAGACCACCGTGCAGGCCGGGATGTTCTGCCCCAGCACCATGTCGCGCTGGTCCAGCAGCCTCTTCGTGGGGCGCAACGCATACACCCCGTCCATGTACGAGGTGCGCTCACCGTTCTTCTCGTTCCAGGCATCGGTGAAGCAGCCCACCACGCTCGGATCGGCCTCCAGGGCCTGCACCTGCTTCTGGAGTTTCAGCGGGTCCGTCCAATAATCGTCGCCTTCACAGATCGCATCGTACTTCCCCTGGTCCACCAATGCCCTCACCGCCGCCCTTCGCTCCAACCGGTCCGGCTTGGTATAGGAGTTCTCCGTTTGATAGACCACCTTGAGGACATGGGGGTATTTCGCCTCGTACTCCCGGATGATGTCCGGCGTCCTGTCCGTGGAAGCGTCATCATGTACGATCACCTGCACGGGGAAGGTGGTGCGTTGCATGAGCAGGCCATCCAAGCACTTCCCGATGTACCGCTCGTGCATGTAGGCCATCGTCCGTGTGCAGACGAGCGGCAGTGTGCCTTCGGGCCAGACCTGCTCGGTGATGGGCACCGGTTCGGGCAGCGGCGTGTATATCCATCTGCGCTGCTCCATGGCGCTCACACGGTGGCAATGGCCGTAACGGGCGAACCCACGGCACCGGTGAGGCGCAGTGGTGGCGCGGTGAGCAGGAAGCGCGAGCGGCCGTTGGCACGGAGCCATTGCGCCAGTTCCGCCAGATGCCACAGCTCGCCCAAGTTGATCCCGAGCTTGAACAGGCAGTGCTCGTGCAAGGGCAAACTGGTGGTGGCACCTTCGGGTAGCGGCTTGCCCACGGCTTCCACGGCGAGGTTGTCCGAGGCGATCACCGCCACGCCGCTGTCGGTGATCCATTGCAGCAGGCGTTCGTCGCGCCCATCGAGCACGGCGCAGGCATGTTTCAAGGTCTCGTCCGGCATTCCGGCCATGCGCAGGATCATGCGGTCCAGGCCGGTCCACAGGCAGAGCATGTCGCCCTGCTCCACCTCCACCCCATCGGCCTCCATGATGCGCATGAGGCGGTCGTAGCCCACTTCCTGTCGCGGGCTTTCGCCACAATGCGTGAAGAGGTCCACCAGCACACCGCGCCCCTGCACGCCATGCGCGGCCATGTGCTCCACGCCGAGGCGGTGCGCCATACTGGTACCATCGGCGCGCAGCTCCAGATCGTCGCCCGCGCGGAAGCCGTTGTAGTACACGGGTATGGCGTGTCCATCGCCCATCACGTCGAAGCGCGCGCCGCGATGCGCGAGGGCATCCCATTGCGTGGAGTACTGCGTGTGCAGCAGCACGGCATCGTCGGCGGCGATGTCGGTGAGGCGTTCGTTGGTCTTCCGCCAGTCGTAGTTGAAGTAGGGTTCGTTGTTGCGGATCACCGGCCGCAGCACGGGCGGGAAGCGCACGGGGCTGAGCACGTTGCCACCGGGCAGGTCCAAAGGAAGGCTGAGGCAGAAGGTCCTTCCCTCCTTCACCTCGGCGATGCCCTGCAGCACCTTCGTACGATCCACGAGGTTCATGCGGCCCAATTGATCATCCGGCCCCCAATCGCCCCAGGTGCTGCCTTCGGGGCGCTGCTTCCATCGTTCCGTCATCGTTCTCATTATGCGTTG
>JAHBUM010000367.1 GCA_019638075.1 Flavobacteriales bacterium | reverse complement strand
GCGCGGCTCGATCACGGCATCGGTGCGCTCGCTGTAGCCCACCTTGTTCTTGATGTCCTCGGTCTTCACCAAGTGGCCTTTCTCCTCCAACTCCTTCACGATCTTCTTGCGCACAGCGAAGCGGTCCTCGCCCACATACAACTGCGCGGCGGGACTCAATGTGCCGTTGGGCTCCAGGATGTCGATGGTCTCGAGGCCGTGCTTTTTGCCGAGTTCGTGGTCGTTCACGTCGTGTGCAGGCGTCACCTTCAGTGCACCGGTGCCGAACTCGCGATCCACGTACTCATCGAAGATCACCGGGATGCGGCGACCGATCAGCGGCACCTCCACCTGCATGCCTTTCAGGTCGCGATAGCGCTCGTCCTCGGGATGCACGGCCACGGCCGTATCGCCCAGGATGGTCTCGGGGCGGGTGGTGGCGATGGTGATCCATTCTCCGGAACCCTCCCCTTCGACTCCGCTCAGGGCAGGGTTCGGGTAGACCACACGGTAGCGGATGTGGTACAATTTGGAGTTCACCTCTTTGTGCACCACCTCCTCGTCGCTCACGGCGGTGAGGGCCACAGGGTCCCAGTTCACCATGCGCAGGCCGCGGTATACCAGGCCCTTCTTGTGCAGGTCGATGAAGACATCGATCACCGCATCGCTCAGGTCGGGTTCCATGGTGAAGCGTGTGCGGTCCCAATCGCAGGAGGCACCGAGCTTCTTGAGTTGCTCGAGGATCACGCCGCCGTACTTCTCCTTCCACGCGAAGGCATGCTTCAGGAATTCCTCGCGGCCGATGGCGCTCTTCTTGATGCCTTGTTCCCCGAGCAGCCGCACCACCTTCGCTTCCGTGGCGATGGAGGCGTGGTCGGTTCCCGGCACCCAACAGGCGTTCTTGCCCAGCATCCGCGCGCGGCGCACCAGCACGTCCTGAATGGTATTGTTCAGCATGTGGCCCATGTGCAGCACGCCGGTCACGTTGGGCGGCGGGATCACCACGGTGTAGGGTTCGCGCTCGTCGGGGACGGAGCGGAAATAGCCCTTGTCCATCCAATGCTGGTACCACTTGCCTTCCGCTTCCTGCGGCTCGAAACGTTTGGGGATCTCCATCGGTGCGCTGCTGTGGGCCGAAGCGGCCCGCTTTTTCGGATCGCGAAGGTACGGAGGACACCGATGTGCCTATAGATCCCGCCCGAACTGCATCAAGGCACGATCGTGATCGTCGTTCCGCCCGCCTTGATGTATGGGTAGATCTCGTCCACGTCGGGGTTCTTCAAGGCGATGCAGCCCCAGGTCCAATCCACACCGGCATCGATCCAATGGTCCTTGCCTTCGGGCACGCCGTGTATGCCGATCTCGCCGCCGATGTCGGCATTGGCGGGGATGCGGCCATCGCGCTTGCGTTGTGCGAAACGCCTGCGGCTTTCGGCATTGGGATAATCGACCCACACGAAGGCATGCCACTTGTCGTGCATGCGCTTGCTGCGGATGCCGAACACGCCCTCGGGTGTCCTGCGATCGCCCTGCATCATCTTGTCGCCTTCGGGCACTTCGCCGAGTACGCAGGGATAGGTCTTCAGCACCCGGCCGTTCGCCACCACCTTGAACAACCGATCGGACTTGTCCACTTCAAAGTGGATCTCCTTGGCCGCGATACCGAGACTATCCGATAGTCGTGCAAGGGGGACCGATACGTTCAGGAAGGGATCGCGAACGAGCATCGCCTCTTCTTTTTCTGGTTGGGCCGTGCAGGCGATCGCTTGC
>JAHBUM010000366.1 GCA_019638075.1 Flavobacteriales bacterium | reverse complement strand
AAAGGCGGATGCGGCGGAGATCGTCGTGGCGGCCGCATCGGTGCATGCCCTGCGGAGGGCACTGGAGGAGCGCATCCACGACCTCGCACACATGAGCTACGCCATCGCCATCGACCGCCGCATCGTGCATGGCGACCGGCCGCTCACCGGCAATGAGGAGATCGCCGTGCTGCCACCATTCGCAGGAGGATGAGCGACACCAAACCACATAAGGTGAAGGACATCTTCGTGGAAGGGCCGATCGATCCGGCCACCATCGCCACGAGCATCGCCAAGCACGCCACCCGCACCGACATCGGCGCGCACGAGATCTTCCTCGGGCAGGTGCGCGCTGATGTCGTCGGCATTGTCACTCCGGGCTTGACCCGGAGTCGCGAAAATGCCATGCCCCCGGACGATCGTCCGCCCATTGCCGTAATAGGGATCGAATACACCACCTACCGCTCCATGGCCCTCGAACGCATGACCGCCATCCGCGAGGATGCCTTCGCCCAATGGCCCACCATGACCTGCCTGCATGTACACCACAGCCTCGGCACGGTGAAGGCGGGCGAACTGTGCTTCATGGTATTCGCCAGCGCGCCGCACCGCGCCGCCGCCCGCGAGGCCGTGGCCTACGTGGTGGACCGCATCAAGGCCGAACTGCCGATCTTCGGGAAGGAGATCTTGTCGGATGACACCCATCTCTGGAAGACCCAGTCGTACGGGCGCGATATATCGCGCCCCAACTCATAGCCCATAGGATCCTGCCCCAACGAATGATCGACATCACCCACAAGCCCACCACGCTCCGCGAAGCCACGGCCACCGCGCTCGTCACCGTGAGCGATCCCGCCACCATCGCGGCGGTGAAGGAGAAGCGCGTACCCAAGGGCGATGTGCTCGAAAGCGCGCGTGTGGCATCGCTCTTCGGCGTGAAGAAGACGCACGAGCTGATCCCCGACTGCCATCCGCTGCCCATCGAGCACGCGGAATGCACCTTCGCCATCGGCGATATGGAGATCATCGTCACCATGCGGGTGCGCACCATCTACCGCACCGGCGTGGAGGTGGAGGCCATGCACGGCGCCAGCGTGGCCGCGCTCACCATCTACGACATGCTCAAGCCCATCGACAAGGGCGTCGCGATCGGCGGTATCCGCCTGCTGGAGAAGAAGGGCGGCAAGAGCGATTGGAACGACCGTTTCGATACGCCGGTGAAAGCCGCCGTGCTGGTGATCAGCGATGGCGTGGCGAGCGGGAAGAAGGAGGACAAGGCGGGTGCTGCGATCGTGGAGCGCCTGTTGAAGCTGGATGTTGCCGTGGCCGGTCAGACGGTCGTGGCCGATGAGCCGGAGGCCATTGCGGCACAGGTGCGCGCGTGGTCCGGCAGCGGCATCGACCTCATCCTCACCACCGGCGGCACGGGCCTTTCATTGCGCGACCGCACACCGGAAGCCATCGTACCGCTGCTGGACCGTGAAGTGCCCGGCATCATGGAAGCTGCGCGCAACTACGGACAAGAACGCATGCCATGGGCCATGATGAGCCGGGGTGTCGCAGGCATGGTCGGTCGTACGTTGGTGATCACGCTACCCGGTTCCACACGCGGTGCACAAGAGACGATGGATGCGCTTTTTCCGTTCGTGTTGCACGTGGTGAAGGTGCAGGAGCATGCGTATAGGCATGGGCAATAACATGAAATGGCCGCTTCTGTGGGGCGTGGCGCTCCTGCTGGCATCCTGCTCATTGCTTTCCGGTGGCAAGGGCGG
>JAHBUM010000365.1 GCA_019638075.1 Flavobacteriales bacterium | reverse complement strand
CAGGCGGCTCACGGAGAACTTCTCCATGTATTCGCTCATGTCGATGCGGATCAGGGCGTCCTCGGTGTCGAACAGGTAGCGGGCCAGTTCCTTTGCGAGCTGCGTTTTACCCACGCCGGTGGGGCCGAGGAAGATGAACGAGCCGATGGGGCGGTTCGGGTCCTTCAGCCCGGCGCGGTTGCGCTGGATGGCCTTCACCACCTTGGCCACGGCTTCGTCCTGACCGATCACCTTGCCCACCATCTCCTCCTTCATGCGGCGCAGCTTGCCGCTTTCCTTCTCGGCGATGCGCGTCACGGGGATGCCGCTCATCATGGCGACCACTTCGGCCACATTGTCCTCGCTCACGGTGGTGCGGTTGTTCCGGCTTTCCTCCTCCCACTCCTTCTTGGCCTTGTCCAGCTCTTCCAGCAGCTGGCGCTCGCGGTCGCGGAGTTTCGCAGCCTCTTCGTAGCGCTGGCTGCGCACCACCTTGTTCTTCTCTTCCTTGATGTCCTCGATCTTCTGCTCCACCTCAAGGATGGCCTTGGGCACCACGATGTTGCTGATATGCACGCGGCTGCCCGACTCGTCCATGGCATCGATGGCCTTGTCCGGCAGGTGGCGGTCGGTGATGTAGCGGTTCGTCAGCTTCACGCAGGCCTCGATGGCTTCGGGGGTGAAGTTCACGTTGTGGTGATCCTCGTACTTCTCCTTGATGTTGTTGAGGATCTGGATGGTCTCGTCCACGGTGGTGGGTTCCACCAGCACCTTCTGGAAGCGGCGCTCCAAGGCACCGTCCTTCTCGATGTATTGGCGGTATTCATCCAGTGTGGTGGCACCGATGCACTGGATCTCGCCACGCGCGAGGGCGGGCTTGAACATATTGCTGGCATCGAGGCTTCCGCTGGCGCCGCCCGCGCCCACGATGGTGTGGATCTCGTCGATGAAGAGGATCACGTCCGGGCTGTTCTCCAGTTCGTTCATCACGGCCTTCATGCGCTCTTCGAACTGGCCCCGGTACTTGGTGCCGGCCACGAGGCTTGCGATGTCCAGCGCCACGATGCGCTTGTTGAAGAGCACGCGGCTCACCTTCCGTTGGATGATGCGCAGGGCCAGACCTTCGGCGATGGCGCTCTTGCCCACGCCGGGCTCGCCGATCAGCACCGGATTGTTCTTCTTGCGTCGGCTGAGGATCTGGCTCACGCGCTCGATCTCCTTCTCGCGGCCCACGATGGGGTCCAGTTTGCCTTCCTCGGCCAACTTGGTCAGGTCGCGGCCGAAGTTGTCCAGCACCGGCGTCTTGCTCTTGCTGTCGCCCTGCTTGCGCTGCTGGCCACCGCCGCCTCCGCTTTGGAAGCTGCTGCTGTCGTCATCATCGTCATCGGCGCTCTGCGGGCCTTGGGCCTTCGGTTTGGCGCTGAAGCGACCCTGCGCGTCGTTACCTGCGGCGAGGATGGTATCCACCTCGTGCTTCACGCTCTCGTAGTCCACGCGGAACTTGTGCAGGGTGCGGGTGGCGAGGTTGTCCTCATCCTTCAGCATGCTCAACAACAGATGCTCCGTCTCGATGTGCGGGCTCTTGAAGAGCTTGGCTTCGAGGAAGGTGATCTTCAGCATCTTCTCGGCCTGCTTGATCAGCGTGATCTTGTCCTTGTCCGGCGGGCGCATGGCGCTGGCCGGTTCCATGGAGCTTTCCACCACGCGGCGCAGCTCGTCGATGTCCACTTCCAGCCGTTGCAGGATGCGGATGGCATTCCCTTCACCCTCGCG
>JAHBUM010000364.1 GCA_019638075.1 Flavobacteriales bacterium | reverse complement strand
GGCAATGTGGACCTGCGCGACAACGCGCGCCGCGAAGTGCGTACCCTGCTGAACGCATCGCGCGAAGTGAAGCCCGTGGCCACCCTGCTCGGCGAAGTGCTGCGCTCCACCTCAAGCTCCATGGCGGGCACCATCCAGCAGGAGATCAGTTCCAAGCTGCCATGAACACACTCCTCCGCTGCGCCCCTTTCCTGCTGCTGATGGCCTGTGGCGGCGGGCGGAAAGCGGTGGAGACGCCCGCCCCCGATCCGGCCGCACAGCGCCCCGCATGGGTGGGCGCGCGCCCGCTGAACGATGCCTACTTCATCGGCATCGGCATGGCGAACAAGAACCGCCCCGATGTGCTGGAGACCGCCAAGAAGAACGCGCTGAACGACCTCGCCAGCGAGATCAGTGTGAAGGTGGAAAGCAACAGCCTGCTGTACACGCTGGACCGGAAGAGCCAGTTCGACGAGACCTTCACCGGCACCATCAGGACCAGCAGCAATGAGCAACTCGAAGGCTTCGAGCTGGTGGACTCGTGGGAGAGCGCCAGCGAATACTGGACCTATTACCGGCTCTCGAAGGCGGAGCATGCGCGCATCAAGAGTGAGAAGAAAGCGGGCGCCATCCGCAACGCGCTGGACCACCACGCGCGCAGCGGGCAGAGCATCGGGAGCGGTGACCTCCGCACCGCGTTCGATCAGGAACTGCGCGCGTTGCTCGCCATGAAGGAATACTGGGGCGAGAACGACGCGGTGGACATGAATGGCAGGCAGGTACAACTGGTGAACGAGCTGTACGCCAGCCTGCAGAAGCTCACGAGCAACGTGCGGCTTACCGTGCTGCCGGAGCGGTGCGAGCTATCGTATGGCAATGCGTTCAAGCGCGAGCTGCTGTTCGGTGCGGCGTATGCCAATGGTGGCGGCCTGCGTGGCCTGGGGCAGCTTCCGCTCATCATCACCTATCCGGGCACGGGTGGCAAGGTCACCGAACTGAAGAACACCGACGCCGAAGGGCGTGCGCGCTCCACGGTGCAGCGCGTGGATCCCGGCGCGAAGCAGTTGGAGGTGCTCGCGAAACTGAACCTGGAAGAGCTGATCGGCAGCGGGATGGACCGCAGCCTGGTGAACGCCCTTGTCGGAAGTCTCACCGCACCGGAAGTGCATGTGCCCATCGACATGCGCATGCCGCGCGTGCTGATGCGGGCCAAGGAGACCAACATGGGCCGGTCCGTGAACGACGCGGGCATCGCGCTGGTGGTGCGCGAGGAACTCACCACGAAAGGCTTCCGCTTCGTGGACCGCGAGGCGGAGGCCGACCTGCTGCTGGATCTGAACGCGGCCACCCGGCAGGGCGGCGAGTCGAGCGGCTTCTTCACCGCGTTCCTGGATGTGAGCTATGCCTTCCGCGACCGCAAGACGCAAGAAGTGGTGTTCGAGGGCGGCAAACAGGCTGTGAAGGGCGTGCAGCTCACCTACGAGAAAGCAGGCTTGGAGAGCTTCAAGAAGGCCATCCCCGACATCCGGAAAGAGTTCGTGCCCGGCATCATGAACGCGTTCAACTGATGGGTATAGAGAATTCAGTTGTCAGTTTTCGGTTGTCAGTCTCCTTGGTGGGTACTGCTGGGCGAGGGCACCTGTGCAGAAGCCGGAGGCAGGCATTTCCTGACAACCGACAACTGACTCCCCAACCCCGAAGCGCCACCCGACCGGCCCCCACCCACATCGCAACAAGATCCGCCGCTGAATGGCGGGCATTCACGAAGTTTGGCA
>JAHBUM010000363.1 GCA_019638075.1 Flavobacteriales bacterium | reverse complement strand
CATCGGAGGCATCGGCAGTTGCGGGCGCGAACTGTGCTGCAGCACGTGGCTCACCGATTTCCGTAGCGTGACCACCAGCGCCGCGCGGTACCAGCAGCTCGCGCTGAACCCGCAGAAGCTCGCCGGCCAGTGCGGCAAATTGAAGTGCTGCCTCAACTACGAGCTGGACATGTACATCGAGGCGATCAAGAGCTATCCCTCGCAGAACGCCAAGCTGAAGACCCAGCAGGGCACCGGCGCGCACATCAAGACCGACATCTTCACCGGGAAGATGTGGTACGGCTTCAAGAAGCCCGGCGAAGCCTTCGTGATGGCCGGGTTCCCCGTGGACGTGGTGCGCGACATCCTCGCGCAGAACAAGGCTGGCGTGGAACCCGAAGTGGACCTGAACATGGCGGACGAGGTGGTGGAGAAGGTGAAGACGCCGGATTACGAGAACGTGGTGGGGCAGGATGACCTGACCCGTTTCGACAGCAAGAACAAGGGCGGCAAGAAACGCCGCAGCGGGCGCGACCGGCGCGACAAGCCCGGCGGGCCGAAAGGCGGCTCCCAGCAGAAGTCCGCCCGCAGTGAAGGCGCACAGGCCCGCGACCGTGGACCAAGGCCTGAGCGCGGCTCGCGCCCCGAAGGCCAGCAGCCTCGCACTGATCGTGGCCCTCGCCCCGGCGAGCAGGCGCGTCCCGAAGGTGATCGTGGTGGCCGTCGCAACCGGGGCCGTGGCGATCGTCCGCAAGGTGGAGGGCAGGGCGCACCGCCACCCAACCCGCCCGCTGCGTGAAACCGCTGATCCCTTTCGTGGCCTTGCTGTTCGTTCTGCTCACGGGCTGTTCCGAGCCGCCCGTGTTCCAAGCCGATGTGCCCATCGCCGAAGGGGCGTGGGACCGCGCGTTCAAGCCGAAGTTCACCTTCACCATCGACGACGCGGCGAGCAAACATGATGTCTTCATCGACGTGCGGCACAACGGCGACTATCCCTTCAACGGCCTCTTCGTTTTCGTGGACCTTGAAGGTCCCGGCGGCCGCACCGCGCGCGATACCGTGGAGTGCCTGCTGGCCGACGCCACCGGCAAGTGGTACGGCAAGGGGCAGGGCTTCGTCTTCGCCGACCGGTATCAGGCGCACGTGCTGTACAAGCTGGGCAACCGCTTCCCCGCCACGGGCGAATACACCATCACGCTGGAGCAGGCCATGCGCACCGAGAAGCTGCCCGGCGTGCTGGACGTGGGCATCAGTGTGATGCGCTCGCGGCCGTGATCCCCGATCGCCACGGTGAAAACTCGCGGCCACCGGAACGATGCACAGCGGGCGGCGAAGGATAAATTCGGCCACCCAACAACCGCGCCCCGCAAGGCGTTATCCACCGGATGAGCAAGCCACCCGCACCACGACCGAACCGCATTCGCCGCTGGCTGTGGTGGATCATCGTGCTCTCGCCGGTGCTGGGCCTGCTCTTCATGCTCTTCCTCGCCGCCAACAGCGACCTGCCCGGCACCGAGGACCTGGAGAACCCACGCAGCGACCTGGCCACGGCCATCCTCTTCAGCGATGGCACGCAGATGGGCCAGTACTACAAGGAGAACCGCATCCCCGTGGATTATGCGCGGATCAGCCCCAACGTGGTGCAGGCGCTGATCGCCACGGAGGACGAACGTTTCCGCCAGCACAGCGGCGTGGACGTGCGTGGCACCGTGCGCGCGGCGGCGTACCTCGGCAAGAAGGGTGGCGCCAGCACCATCACGCAGCAGCTCGCCAAGATGCTCTTCACCGACCGGGCGGACAACTTCGTGAAGCGCACGTTCCAA
>JAHBUM010000362.1 GCA_019638075.1 Flavobacteriales bacterium | reverse complement strand
CATCGCTGCGGCACGCGCACAAGGGGTCACGCGCGCCTTGGACATGGCCGTACACAAGCTGATCCCGCCGGGCCTGAACAATGCGCCGTTGTACGTGCCCGCGCCGTTCGAGTACCTGATCCTTTCCGCGATGGATGGCCCCGAAGGCACCGTCGTCATGGTCGCGTATCATGGACCGCCTCCTTCCGACGAACAGTTCCGAAAGATCGAGGCCGCGCTGCGGAAGGAGGGCGTGATGCTGCCTGAACGGACCGACGGCCGCTATTTCCATACGCCCGAAGGCCCCTTCAGGATCCTGCCTTGATCGACTTCAGCCCCGCATGCACCACCTCGCTTCGCAGCAGGCCATAGCAGAACACCTGTTCGGGCGATAGCCGCTCGGCAAGGGCATCTTCCACCACGGTGAAGCCCGCTGCCCGGAGCCGGTCGTTGTAGTCGCGCCCATACTGCCGCACGTGATCGAACTGCCCGAAACGCCGGATGCGCTCCTGTGGATCGACCACGGTGGGGTCTTCATCCGTAACGGCGCGGTCCATGGCGATGGGCACCATGAGGATGGCCATACCTCCCGGCGCGAGCACACGATGCAGCTCCTTCATCGCGGTGTGATCATCGGGCACATGCTCCAACACATGCGAGCACAGGATCAGGTCGAAGGATCCATCGGCGAAAGGCATCGCGGTGATGTCCAGATCGATCGTGCCTGATGGATAGTCGTAGCCGGGCGTGAACTTGTCACCGGCCGTGTACTTCACGCCGGGCAGCACCGTCAGCTTCTCGCGCAGGCAGCGTTCCGGGGCGACGTGCAATACCCGCAGGCCGGCACGCAACACCTTCCGCTCCTTCAGGAAAAGCCACGCCATGCGCGCACGCTCGCGCGATCCGCAGAACGGGCACAGCACGTGCGGACGCGGCGGCGAACCGGATGGCAGGTAGGCGATCGCGCCTTGGTCGCAGATGGGGCAATGCACGGTATCACCACGCAGCGCCTGCCTTCTGACGAAACCGCGCAGACCCGCTGGAAGAAGCTTGGAGAAGAGGCTCATCGGCGATGGCGGGATGAGCAGGTATCGGTCAGATCGCCCCTGCGCCGAGCAACAGTGCGGGTTCTTCCAACAGGCTCTTCACCGTGTTGAGGAACGCGGCACCGGTGGCGCCGTCCACCACGCGATGGTCGCAGCTCAGGGTCACCTTCATGGTGTGGCCGATCACGATATGGCCGTCCTTCACCACGGGCTTCTCCACGATGCCGCCCACCGCGAGGATGCACGCATCGGGCGGGTTGATGATGGCGGTGAACTCCTCGATGCCGAACATGCCGAGGTTGGAGATGGTGAAGGTATTGCCTTCCCAATCGGCCGGTTGCAGCTTCTTGTCCTTCGCGCGTTTCGCGAGGTCGCGCACTTCGTTGCCGATGGTGCGGAGCGCCTTGCCATCCGCAAAGCGGACCACAGGCACGAGCAACCCTTCTTCCACGGCAACTGCCACGCCGATGTGGACGTGTTCGTTGTAGCGGATGCGATCACCCAACCAACTGCTGTTCACCTTGGGGTGCTGCTTCAGCGCCACCGCACAGGCTTTGATCACGAGGTCGTTGAAGGAGATCTTGTCCGGTGCCACCTGTTTGTTGATGGCTTCGCGCACGCTCATGGCGCGGGCCATGTCCATCTCGATGGTGAGGAAGAAGTGCGGCGCGGTGAAGAGGCTTTCGCTGAGGCGCTTCGCGATGGTCTTGCGCATCTGGCTCACCGGAACCTCTTCGTACCTCTCGATCTGCGGCGCGCCGAACACGGCACCACCACCGCTGAAGTTCTCGAT
>JAHBUM010000361.1 GCA_019638075.1 Flavobacteriales bacterium | reverse complement strand
CGTTACGCAGGAAGGCCACATTGTCCGTGAACCGGAAGGTATTGTTGCGCATGTTGCGGTCGGTGTATTTGGCGTAGAAGGCCCTTTTTGCGAGCGCTTTCAACTTGCCGTGGTTCTTGGGTGGCACCACATCGGCGAGTTTCACCTCCTTCTGGTCTATCAGATCGTAGTTCAGCAGGCGACTGCCCATCTGGTCGTGGGCCATGAACTCTTCGTAATAGCTCCTTTCCACGCGGAAGACGATCCGGTCATCATTGCGGTATTCGAGGCCAACGGAGTACGTCGTCCCGCCGTAGTCTTCCTTGCCTACGGTGGCGAATTGCTCATAGGTCTTGTCACCGCAGATGAACTTGCGCAGGAACTTGTCCGCCGGGTGCGGTTCCCCTGTCGCCCGGTCCGTGATGCGGTAGGTATACACGGCTTTGCTGGCCAGACCGTTCACCACCCCCGGGGCGATGTTGCTCTCGCCTGTGGGTTCGGAGACCTGTGCCTGGCCGTGGTAGTCCTTCCTCTCGAAGATCAGGGCCGATGGATCCTCCCTGAAGCCCAGTGCCACGGGTCCGACTGCTCCGGGACGCGTGTACGTCAGGTTCCACGTTGCGCCATCGCCGCGTGTGCCACGCAGTTCAGTTCCGCCGGAGCCATCAGGCTTGGTTCCGAGGCGCGCCCACAACGAATCGGGGTTGGTCATGTGCGCCACGGTGGTCAATTGCTGGTCGTTCAGCGGGTCGTCCAATGTGATACGGTAGACCGGCTTGCCGCCGAAAATGGTGTCCTCCCGCACGAAGAGGTGGATCGTGCGGCCTTCTACAACGGCCGCGAAACGGACCTCGGCCTTGGGCACATGCTGCTGCGGGCCGCCCGCGATGCCGCAGGAGGCGCACAGGACAAGGAGTAGGAAGGGGAACTTCTTCATGGGTGGGTTGGTGGTATAGGGGAGTGATGGAATGATCAGAACCGCGGATCGCCGGTAGGCAATGCGGCTACGGTGTGTACCACGATGGCGATGGCTGGCATCACGAGCACCACCACCACGGGCAGGCACACCAATGCCGCGTACAGGAAGCCTCGCACACCATCGAACGGCCTGCCGATCCGCCAGGAGACCACCCCCGCACAGCAAAGCAGCGCAGGGATCTGCACGGCGAGGAAACCGGGCAGCGTTCCGAACCATCCGGTGAGGTTGTGCAGTGCTGCGGACAAGGAGGATGGCGCATCCGCTACCTGGTGCAGCCAGGCCACCAAGGGGTCGCCTTCGCGGTACAGGATCAGCCCGGCGGCTACCGCTATGCCATAGGCCAGCAGCCCCAGGAAGCTGGTGCCGAAGGCGGTGCCCAGGTCCACCGGCGTGTTCCTGCCATACCGGACCCGGAACGCGGAGTACAGCACGACCGTGCCGGCCAGGCCACCGATCAACGCGAAGCCGATAAGCGTGAGGCCCGCCACGAGGCCACCGGGCCACAGCTGCCTGCCCGACACCGTGTACGGATCGGCCCAGAGCGCCAGCAGCGCCATGATGTAGTTCGAGATGAACAGGCTTGCAGGCACCACCAGCGCGGCGGTGGTCAACGCGCGCAGATAGCCGCGCAAGCCGCTGAACCATGGCTCGAACCGGCGGCTGAACACCACGGCGGAAAGCAGCAGCCCCGGCAGCAGGAGGGTCGCGAGCGCAAGGGCGGGCAGCATCGCATCGGACGCATCCGCCTCGGCTTGCGCGCGTGCAAGCGCATCGCCCACGAACAGGCTTCTGCCGTTATAGGAGCGAAGCATTGCATCCAGCTGTAGCGCACCCATTTTGAACATGCGCACGAGCAGGCCGTGCCCGATGTCGTTGTACACGAGCAGGAATGTGCAGAGGCAGACCACCAATATGCCGCCCTGGAAGCACAGCA
>JAHBUM010000360.1 GCA_019638075.1 Flavobacteriales bacterium | reverse complement strand
CGACTTGTCAAGAGCCTGCGCGATCTCGCTGTACGTCACGGTGATCTCCTTCGGGATCCCCGTCATCAGGTCACGGCCGCGCACGGCGTAGTCGGGCGGTGGGTTGTCCAGCTCGGTCATGGCCGCCCCCACTTCGATCTTGATCGTTTCTGCGGTGCGCTCGCCCACCAGGATGTTGTGCTGGCGGCGCATGTATTCCTCGATGTCGCTGGTGAACTCATCACCGGCCACGCGGATGTTCTTGTCGCACACGATGCCGCCCAGCGCGATCACCGCGATCTCGCTGGTACCACCGCCGATGTCGATGATCATGTTGCCCATGGGCTCCTCCACATCGATACCGATGCCGATGGCGGCGGCCATGGGCTCGTGGATCAGGTACACCTCCTTGGCCCCGGCGTGCTCGCTGCTGTCCTTCACGGCGCGCTTCTCCACCTCGGTGATGCCGCTGGGAATGCAGATCACCATGCGCAGGTTGGGGGTGAAGAGCTGGCGGCCGGGCTTGATCATGCGGATCATACCCTTTATCATGTCCTCGGCGGCCTTGAAGTCGGCGATCACCCCATCACGCAGCGGGCGGATGGTCTTGATGTTCTCGTGGGTCTTGCCGTGCATCTGCTGCGCCTGACGCCCCACGGCGATCACCTTGCCGGTGGTGCGGTCCACGGCCACGATGCTGGGCTCGTCCACCACCACCTTGTCGTTGTGGATGATCAGGGTGTTGGCGGTGCCGAGGTCGATCGCGATCTCCTGAGTGAAGAAGTTGAACCAGCTCATGGGCCGTGCTCAGTGTTTGAAATGGCGTGTGCCGGTGATGGCCATCGCCATACCGTGTGAATTGCAGAAGTCGATGCTGTCCTGGTCGCGGATACTTCCACCCGGATGCACCACGGCGGTGATGCCCGCCTGATGCGCGATCTCCACGCAATCGGGGAAGGGGAAGAAGGCATCGCTCGCCATCACCGCACCGTTCAGGTCGAAGTTGAACTTGCCGGCCTTGGCGATGGCCTGTAGCAGCGCATCCACGCGGCTGGTCTGGCCGGTGCCGCTGGCGAGCAACTGGTCGTTCTTCGCCAGCACGATGGCGTTGCTCTTCGTGTGCTTCACGAGGATGGAGGCGAAGACCAGGTCGTTCAGTTCCTGCGCGGTGGGCGTCTTATTGGTCGCGGTGCGCATGGCTTCTTTGGAAGCGATCACCGTATCGGCGGCTTCGGAAAGGATCCCGTTCAGCGCGGTGCGCACCTTCGTCTTCGGTCGTTCGGTGGGCTTGCGGCGCAGGATCATGCGGTTCTTCTTCTTCCGCAGGATCTCCAAGGCTTCGGGCGCATAACCCGGCGCTGCGATGATCTCGAAGAAGAGCCCGTCGATCGCTTCGGCAGTAGCCTTGTCGATGGTGGCCGTGGTGATGAGCACACCGCCGAAGGCGCTCACGGGATCACCGGCGAGCGCGGCATCCCATGCTTCCTTCAGCGAAGCGCGCACCGCAGCACCGCAGGCATTGTTGTGTTTGAGGATCGCAAAGGGCACGCCATTGATCGTCGCCATATCGTCGATCAGCTCAACGGCCGCGTCGAGGTCCAACAGGTTGTTGTAGCTCAGTTCCTTGCCGTTCAACTGCTCGAACATCCCCGTGAGGTCGCCATGGAAAGCGCCTTTCTGGTGCGGGTTCTCGCCATAGCGCAGCACCGTGGTGGGGCCTGCGCTCACGCGGAGATCACCACCATCACCGGCGAACCAGCCGTGGATGGCGCTGTCGTAGTGCGCGCTTACCGCGAAAGCTGCGGTGGCGAAGGCTCTGCGTTGGGCCAATGTGGTGTGGCCGTCCTGTTCCTTCAGCAGATGAAGGAATTCGCCATACTGCTGTTGGGCCGGTATGATCACCACATCCTTGTGGTTCTTGGCCGCCGCG
>JAHBUM010000036.1 GCA_019638075.1 Flavobacteriales bacterium | reverse complement strand
CTGTTCGGTGAAGAAGCTGAACGCAGCGCGAAACAGAACAAGACCGAGAAGAAGAAAGGCTTGCTGGGCCGCCTCTTCGGACGGTGATCCGAACGCACATGACCGAAAAGGCCGGGAGCGATCCCGGCCTTTTTCATGGTCCGATATACCGGGTCAGGCACGTACGGCCACGGACTCCGCCTCCACTTCCGTAGGCTCGCCGAACTTCCCGCTGGTCCGCAATTCCTCCTGCAATTGCTGGCTGGTCTTGCCGGTGCCATCGTGCCGCCAGCCGGGCGGGCCGAAGATGTACATCAGTTTGTTCCGCAGGCCGGGCGCCTGTTTCACATCCCGCCAGATCTCTTGGAACTCGAAGAGATTGTGCTTGATCGGGTTGTAGGAATCGGGGTCGTGGCTGATGCCGTACTTGGGCTGCACCCCCTTGATCGGGGCCTGCCAAGTGCCGTAGAGCTTGTCCCAGATCACCAGGATGCCGCCGTGGTTGCGGTCCAAGTACTCGGTGTTGCTGCTGTGGTGTACCACGTGGATGTACGGGGTGTTGAACAGCTTCTCGTACCAGCCCAGCGAAGGCACCAGCTGGGAGTGCAGGAAGAACTGGTACATGGAATTGGCGATCAGGCACGTGGCGATCATGATCGGCTCGAAGCCCACCAGCGGCATCCAGATCCAGAAGATGGGCTTGTACAAGGTGATGAACCAGCCGTTGCGGATGCTCACCGTGAGGTTGAACGTGCGGGCCGAATGGTGCGGGAGGTGGGCCGCCCACAGCACCCGGATGTTATGGCTGAGCCGGTGGTGCCAGTAGAAATTGTGGTCGTCCGCGAGGAAGGCCAGCAGCCATACGTACCACGCAAAGCCCAAGGAGGTATAGCCCAGATATTCCTCACGGAACGGCGCGGCCCACCAGAAGAGGAAGATGTAGAGCGACACCTCCAGCACCTGTGTGATCAGGCGCATGATGGTGGCCCCGATGGCGATCACGAACCCGGAAAGGCTCTCCTTCATGTCGAAGAGGTGCCGCGCACGGACGTACTCGATGATGATCAACGCCAGGAAGACGGGGTACACGTACTTCAGGCCGATGTCCTGGATGGGCAGTTCGGGCAGCTTGGCGGCCATGTCGCGCCACGCATCGATCAGGTTGAAACTCATTGAATACGGCCTGCGATGATGGACGCAGGCGGTCAAATGTACCCCATGCGAAGGGGGGCCGGACGATCGCACACCATCATCTTTGCAGCATGGCACGCGCACTCCTCCTCCCCCTGCTTCTTCCCGGCATGGCATCGCTGGCACAGACCGGCTTCAACGGCCCCATGGCAGGCCCACCGGAGCTTATGGAGATCACCATCTGGGCGCAATGCCACGGGCCGTGCAATGCCTACGTCAGTTACTGGCCTTCGGGATCGCCGGAGAAATCCACGCATACCACGGAACAGACCTCCGATCCCGATCGCGCGCATGCGATGGACTTCCGCCTCGGCCCGCTGCTGCCCGGCACGGAATACCGCTACTGCCTCGTTGTTGACAGGGGCATCGCGCATCCGCCGGACACCCTCGCCTTCCGCACGCAAACGCTGTGGAAGCACCGCACCGATCCACCGCCCTTCAAATTCGCCATGGGCAGTTGCGCGTACATCAACGAACCGGAATACGACCGGCCGGGCCGATCCTACGGCGGCCACTACGGCATCTTCGACGCCATTGCCGACCAGCAGCCCGACCTTATGCTATGGCTGGGCGACAACGCATACCTCCGCGAACCCGACTGGGGCAGCCGCAGCGGTTTCCTGTACCGCTACACGCACACGCGCTCCACGCCCGAGATGCAACGCCTGCTGCGCACCACCACGCATGCCGCCATCTGGGACGACCATGACTTCGGACCGAACGACGGCGATGCCTCCTTCGCAGGCTCGGCCCTGTCGCGCGAGGTGTTCGACATCTTCTGGCCCAACCCCACCAACGGCGTGCCCGGCGTGGAGGGCATCACCAGCATGTTCAGCTATTACGATGCGGACTTCTTCCTGATGGACGACCGCACCTTCCGCGTGCCCGGCGATGTGAAGACCAGCGAGCCCGCCATGCTCGGAAGCGCCCAGCTCGACTGGCTGATCCGTGCGCTGAAGTACAGCAGTGCCACCTTCAAGTTCGTCGCCATCGGCAGTCAGGTGCTCAACACCGGCGCGGTGTACGAGAACTACAGCACCATCCCGAAGGAGCGCGCCGAGCTGCTGCGCCGCATCGAGGTGGAAGGCATCAAGGGCGTCATCTTCCTCACCGGCGACCGCCACTTCACCGAACTGAGCGCCTTGAAGCTGAAGGATGGCCGCACCATCCACGACCTCACCACATCGCCCCTCACCTCCGGCCCGTACACACCGAACGAGACCAACAGCCTGCGCGTGGAAGGCACCGTGGTGGGCGAGCGCAACTTCAGCACCATCGAGGTTTCCGGGGCCAAAGGCGCGCGCGATCTGCTGATCCGCGTTTTCGATAGCGCGGGGAAGCAGCTTTGGGAACGGAGCATCAAGCAGGATTAGGAGCCATTCGGAAGTTCGACCCTAATGACCGTTCCGGGATCATTGGATCAAGGCCTACGACTACTTTCGCTGTATGCACCGCTGTTTTTCACGCATATCGCTGGCGTTCGCATGGGCCCTCGCTATCGCAGGAATGCCGGGTGCCCATGCGCAGCAGGTCACCGTGCAGGCGGCCCGGTTGGATACATCGGCCACCGGCATGTTCCGGAAAAGGACCGAAGCCACACATTTCCGCCGGGGCGAGATCATTGAACTGGATCTCACGATCGATGCGGAGATCGACTCGGCTTCTGCCTTGGCAGGGAAAGGCTTCACAGTGGTCGGCGGGCCGGGGATGGGGCGATCGCACAATTGGTCGAACGAGGAACACACCTTCTCCGCGTGGCGGTACTATCAGATCAAGCCCCGCAGACGCGGCCGGTTGGTGGTGCCTGCGGTGATCCTGTACAGTGGTGGGAAGGCATACAGCAGCGAGCCGTTGGAATTGATGATCGGGAGGTGATCCTCCAGCGGCAGGGTCCACTTCACGCCTTCGCCCCGCTTCGGCGTACGAAGCGTGAGACCCCGCCGAGGTATCGAATACGCTGCTTACGTGACAATGCGCCCCCAGAACCTCATGTCCTCATCAACATCCTCCAACCACTCATCAAATGATCTGTATACCCGTATGGTTTCGTGCTCGCGTTCGGAAAAAGCGTTGATGAGCATGACTTTCTCCCCGTGTTCCTTTTCGAAGCAGGCCACATCATCACTGCCTTCTCGATAGGCAAAAGGGACCAAGTCCCTACCATAACGTTGCTTCAGTCTTGTCATCTCCTTTAAGCACCAATCACTCTCCATAAGTGACCATGGAGTAAGCTCACTCCGCTTTTGCGCGACCAACTCTAACAACCTGTACGGATACTCGATCCATTCAGGCTTTGAGTCACCGGCCAATAGGTATCCTGTGGAGTTCATCTCTCGGAGGCATGTTTTCATACCTCGGCAGGGTCTCGAAGAAAATCCTGCGGCTGATGCCAAACTTAGCCGCCAGCCACACCACTATGCACCGCCCCTACCCCCTGAAACTACCGTAATGTACCAGCTCGTTCAACGAGCGGCGTGGGCTGCGGCGCAGTTCGCGTTCCTTCAGGTTGTCCGTCAGTTGGTCCGCATCACCGGGGAAGCCGAGCACCAGCACACTCACGATATCGAAGTCTTCGGGGATGGCGAAGGTTTCCCGTGCCAGCAACGCATTGAAGCCGCCGAGGATGTGTACGCCCATGCCCAGCGCCGTGGCCTGTGCGGTGAGCTGCGCAGTGGCGATACCGAGGTCGTGCCGGGCGTGGAAGTTCTCCTGACCGATGCGGCTGAGCGTGCGATGCGCCATGGCGAGGATCAGCACCGGCGCCTTGTCCGCCCACACTTGGTTGCTGTGGTTCAGCGTGGCAAGCAGCGCAGCATGCCCATCGCCACCACGGCGGGTGACGAGGAAGCGCCACGGCTGTTCGTTCATGCTGCTCGGTGCCCAACGCGCCGCTTCGAGCACGAGTTCCAGTTCGGCATCGGTCACGGCCCGATCGCTGAAGGCGCGCGGGCTGTACCGGCCGTTCAGCACCGGGTTGATGTCGAGCTCGCTGCGACGCGTATCGCCAAGGCTCATCGGGCCGTCACGTCGAAGGTGAGGTCCACCTTGTCGGCGATCACCTTGTCGCCGATCTCGGGGAAGAAGGTGCCCGAACGGTACTTGATGTCGTACTGGGCGCGGTCGAACGAGAGCATCGCGGCGGCGCGGGCCTTGTCGCCATCCACCCAGAAGAGGCAGTCGAAGGTGTTCGGCTTGGTGATGCCTTTGATGGTGAGATCGCCGGTGATGCGGTAGTTCGGCTTGCCGGGCGCGGCATCGGCGATGGGCTCCACCTTGGTGGCGGTGAAGGTGGCCGTGGGGTGCTTGTCCACATCGAAGAAGTCCTCGCTCTTGAGGTGCTTCACGAATTTGGCATTGGTGCCGGCATCCTCGATGTCCATGCAGGTGATGCCGGTCATGTCCATCACCACCTCGGCGCCTGCCAGTGCCTTGCCGTTCACGTTGATATGACCGCCTTTCACGGCCACGCGGCCCGTATGGTCGCCGGTCAATTTGGAGGCCGTCCACAGCAATTTGCTATCGGCGGGGTCGATGGCCTTCGGGTTCTGTGCGTGGATGTGGGTGGTGGCCAGCAGCGTGGCGGCGATCAGGAAGTGCTTCATGGTTCGTTGTGGGTTCATCATTCGTTCAATATGGACAGCCTGTGCGGTTCAGCCGCGCCAAGCATCGAGCAATCGGTTCAGTTCTGCGGCGTCGGCCGGTGAAAGGCGGTCCATGCCCCCCTGCTCCACGGCGCGGTTGCGTTCATCGATCTGGTCCAGCATCGCCAAGCCCTTCTCGCTGATGCGGACGTAGACCACGCGGCGATCCTCCTCGCAGCGTTCCCGTTCCACAAGGCCCTTGGCGATGAGCTTGTCCGTAAGCCGCGTGGCGTTCGGTGCCCGATCGATCATGCGCTCCTTCACGCAGTGCATGTTCATGCGGTCCTTGGCGCCGCGCAGGATGCGGAGGATGTTGTACTGCTGCGGGCTGATGCCGAACGGCTTGAACAGCTCCACCTGTCGGCTGCGGAACCAGCCTGCGGTGAACATCACGTTCAGCATGGCCTTGTGCTGCTCGCTCTCGAAACGGCTCTTCAACTCCTCGTCGATCCGTGGCATCGGGCCGCAAATGTAAGTGTATCATTCGCCATGGAAAATTTTAGATGGAAGAAGTCGGCAAGTCGGCAGTCAGCAGTCGGCAGTTCGGTACCTATCGCCGCCGCACGAAGCCGATGGCATATAGGTACCTACGCGGTCCGGTGCAACGCAGGGCATCGCAGACAGCGCACTGCCTACTGCTGACTGCCTACTGCTTTCTGCCGACTTGCCTACTTCTTCGTTGCAGAACCCGGTATTTTTGCGCTACTTCCATTCCGCCATGCGCCACGCCTCCCTCCTGCTCTGCACCGCCCTGCTCACGGCCTGCTCCAGCACCGACCAGACCGATACCCCGGCCACTTCCACGCCTTCGCAGCCTTCGGCCACCGCGCCCGCAGCAGCCACCAGCAGCACAGCGGAACGCGATAGCTGGCAGAAGCCGCAGGAAGTGTTCCTGTTGATGGGCAACGACCTGCGCGGCCGCACCATCGCCGATCTTGCCGCCGGTGATGGCTATTTCACCTTCAAGCTGATCGAGGTGGGCGCCAACGTGATCGCCATCAGCGACGACCAGCGGCAATTGGATGCCATCGAGGCGCGGAAAGCAGAGATGAAACTGAGCGATGAGCGCCTTCGCACCCGCCTTTCGCCCAAGGGCGATCCCGGACTGGCACCCGATGAGGTGGATGCCTGCCTGCTGGTACACAGCTACATGAGCATCCCGAACAAGAAGGAATACCTCACGAAGGTGTACGCGGGTACCCGGCTGCCGAAGCCGCTCTTCATCCTTGAATGGCTGCACACCGAGACGCCGATGGGGCCGCCGATGACGGACCGCATTTCGAGCGAGCGCATCATGGACGATGTGGGCTTGGCCGGGTACACCGATGTGGGCGCATACTCGGCGAAGATCCCGCACCAAGCGTTCATCTTCGCCTCGTACCAGACCGGCGCGGACGATGACCAGCAAGGCATGGATCCCGCGCAGCTGATGGGGCAGTAGGGCGATGTCGTCAGGTCAAGCGGAACAGGGGTGATCCGTGGCCGCTCCTGCGACACCCTTCGGGCAATGTCATTCACGCGATCCCGGGGCAAGCCCGGAATGACGAACTCCTTGATGGGAACATCTGTCCTCCCTTGGGGGGATCTCCTTTCGCGATCACTAGACCCCCTTCTTAATTGCTCCGCCTGTGGCGGAGCAACGGTTTTTGAACCACAGATGGACACAGATGCCGCAGCCATCGATCCGTGTCGATCAGAGTTCATCCGTGGTTGGATCGAATTAGGACGGAGCTCTACTATCCGGCCACGCCTGTGCGAACGATCGGAACGTGTAGAAAGCAACAGGCCGCGCACTCCATCGGAGCACGCGGCCTGTTGCTTTTGTCCGTTCAATGCACCACCAAACGCCGCCACTCGGGTCTTCCCTCGCGGAAGTACACGCCTACGTTGTACACGCCCGGCACCACTCCTTGCAGGGGCACTTCCACCTGCGCTGTGGCACCGGCATGGTGTTCGGCCACCATGCGGCCACCGGCATCCACCAGCACCACGCGCACATCGCCGCGCACATCGCTGAAGCGGATGGCGAAGCCTTGGGCGGCACCGGCCGGATTGGGCAACAGCACCATGCCGCGCGTATCCACGAACTCGGGCACATCCACCGTGCCGGTGATGGTGGTGTCGATGTTGGCTACGATGCCGAAGCTCGGCCCCCAGTTGCCGTTGGCGTCGCGGGCGCGCAGCCACAGCACGTTCACACCGGAGGTCACCGGAACGGGGATGGCGCCACCACGCAAGGCCTCGAACGCGGAGCTGAAGTCGCCGTCCACCGCCAGCAGCGGCATGCCGGAACCCGCACCGGGGTCGTCGTTCACGTAGTACTCGGCGCGGGTCACCTTGATCTCGGGGAAGCTCACCACGCCGGGCATAACGTCCACCACCACGCTGAAGGCCGGCCCCCATGCGTTGTTGGCATCGCGCGCGCGGATGTGCAGCACGTGGGCGCCGATGGCGGGCAGTGCGGAACTCTCCAGCATGATGGCTTCGAGCGCATCGTTGTAGTTGCCATCGAAGGCCACCATGGCCGTGCCGTTGCCCACGCCGGGATCGCTGTCCCAGAAGTACTCGGCGGTGGTCACTTCAATGTCCGGCGCGGTGGCGATGGAGGCATCCACCACCACCACGGTGGTGAAGAGCGCCCCCCAGTTGTTGTTGGCATCGCGTACGCGGATGCCGAGGGTATGCGGCCCCACGGCCGGCAGCGCGGAGGTCTCCAGCAGGATGGCTTCCACGGCTTGGCCGAACGAACCATCCATCGGCAGCATGGCGGTACCGTTACCCGCGCCGGGATCGTTGTCCCAGAAGTACTCGGCGGCGCTCACCCCCTGCCCCATCGTGGCGATGGAGACCGGCAGCAGCAGGGCCGCGAGCAGGGTCCTGATCGTGTTCCTGTTCATCGCTTCCGGTTTAGCGGTCCCACGCATTGGCGCGCACGCGCAGGGTGGAGCCGGTACGCAGGTTGAACGGATGGCCGGTCATGTACACGCGGGCCGCGCCGGTGTGCAGCGGGAAGAAGTTGCTCATGGTGTAGCTGCCCCCGTAGGCACCGGCATCGCCGATGGTGAGGTCCAGATCGTAGAAGGGCGCGGCCGGGTTGCCACCGTTCACCGCAGCGGGCGCATTGTTCAGGGTTCCATCGGCATTGAAGGTGAGCGGCTGGTCGGTGGTGTTGTTGCCCTCGAAGGTGAAGCCCGTGCTGATGGGGCTGCTCATTCCCGATGACACGTGGTTGTAGTACACGTTGATCTGGCCGTTGTTGCCACTGTCGCGGTTGATGCCCCTGTTCGTGCCGGTGTACTGCGTTCCGATGGCGTTGTTCATCACTTCCCAGATGGAGTTCGCATACGTGTTGGCGATACTGATGCCATAGCGTGAGCTGCTGCCTCCGGCCAAGGCCACGATGCTGTTGTTCTGCACCAGGTTGGCGACCGCCTGATCGTTGCCGCCCTGCAGTTCGATGCCCATCCAGCCATGGCGCACCCAGTTGTTTCGGATGTGGTAGGCCTGCGCGCGGCCGTTGATGTAGATGCCCTCCCATGAACCACCGGCCTGCTGACCGTCCACCCAGTTGCCGATCACCGCGCACGTATCGCCTTGGAAGGTCCCGGTGCCGGGCACGATGCGGATACACTCCGCACTGCCGGAATAGGTGATCTTGTTACCCACCACGTTGCCCAAGTTGATCCGCACATAGCCGAACTGCAGTTCGTTCCCCACGATCTCGGCACGGACGGCATCGGTGGCCGCGTTGATGTTCCCGCTCACGAACTGCCCGTCCAGCACCTTCAGCGCCGTGCCGCCGAGCGTTCCCGCGCCGGTGGCCGTGATGGAGCCGTTGGTGTTGCGCATGCCCTTGATCACCACCACGCGCCCCGCAGCCGGGATGATGGTCCAGTTGCCCTGCACCACGAAGAAGCCGTTATCGGCGTAGTTCAGGAACTCAAGGCTCTTGTCCACGGTAATGTTCTCGATCCACGGGATGTCGCCCGTACGGTTCTTGATGATGATGCGGTCGCCATCAGCAGCGGCGGCAACGGCCGAAGCGATGTTGGCATAAGCAGGCGATGTGCCGAACTCCTCGACGATGCGATCGACAGCAAGCATGTTCAACGCCATGCCACTGAACAGAAAAGCGGAAAGTGCTCTCATGAGAGTGTGAAAGGGTTTTGCGTTAGCTGGCGAAGGTACTTTTTATGGCAGTTGTCAGTTGCCTGCCCGTCCGGCAGGCGGGCTGGCAACTGACAACCGACAACTACCTTGACGTGACCCCGCCTGCGGTTCCAAGGGAATTGCGAACAGTTGCCAAGACCACCCCGCAACTAACGCGGCAGCCACTTCACATCCTCATCGGGCTGGCGCTCCACGCCTTTGTAGCCGGTGAAGAGGTTGACCCAAAGCGACTTGGACCACGCATACAGCGCGGGCGCGAGCAGCACCAGCGCGCCAAGCACCCAGAACAGGCGTGTGGTCTGCGTGGTACTGGGCGCAAGCACGCCCACCGCGATGTACACCGCCACGCACTGCGCCACGGCCAATGCGTAGGACACGTACATGCCACCGTAGTAGAAGCCGGGCTCCGGCTCGAACTTGCGGTGGCATACGGGGCAGTTTTCTAGCAGGTCGCCGACGTGCGCCAGATCGTACGGGTTGCGGCTCACCATGAATTCACCCTCGTGGCAATGCGGGCATTTACGGTGGACGATGCTGTACAATCTGGTGCCCTTCTTCAACATGGCGCGAAGGTAGGGGGAGGGAATGCGAGGGGCGAGTTCGGAGAGGGGCGAGTTGGCGAGTATGTGAGGGGCAATGTTCGCAAGTTGGTAAGCGGCGAGTGGGCGAACTTGCTACTCGCTAACTCGCCGCTTGCTAACTCGCCGCTTGCTAGCTCGCCGCTTGCTAACTCGCCCCTCTCTTACTCTCTTCCCTTCAGCTTGTCTGCGAACACCTTGCGGAACTTGTCCAGCTTGGGGCGGATGACCATCTGGCAATAGCCCTGCTCGCCGTTGAGGGCGTAGTAGTTCTGGTGATAGTCCTCGGCCGGGTAGAAGGTGGTGGCCGCCGTGATCTCGGTGACGATGGGTGCGCGGAAGGCGCCGCTGGCATCGAGCTTCTGCTTGTACGCCTCGGCGATGCGGCGCTGTTCTTCGTTGTGACAGAAGATGGCCGAGCGGTATTGTGTGCCCACGTCGGCGCCCTGTCGGTTCAAGGTGGTGGGGTCGTGCGTCTGCCAGAACACTTCGAGGATCGCATCGTAGGTGATCTCCTTCGGGTCGTACACGATCCGCGCCACTTCGGCGTGGCCGGTGGTGCCGTTGCATACCTCGCGGTAGCTCGGATTCTTCACGTGGCCGCCCATGTAGCCCGATGTAACGCTCTTCACACCCTTCAGTTCGGTGAAGACCGCTTCCACGCACCAGAAGCATCCGGCACCGAGGGTGATGGTATCCAGTCCTGTGCTGTTCGTGGTATCCATATCGTCGTACGGGATTGATGCGGAGTGCTGCGCCGTGCCTCCTTCGCACGCCATCAGGGCCGATGCGATCAAGGGCAGCACGAGGCCTGCCATCGCGGAAGCACTATGAGAGACGCCGTTCATGATCGTGTTCATTCCATTGGCCGAGCCATGGCAGCGGACCGCACAGCAAAGATCACTCCGCCATCGACGCCGCCAACGCTTTGCCGATGCGTTCCACCACGCCCACCACCAGCGCATTGCCCATGAAGAAGGCGCGCCACGCATCGCTTACGCCTGCGGTATGGCCATCGGGGAACATGTTGAGGCGCTCCAGTTCCACCGGTGTGAGGCGCCGGAAACGCTTGCCATCGGTGCAAACCACGTGCTTGAAGCGCGACGCTCCCCTCCCACCCTCGCCGGTGATGATGGTGCGCGACGGCCGGTCCAGCGGATCGGGGAACACCATGGCACCTTCGGAATAGGCATAGCTATGGCCGGTGGAACTGGAACGGGCCTCCCGCTTGGCCCCTTTCAGGTAGCGCCACTGCGGCAGTTCCTTGCGGGTGATGTAGTACTCGGCAGGCACCTGATCATCCGGCAGCAGGTGATCGCCCAAGCGCGCCAGTTCACCGGTGTGGGCCGCCTCCACCGCGCCGGTGAAGACCATGCCATCCACCATGATGCCCGCGTTCTTGAACGGCGAACGGCCCTTGCGTTCGCCGAATTCCTTCGAGAGCACATCCAATTCCTCCGCGATGCTGAACTGCACCAGCGCACCATCCACCCGCGCCGGGAACGCCTTTGCCATGGTGCCCGTTCCGGTCATCCATTCGGCAGGCACCGACTTCCGCAGGGCCTTGTACTGCGCCGTGCTTTTGTGGTAGCCCAGCAGGAACACCCTTCTGCGGCGCTGCGGCATGCCATACTCCGCCGCGTTGATCACACGCCATTCAACCGCATAGCCGAGCTGATCCAGCGAGCGCAGCATCACGGCGAGGTCGCGACCGCGCTGGCCCACGGGCGAGCCGAGCAGGCGGTCCACGTTCTCCAGCAGCAGGTAGCGCGGCTTGCTCTTCTTCTCGCTCAGGATGCGGTGGATCTGCCACCACAGCACCCCTTTCTTCCCGTGCAGGCCCTTGCTGTTCTTCAGCGTGCTGGCCACGGAGTAATCCTGACAGGGGAAGCCGCCCACGAGCATATCGTGTTCGGGGATGGCCTTCACGTCCACGGTGGCGATGTCCTTGTTGCTGTGGTGCTGGGGGCCGAAGCGGGCCACGTACACATCCGAAGCGTGTTGCCTGCGGCGGCCGGGTTCCCATTGGTTGCTGAAGACCACTTCGAACCGGGCATCCTTCTCCGAAGCGCGCTCAAGGCCAAGGCGGAAACCGCCCACACCGGCGAACAGCTCCGCCACACGGATCACCTGTTTCGCCCTGCGCTTCGCCATTGCGGGCCGAACATAGCACCACACCGCGCGTGGCTTCCCTGGCCAAGGATGCAGTGCGTCAACGATGCGATGTGGAGAGCGCGGGATCGATATACTTTCGCGGCGTTCTGCGGGAGTAGCTCAGTTGGTAGAGCATCAGCTTCCCAAGCTGAGGGTCGCGGGTTCGAATCCCGTTTCCCGCTCGGAAGGAAGAGGTGGCCGGGTTGGTCGCCTCTTCTGCTTTCGGGGGGGGCAGTTGTGGATCGTACAGTTGCGAGTAGTGAGTGGCGAGTGGGCGAGTGGCGAGTCTGCCGTCTCCTCGGCTTCGCTCGGAGGGACAGGGGCAGACTCGCCACTCGCCCACTCGCAACTCGCAACTACCCCATCAAGGAGTCCGCCCCCAACCGTAACCTACATTTGACCGAGGCTTAACATCGGCCCATTGCTCCGGGCCGGACCTTTGCCCCCAAAGATCATGAGCGAACACATGGCTGGTGCATTGGCGCAGAAGGTATTGCTGGTGGATGATGAGCCGGACATCCTCGAGCTCCTCCGCTACAACTTGGAGCGCGAAGGCTATGCGGTGCAGACCGCCCTCAACGGCAGGGATGCGCTGAAAGCCGCCAAAAGCAGCCGCCCCGACCTGATCGTGCTGGACATCATGATGCCCGGCATGGACGGCGTGGAGGTGTGCATGCAACTGCGCCAGTTACCGGAGTTCAAGAACACGGTGATCACCTTCCTGACCGCGCGGGGCGAGGATTACTCGCAGATCGCGGGGTTCGATGCGGGCGCCGATGATTACATCACCAAGCCGGTGCGCCCCAAGGTGTTCATGAGCAAGGTGAAGGCCCTGCTGAAGCGCAGCGGCGGCGAGCGCATCGAGGATCAGGTGCTGGAATCCAATGGCGTGAAGGTGGATCTGGAGAAGGTGCTCGTGTACGTAGGCGATTCGGAGCTGCAACTCCCGAAGAAGGAGTTCGAGCTGCTGGTGCTGCTGATCGGCAAGCCGGGCAGGGTGTTCAAGCGGGATGAGATCTACGACCGCATCTGGGGCAACGAGCTCTTCGTGGGCGATCGCACCATCGACGTGCATATCCGCAAGCTGCGCGAGAAGATCGGCGACGAGCGCATCAAGACGATCAAGGGCATCGGGTACAAGTTCGACGCTTGAGGATAGTCGGCAGCAGGCAGTCGGCAGTTCGGTACCTACTCGCCGTCGCAGGAAGCCGATGGCATATAGGTACCTACGCGGTCCGGTGCAACGCAGGGCATTGCAGACCGCGTACTGCCGACTGCCTGCTGCCAACTGCCGACTACTCCTGTCCTTTCCTTTCAGCCACACTCACCGGCATCGCAACAGAAACCTATATTTGCCGCCCCTTGCAACGCCATCCCGAGTTGCAGGATCGAAAGTTCGGGGTGTAGCGCAGCCCGGTTAGCGCGCGTCGTTCGGGACGACGAGGTCGGAGGTTCGAATCCTCTCACCCCGACCAGATGAAAGCCTCTGCGACCACTGTCGCAGGGGCTTTTTCACGTTCCGGTGCCGCCTTTCCCCATTCCAGCGTGGCCGCTGCCTGTGTGGGTCTGCAAAACCTTCATCCGGCAGGCATCCTTCGGCGGGGTGTCCGCGTCTACCCATAGGAACCAGATGTCACGCTCCTACAAAATAGCGCTCATCCTGAAGAGCAAGAGCAGCTTGCCGGTCTACAAGGATCTGGCGAAGCTGAGCGACCGTGAACTGGACGAGCATGTGCGGACCATGATCCAACGCATGAAGGCCAACGAGAGTTCGGTGATCGCCCGCATGGTCCTGCGCCAGCCTACTTTCAGCTTGAACTGAGGGAGAGGGTGATAGGGTGCAAGAGTGAGTGCAAGGATCCACTTGTCCGCCTTCCACCCTTGCACCACATCTGCACGCGGTGGGATCAACCCTTCTATATTTGCCGCATCAACCTACCGTCATGAGCGATCACCACTTCGAAGGCCACTTCCCCGAAGAAGCTGAACAGAACGAGATCGGCGGGCCGGTGCTCGTGGGCATCGGCACGCTTGCGTTGATCGTGCTGTTGATCTGGGCGCTGGGTTAGGCGCTCCTACCCTTCCTTCTTCAGGTCGCCCGCGCGGCCCAAGTACTCGTCCCTGCGCACGAGCATGAACCAGTTCTCGCCGAGCTCGAGGTAGCCGTGCTCGAAGCAGAACACGTAGTTGTTGCCCGCCTTGGTGCGGTGCGTGTTGGTGTGGTACATGAAACTGTACCCCTTCTCCAGCAATCGGTCCCGATGCACCTTGGTCTTTCCATCGGGTCCGGTGTTCAACTCGGATAGCACGCGGCGGTTGCGCTTCAAGGCGTTCACCACGTTGCGCACATAGTTGATGGGCGCATTGTTGGCGTGGTAGTGGTACAGGTTGCGGCAGGCGTCGGAGCAGAACCGCTTGTCCATGCGGCCCGCGATCTTCTCCCCGCATTCCAGACAGACTTTCTCCTTGGCGGCTGGCATAGGCCGAAGGTAATGGCAATGCGGGAATGGCAGTCGTTACCAGTTGTCGGTGGTCAGTTGTCAGTCTCCTTGGTGGGCGCTCCTTGGTGTGGCTCCTTGGTGGTAGACCTCACCCCTATCCCCTCTCATCGCCTACGCTGAAGCTTCGGCGATCAATGCAGAAGAGAAGGGGACCTGACTCCTTGGTGGCAGCTCCTTGACGAGAAAGCTTCAAGCTCCAAGAAGCTTTTGAGCTTTGAACTTGAGCCTTGGAACTTGAAGCTTAGACATGCAGAAGCCACGACAGCAGGCATTCACTGACAACTGAGAACCGACAACTGGTATGCCCTCCCTGCTCAGGTCAGATAGGCGCAGGGTCCCTTTCAGGAGACCCTGCTGAGGTTTAGGAGCGACAGTTCTGTTCGGAGACGCATTCGTGACTATCGCAACGGGAAGGATCTGACGCAAGCGGACAGAGGTGTGCTCGTCATAGACCTGTTCCCGATGAAGGAGGAAGAGGTCCGCAAGGAGGTGCCTTCATTGTATCAGCATGTCCATACGCATGTGAAACCGGAGCGAGACTTGAACAATCGCGAAGGCCGCAAGAAGAACTGGTGGTTGTTCGGTGAAACGAATCCGAAGCTCAGGGATCAACTATCGAACCTTGGCCGCTACATCACCACACCCGAAACCGCCAAGCACCGCTTCTTCGTCTTCCTCGACCAGAGCATTCTACCCGACAACGCATTGGTGAACATCGCCCTCGATGATGCCTACCACCTCGGCGTGTTGAGCAGCCACATCCATGTCACATGGGCATTGGCAACAGGCGGCACGTTGGAAGATCGTCCCCGCTACAACAAGACGCGCTGCTTCGAGACCTTTCCCTTCCCCACCTGCACCCCAGCGCAACAGGAGAAGATCCGTGCCTTGGGCGAGCAGTTGGATGCGCACCGCAAACGCCAACAGGCCCTGCACCCCGGGCTTACGATGACGGGCATGTACAACGTGCTGGCCACGGTGCGGTCCGGTGCCGCGCTATCCGCCAAGGAAAAGGCCATCTACGAGCAGGGCCTCATCGGCATCTTGAAGCAGTTGCACGATGAGTTGGATGCTGCGGTGGCCGAAGCGTACGGCTGGCCGGACGTTTGTCACTCCGGGCTTGACCCGGAGTCGCGAAAAGCCGGAGAAGAAATACTGAGCCGCCTCGTGGCCCTTAACGCGGAGCGCGCAGCGGAAGAAGCCCAAGGCCATGTGCGCTGGCTGCGGCCCAGCTACCAAGCCCCGCAAGGCACCAAGCCCGGCAGCGGCAAGCAAGCCACCCTCCCGGTGGACACGGAGGACACGGTGAGCGCCACCGTGTCCTCCGTGTCCACCCGCGAATGGCCCACCACCCTGCCCGCCCAAGCCGCCGCCCTTACCGACGTGCTGGAAGAACTCGAAGCCCTGAGCACCTTGGAGGAGATCGCCGCGCAGTTCCAAGGCAAGCCCACCAAGAAGCGGCTTGAGGAGATGGAACGCCTGCTGCATACGCTGGCAGCGGTGGGGAGAGCGCGGGCGTGGAACGGGAAGTGGGTGGGCGCATAAGGGCGCCGCCGTTCCACATATGCCCCTTGATCCGTGCGCGCATGGATGTACGCCCACACCCGGTACAGCGCCGCCTCGGAACGCACCAGGTGATCGAAGCTCTCCGCCTTCCACAACGTGCCGCTCCGGCCCAGCGCCTTGTTGATCGCGTTGGCGGTGTACGACTTCCAGCTATGCAGCACTTCGCTCATGCGGATACCGGGCTGCGGAACGGCCATCACATGCACATGATTGCCCGCGATGGCGAACGAGCCCAGCCGGTAGCGCCGGCCATCGAAGTGATGCAACGCCTGGCGCATGATCTCCCGCGCAACGGGACGGCGTAGCACGCACGAGCCCGCACCGGCATCGAGCCAGCGCTGCACCCGCTCGCTGAAGAGCTGATGGTAGCGCCGCAACAGCTCCGGAGGCAGGTAGTCCGTGGCGGGGTCGCCATGCACACGGATGAAGTCCTCCCGCTCGCGGCGCAGTTCCTCGCGCTTCTCGGCCGGGATGCTGTCCTCCTGCCGCCAGGTCAGGAAGTACAGCTTGCCGTCCTGCTGCCAATGGGGCAGGTTGCGCCGCTGGACACCGACCTCCGCATAGCGGTCGAAGAACAGGGAAAGGTCGTCCATGAGGGGAAGGTACCATGCTTCTTCCAACCTCCACAATTCAAGATCTCCGCAGGGTCTCACGCAGTGGACCCTGCGGTTCATGACCGGTGCAAAGCCGCAGGTCCCTTCGCTCCTCAGGAGATCCTTCGGAGGTCTGGATGCGCCGTGCCGAGTGCCAGACGCGAAGCACCTCGGCGCGATCACCGCTCGACCGGCACACGATCCGGTAGCGCCCCTCGCCCTAACTTTGCAATACCATGAACCACACGCTGCAGGTGATCATCGAGCACGACAAGGACGGGTACTTCGCTTATGTGCCCGAGTTGAAGGGCTGCCATACGCAGGGGGACAGCATGGAGGAGGTGATGAAGAACATCAAGGAAGCGATCGACCTGTATTGGAGCACGCTTCGCCCGGCCGAGGTGAAACGGATCCTCAAGCGGCAGGTGTTCACCACCTCAATGCCGGTGAGCGTTGGCTAAGCAAGTCGTCCTTACGGCGAAAGAGGCCGAAAGGCTGTTGCTGAAAGCCGGGTTCGAATGGGTCCGGAGCAGCGGCGGCCATCGGATATACATGAAAGGGAACACGCGGGTCGTGCTGCCTTTCCATGCGGGCCGATCACTGCATCCGAAGATCGTGAAGGAAGTGCTGGAGGCGATCGGATAGCCCGCATGGCCTGCATGAGCAAGGCGGACCGGCAACATTGCAAAGCCGCAGGTCCCTTCGTTCCTCAGGAGATCCTGCGGAGGTCTGAGGCGTATTCCGCAGCAGCAAGATGATGACCAGCCAGCGCTAGAGGCTGCGAACCTGCTGTGTGGCGACCTTTGCGCCATGACCAACCTTGCCCGCATGCTGCAACTGGCCGAGGAGGTCTTCGCCGTACACGCCGACCCCACGCAGTTGCAGGTGGACGAGACGGTGCTGGCCCGGTTGCAGCGGCTGCACCCCGCCACACGCGGCGAGGCGGTGGATGCCGACGGACCCGTGGCCTGGGTGTTGGTGATACCCACCACCACGCCACTGATGGACGCCTTCGTGGCCGGCACGCTGACCGAGCAGGAACTGTACGAGCGCACGCCCGAAGGCGCGGTGTACGAGGCGGTGTACCTGTGCAGCGCCATGGTGCTACGTGAGCACCGGCGCCAAGGGCTGGCCATGCGGCTTACACGGGAAGCCATCGACAGCATCCGCAAAGACCACCCGATCCGGGCGTTGTTCTGCTGGCCCTTTACTCCGGAAGGAGCCATGCTGGCCAACGCCCTGGCGGCAAGCACCGGTCTGCCGCTGCGAACACGGGAACATTGAGCACGGTCTTTGCTCGTACCGGACCCCACACCGGTGGAAACGCCAACTTCGCCACCACGCTCCACTCCCACCCATGCCCCGCCTCCTGCGCTGGCTCCCCGCGCTCATCCTTATCCCCATCGCGCTGGTGGCCTTTCTGCCAAGCAAGCCCGATCCAGTGGTGATCCCCAGTGTCTTCCGCTGGCGCAACAGCTACTGGCTGGAAGGCGATGAACAGCAGGCCATCGAGCGCAACGGCATCCAGCGGGTGTACATGAAATTGCTGGACATCGACTGGAACTCGGCGCACGGCGCGCATCCGGTCTCCTCGGTGCGGGTGCCCTACCAATGGCGCAGCTACTACCACGACAGCGGCGCATGGACCGACCGCGTGGAGTTGGTGCCCAGCATCTACATCACCAACAACACCTTCCTGAAGATCGGCGATGCGGAGGTGGACGAACTGGCCCGGAACCTGCTGCGCAAACTGCGGATGGAGTGCCCGGCGAAGATCCACGGGGTGATGCTCGATTGCGATTGGACGGCGAAGACCAAGGCGAAGTTCTTCCGTCTCACGCGCATCATGAACGATAGCTTGGATGTGCCCTTGACCGCGACCATCCGCCTGCACCAGTACGCCCAGCCGAAGAAGACCGGCGTGCCCCCGGCCGATCGCGGCATGCTGATGCCGTACAACGTGGGGCGCATCACCGAGCCGGGCAACGTCAATTCCATCTTCGATCGCGCCACGGCCGAGCCCTACTTCGCCAGCAGCAAGCCCTATCCCCTGCCGCTGGACATCGGCCTGCCCGCCTTCTCGTGGGGCGTGCAGTTCCGCAAGGGCGCGTTCGTGGGCATCCTGCACGAAACACAGGTACAGCAGGCGATGCACGCGGGGCTGCTGAGCGGCGAGACCTACGGCACCTTGCAAGTGGTGAACGAGGACCAGCGCGTGATGCCCGAACTGCACGTGGGCGATGTGATCCGCGTGGAGCAGATGACGCCCGATGTGATCGCACAGGTGGCGGAACTGGCACGCAGCGCGGGGAACAGCGATACGGTCGCCGTGGCCTACTTCGAGTCGGGCGCGGGCACCTTCCAGCGGATGTCCGTGGATGAAGTGCGCGCCGGGTTCCAGCGCTTCGGGACCATCAGGCCGGGCGGTTATTTCGATCAAGAGCGCCAACTGTTACTGGAACAAGCCGCGACCGATACGGCAGCTTGGTGGGAAGCCGATAGCACCGCCTTACCCGTTGATAGCACCGACCGATGAAACGCACGCTGATCATCGCCCTCGTTCTTGCGCTGCAACCCGTGCGGCTGAACAGTTGCGGCTGGGACTGGAACGCGGAGGCCTACCGTTTCTGGCTGCTGCAACCGGAGCTGGCCGGATCGAGGCCGCTGCACGCGTTCTACTTCACCACTGAACTGCTGAATGGACCGGACTTCGACGAGATCGTGCAACTGCCCTACGCGGCGAACATCGCCGAATGGCATGCGGTGGTGGGCAGGGATGTGCCCGCCGAAGCGATCGAACAGGTACTGTACGGCATGAGCCTTGACCACTTCGAGCAGCAGCAGGACTCGCTGTTCCGCAGCAACGCCTTCCTCGCGCGGCTGGCGAAATTGAAGAGCGGATGGCCTGCCTACATCGCCTACGCCAAGCGCTGCGAGCAATTGGTGAACAGCGACGACCCGTGGGGCTTCATCTCGCACGACGGCGATGGCATCCGCAAGGCCTGGAAGGAAGGCGTGAAGCAACTGGGCCGCGCGAAGCATCCGCAACTGCGCGCCCGCCTCGCGTTCCAATTGGTACGGTTGGCGCACTATGCGCACGATCCGGAACGACCCGATCTGCCCGTGAAGCCGATCTACGAGAAGCACCTTGCCCCCCTGCGCGGCACCT
>JAHBUM010000359.1 GCA_019638075.1 Flavobacteriales bacterium | reverse complement strand
CAGGTTCTTCGAACTACCCAGTAGCCATGCCTGTGTCGTGGAAAGGCACACTTCAGCAATACGTCGGCCGCCTGCATCGTGCGCATGTCGGCAAGACCGATGTGCGGATCATCGACTTCGTGGATGACGGGCATCCGGCGTTGCGGCGGATGTGGGAGAAGCGGCAGCGGGGGTACCGGTCGATGGGGTATCGGATCGGATAGGAGGGCCATCTGCGCGTTCGTCCCCCGCATGGATCGTAACTCCCCCACAGCCCCTACCTTATGGGCATGCCGATCGACGGAAATCCCATCAAAGGGCGGGGCGCGAACACGCAGGTGGCCAACCGCTTCCTGCAGCACAGCTACGGCATCGTGCATTGGGAAGGCATAGATGAGGTGGAGGAGGAGAACCCCGCCACGCGCTATCTGCCGGAGCATGCGAAGACCATCGTGAACAAGGTGGGCTCGCCCGACGTGCGCATGAACTGGAGCATGAACCCCTATCAGGGCTGCGAACATGGTTGCGCGTACTGCTATGCGCGGCCCACGCACGAATACTGGGGCTACAGCGCGGGGCTCGACTTCGAGCGCGTGATCATCGTGAAGCGCAATGCGCCGGAGCTGTTGCGAGCCACCTTCATGGATCGCAAGTGGAAGCCGGAGCCCATCATGTTCAGCGGCAACACCGACTGCTACCAGCCGGTGGAGCGCAGGGAAGGCATCACGCGGCGCATGCTACAGGTGCTGCTGGAGTTCAGGCATCCGGCCAGCATGATCACCAAGAACGCATTGGTCCTGCGCGATCTGGACATCCTGCGCGAGATGGCCGCGATGAACCTCGTGTCGGTTGCCATCAGCTTCACCACGTTGAACGAGGAGCTGCGCCGTGTGCTGGAGCCGCGCACCAGCACCGGCCTGAACCGCCTGAAGGTGATGGAGGCGCTGACGAAGGCCGGGGTGCCGGTGTTCGCCATGATCGCGCCGATCATCCCCGCGCTGAACGAGTCGGAGGTGCCTGCGCTGATCGAGGCTGCGGCGAATGCGGGGGCCGTCGGCGCAGGCTATACCGTGGTGCGCACCAACGGCGCGGTGAAGCCCGTGTTCGAGGCATGGCTGCGCGCCCATTTCCCCGACCGTGCGGAGAAGGTGCTGGCCCAGATACGCGATGCGCACGGCGGGCAGGTGAACGACAGCCGCTACGGCAGGCGCATGCGCGGCGAGGGGCATTTCGCCGAGAACATCCGGCAGGTGTTCACCCTCGTGCGCCGCAGGCATTTCCACGGCCGCCACCTTCCTGAACTGGACTGCACGCTCTTCAAGCGGCCGGAGGTGGGGCAGCTGGACTTGTTCGGGTGAGTGGGAAAGAGGTGCAGGAGCCGCGCATCAGACTCCCACGTGTTCAAGCCTGTGGCGGTATCGGCGCGATACCGGGGCGCTACTTCCGTGTGGGCTGGATCATGCTCACCTGATTGCCTTCGCTGTCGGTGAAGACCACCCACAGCCCCACACCGGGGATCTCCTGTGGCTCGCCCATCACCTTGCCGCCGGCATCCGTCACTTTCTGCATGTGCGCTCGCACATCGTCCACTTGGATCACCACGGAGGTGACGTTGGGTTGTGTGCCGGACTTGGGAAAGAAGCCGCCGTTGATGGCGCCCGGCGTCTTCACCATATTGTCGGCATCGGTCTCGGCGGTGTGTGCCATCACATAACCTCCCATCTCCGGGCCGGTATCGTGCATGTTCCAACCGAACACGGTGGAGTAGAACTTGCTCACCCGCTTGGGGTCCTCGGCGGGCATCTCGAAGTGTACGACAGGGTTCATCGCTGATGTGTTTTGTGGACCGTGAAGGTATGGCAGGGTGGAGGCATCCCCCAAGCTCACCCGCCTATCGGACGGGCAGGTTCTCCGCCACCTTTCGCAAGATCCGCCGCAGATCA
>JAHBUM010000358.1 GCA_019638075.1 Flavobacteriales bacterium | reverse complement strand
TCACCACCAAGCCCGTGCTGTACGTGTGCAACGTGGAGGAGAAGAGCGCGGTGACGGGCAACGCCCACGTGGAGCGTGTGAAGGCTGCCGTGGCGAACGAGAGCGCCGAGGTGATCTTCGTGACGGCGGCCATCGAGGCGGAGATAGCTGCGCTGGAAACACCCGAGGAGCGCGAGATGTTCCTCGCGGACATCGGGCTGAGCGAGCCGGGCGTGAACAAGCTGATCCACGCGGCCTACGACCTGTTGAAGCTGCATACCTATTTCACCGCCGGTGTGCAGGAGGTGCGCGCATGGACCATCCACCAAGGCGATACCGGCCCCAAGGCGGCGGGCGTGATCCACAGCGATTTCGAGAAAGGTTACATCCGTGCCGAAGTGATCGGCTATGATGACTATGTGACGCTGGGCAGCGAGGCCGCCGCGCGTTCAGCAGGCAAGTTGCGCACCGAAGGGAAGGAGTACATCGTGAAGGATGGCGATGTGATGCACTTCCTGTTCAACGTCTGAGGCGAGGGGCATCGTCCGGACGATAGCACTTCCCATCTTTCTTCTTTCGACCAGCCGCTCTTCCAGCCCGTCGAGCCGATGAGGGGCTGTTCGCGCACATTTCCGGTGTGCGTGTGTTCGTCCGGGTGGACCGTGTATCCGTCGGGCCGTGATGCTGCCACGGCTGAAATCTTGCACGCGGCCTTCATGGCAGAGTTCTTTTGGTCCGGTACCAGAACGAACAATTCGACGAACCGGATCAACCATGAAAAGGATACCGACCCTTCTGCCGATGCTGCTGTTCGCGGCTGTTGCCAGCGCCCAACATTCCGCCCCGCACGGCCTCGTGGCCGAACGCGTGGAGCATATCCGAAACACCGGTGCGCGATTCCGTACCGTGCCCTTGTTCAACACCATGGACCGCTCGGCGGCCACGGACCAGCGCTGGTCGCGGGCGCTGAACGCCGCGGAGGTGATCCGCTTGGACCGCTCGGCGACCGCGGCGCTGCTCCAGTCGCGTGACCTGTACGTGAGCTTGGAGCTGCCCGAGCGTGGCAGCACGATCGTGCTCGACCTTGAGCGCGTGGACATCATCACGGACGATTTCCAAGTGACCCTCGCGAGTACGGGCATGGCCGCCGACATTGACGCGGGCATGCACTTCCGTGGAGCAGTACGTGGTGTGCCCGGCTCGATGGCCGCCATCAGCGTATTCCCCGATGAGGTGATGGGCCTCTTGAGCGATGAAAGCGGTGAGCGGGTGCTCGGCAGGCTGGCCGATGATACCGAAGGTGACCACGTCTTCTACCACGAGCGGGACCTGCGCGCGGCATCGGACAAGTCGTGCCATGCCTCCGACGAGGACATGGGCGAGGACCATCGCGATGATGCACCGGCATCGGGTGACCGCAGTGTGAAGTGCGTGCGCTACTACTGGGAGGTGAACTACGACATCTTCCAAGGCAAGGGCGGCGCGGCCAACGCGGTGAACTATGTGACGGGCCTGTTCAACCAGAGCGCCATCCTGTACGCCAACGATGGCATCAGCGTGGCGCTCTCCGAAGTGTACGTGTGGGATGTGCCCAGCCCGTACACATCATCGTCCACCAGCACGCAGCTTTCCACCTTCGGCAGCACGCGCACCAGCTTCAACGGCGATCTGGCGCACCTGCTGGGCTACACGGGCAGCGGTGGCATAGCGTGGCTCAACACCATCTGCAGCAGCCAGACGCGGTACCGGATGGCATACAGCGACATCAACAGCACCTACCAGAACGTGCCCACATACAGCTGGAGCGTGGAGGTGGTGACCCACGAGCAGGGCCACAACATGGGATCGAGCCACACGCATGCCTGTGCGTGGAACGGCAACAACACCGCGATCGATGGATGCGGCCCGGCGGCGGGCTACACGGAAGGAAGTTGCGCGGCCGGCCCGGTG
>JAHBUM010000357.1 GCA_019638075.1 Flavobacteriales bacterium | reverse complement strand
AGCTCCTGCGCACGCGCCGAGGCCGCTCGCAGGAGGAAACGGCCGTCGCCCTCGATGTGAAACGCTCCAGCTACAGCGGCTACGAGAACGGCAGCGCCGAGCCCTCGTTCGACCTGCTCGTGCGCATGAGCGAATACTTCAAGGTCCCCATTGACAAACTGCTGCGCGATGACCTCACCGCCCTCAGCGAAAGCCAGCTCGGCATCGTGGAGCGTGGGGGCGACATCGACCTTAATGGCCGCCGCCTGCGTGTGCTCACCACCACCGTGGACCGCGAGGACCGCGAGAACGTGGAACTGGTGCCCGAGAAGGCCAAGGTCGTTTATGCGATGGGCTACGCCGATCCGGAGTACATCAGCATCCTGCCCACCTTCCAGATGCCGTTCCTGGCGCGCGACCGCAAGTACCGCACCTTCCAGATCAGCGGCGACAGCATGCCCCCGGTGAACGATGGCTCGTGGGTAACGGGCGAATACGTGCAGAACTGGCAGACCATCCGCGATGGGCAGCCCTACATCGTGATCACCAAGGATGACGGCATCGTGTTCAAGGTGGTATACAGTCAGGTGAAGGAGAAGGGTACCCTGCTGCTGTGCAGCACCAATCCGCTCTATTCGCCGTACGAGGTGCAGGTGGCCAACGTGCTCGAGATCTGGAAGTTCGTCCACTTCATCAGTGCCGAACTGCCCGAACCCAACCTGAGCCGCGACGAACTGGCCCGCAGCGTGGTGGAACTGCGCAAGGAGGTGGGACAGCTACGACTCGCGATGGAGCAGCAGGGGAGACTGTCGTTCTGAGCCAGCGGTTCAAGAACACGGGGCCTGAATTAGGGCAGAGGTCCACTGCGTCTGCTATTCATTCCTTCCTGAACAGGTCCGCAGCACGCTCAAAAGCCTTGAACTCGATGGCATGCCCATCGGGATCCTCGATGAACATGCTCACTTGTTCGCCCACCTGTCCCTTCATCACGGTCTGCGGCTCGATGAAGAACGGGTGCCCGAGCTTCTGGAGCTTGTCGCGCAGTTTCGTCCAATCGTCCATGCTTAGCACGATGCCCCAATGGTTGCTGGGGATGGTGCTGTGCGGGTTGTAGATGCGCGCGGTCCTATAGGTGACCGGCACTTCCTGTATGGTCAGCTGGTGGCCGAAGAAGTCGTAATCCACCCAGCCCTCGGCGCTGCGTCCTTCCTTGCAGCCGAGGAACTTGCCGTAGAAAGCCTTGATGCGCTTGAGGTCGGTGGTGGCGAAGGCGAGGTGGAAGGTGCCGTTCATGTGAAGATGCTTGGTAGGGAATATTAGCCAGCCTAAAAATAAGAACGCCCCCGGAGGTCCGGAGGCGCCCTTCATTCAGGTATCCATGGTCACAAGTGCAAGACCTGTCCTGCCAAAGCAGGATGGTCTATCTAATCTTCGTCATCATCGCCACCGCCGTCATCGCCGCCGACGTCCTCATCCGCATCATCATCGTCGCCACCATCATCGGCGTCGTCCGGGTCATTCGCGTCATCGTCATCGCCTCCTTCGGCACCTTCCAGGTCCGGAGCGTCTTCTCCGTCTTCACCGGGCGTGGCACCGCCATCCTCCTGGTCGAGGAATTGCTCGATCTCCTCCCGGCTTTCGGGGTTGATCTTGATCAGGTAGAGGGCGTCGGGTGTGCGCAGTTCGATCACGCGCAGCATATCCCCCTTGGCGGTGGGGATGGTCTTGATGTGCGTGGCATCGATGCCATCGGGGTACTGTTCCTGAAGGGTCTCCTTCAGTTCGTCGGTAAGGGTGTTGAACGAGCGGATCAGGCGTTGCATTGCTTCGGGGCGTTGCGGTCACATGTCGAGGACGTACGCAAATATGAGGGGCGCCACGATAGTGGCGTCACTTTCGATGATGAATTTCGGGGTGCCGATGTCGAGTTTTCCCCAGGTGATCTTCTCGTTGGGCACGGC
>JAHBUM010000356.1 GCA_019638075.1 Flavobacteriales bacterium | reverse complement strand
TGAGTTCGGAGCAGGAGCGGCTGGTGCGCAAGCGCATCTGCGAGAAGCGCCCCGAGCAGTTGAAGCTGGACTTCGCGCTTTGGTCGCGCGGTGCGGTGCTGGAATTGATCGAGCGGGAGTTCGGCCTGCGGCTGGGCTTGCGCACGGTGGGCGACTACTTGGCGCGCTGGAACTTCACGCCTCAGAAGCCGATCAAGCGGGCATACGAGCGGAACGACCGCGCGATCCGGCAATGGAAGGAGCAGGAATACCCTGCCATCGCCAGGCAGGCAAGGGCCGAAAAGGCGGAGATCCACTGGCTGGACGGGACGGCCATAGTGAACACCGATGTCCGTGGGCGCAGCTACGCCGCGCCGTCGCCAAAGCGCTATGGCGCGTCGGAGACAGGAAAGGCCGCACGCCAGTGGTGTACGCACCGGGCTCACGGGCCAAGCTCTCCATGATCTCCACCCCGACGAACGGCTCAACGCACTGCTCAAGCAGGAACTGCGCAGCAAGGCTCCCGAACGATCAAAGGCGAAGCTCTTCGTTGCATCCACCCAGGTCATGACCACGCTGGCCGCCGATCGCCCCTCCATCACATCCTTGTTCCGGGATCCACACATGCGCTATGCGGCATGGATACTTTGACCCGCCGGATCAATAACATGCTGACGGATACACTGTCAAATTCGTTTTGATCACTCACCCCTTGCCCCTCGCTACTTGCCCCCTCGTCCCTACGTCATTGCGAACGAAGTGAAGCGGCTCAAGCCCCGAAGAAGCTGAAATGGATGGTCCCGTACTTCCGCGTTCGCTGGTAGCCCGGCAAGTGGCTCACATCGGTCTTTTCGTGATGCTCCAGGATCAGCGTCCCGTCATTGCCAAGCAGTCCGGCTTCGCGCACCGCTGCTGGTATCCGCTCGATGCCTTCCATGGCGAACGGCGGGTCGGCGAATACCACATCATACACTCCGCGATGGCTGTTGAGGAAGGTGAACACATCGCTCTTCACCATGCGCCAGCCGGTCTCGTTCAACTCGCGCGCGGTGCGTTGCATGAAGGCGAAGAGGTCGCGGTCCTGCTCCACGGAGATCACTTCCTGTGCGCCGCGCGAGAGGAACTCCAAGGAGATATTCCCCGTTCCTGCGAAGAGGTCCAGTACGCGGATCCCCTCCAGCGGAATGCTGTGTTGAAGCACATTGAACAGGCCCTCCTTGGCGAAGTCCGTGGTGGGGCGCGCCTCCATCTCGTTCGGTGGATGCAAGCGGCGGTTGCGGTGCCTGCCTCCTACGATACGCATGCGTATTGATCGAAGGCCGCGAGCCAGCGACCGGCATCGGAATCCGCAGGCCAGATGTCCATGGCGTTGCGTGGTACGGCCGTTGAATGATCCGCGAAATAGCGGCTCAACAGTTCCCGGTCGAAGTGCGCCAGATGCGTGCCGCCGCTGCGCACGGCGATGGCGCCCGGCGCGAAGCCACAGCGTTCCGCCGCCATCAGGCAGAAGTACAGCATGTCCTCGGCCGTGCGGGCGGGGTAGGAGGAACTGAGGAGCAACGTGCCTTTGTCCGCGATGGCGATGTCGAGCCGTTCCGTGCCACGGTGCATCAACAGCACCGGGCCGCTGGCGGAACGTGTGCGTGCGCCATGTACCAGCACGGCCTGCAGCGGAAGGCTGCGCGCGATGGGGAAGCGGTCAAGAACCATGCGTTCGTGTTCCGCCGTGTTCATGTACAGGCATTGCGCCCCCAGCGTGGCCACGGGTTCTTCGCGCACGGCGGTCGCAGGCAGCTTGCCGTGCACCAGTTTGAGGTGATCCAATGTGGTGCCGGGTTCCAAAGCTCCTTCGGGTACCAATGTGCTCCACTCCGGCAACGAAACGAAGGTGACCGATCGCGGTCGTTCGGGAAGATCCGCGTGGCGGAGGGCTGATGTATCGGCTCCCCACGCCATGGCTACCA
>JAHBUM010000355.1 GCA_019638075.1 Flavobacteriales bacterium | reverse complement strand
CGTATCACTCGCCCACCCATCGCCAGCACCACCCGTGAAGATGTTGTTGTCCGGTTGCCCGTAGTTGTTGCTTGCCCAGCCATCGCCGGGGACCGCCCGTGAAGAGACCCTAAACAGGCTCTTACGCACGGCCGTGTTGTTGTCCACGTGCTCGCGGGTGATGGGTCCTTCGCCCTTCAGGTCCTTGTCCAGCACATTGTGGCCGGTGAGCGTCGCCCGTGGAATGCCCTCCGAAGAGGGCTTGGTCGCCCTTGCTGCGGATGGCGCCGAAGCCGTGTTCGTCGATGCAGCGCTCGAATAGGATGCCGCTGAGCTTCTTCTCCGACTTGGTGAGCTTCTTCCGTGCCGATACGAGCGCCACATCAAGCAGCCGCTGCTCGATGATCTCCTGCTGCGTGTTTGCACGGCGAAGTAGGTCTGCGCGAAGGCGATCTCGGGCTTGGCCGGATCGCCGTTCTGCGCGATGAGGTAGCAGGCGTAGCGGGTGAGGGCGACATCCTCCACGGCCCGTTCCGCGCCCTTGGCAAGGGCTATCATTTTCGTGACATCACGAAAATGGTCCAACACCTTGCTGCCACTGGCCTCGCAGGCTTTCCGGGCGCGCTCCAAAGCCACCCTGAAATTCTCCCAGCGGGCGTATCCGAGGATGCTCTGAAGTTCGCGCGCTCCAATGCTCCACGCCCTCGTGCAGGTAGCGCGCGTCCTCGAATTGGGCGAACAGCGCGTTGATCCGTTCCTTGTTCATGTTGACGGCTTTTCGTCGTTCCGGCCACGGTCGATATAGCACTGAACGACCATCGTATGAATGCGATGGGTCGAGTTCCGGTTGAAGAGGGTTTCAGCCGTAGGAACTTGTTGTATATGAGGCAGTTATATCTGCGCTATCCAATTACTGAGACGCCATCTCAGCAATTGAGCTGGTCGTATTACGTAGAGTTGTTGATGCTGGACGATCCCTTGGAACATGTACCCGTTTGAGCGCACATTGTGTGTTGCCCTCTCATCGCATCCCCGCAGTTCCCTTCGTAGCCCCTTCCTGACGATCATCAGCGCCCGGTATGACATGCGCCGCCTATGTTCGTGCCGACCATCCACGCCATGCGCCGCTGGTTCCTCCTATCCCTGCTGTTCCTCGCCATCGCTGCTGGCATCGGCACGCTGCTGCGCCTGATCTACGTGGTGGAGTTGCCGTGGCTCGTGTTCAAACCGTGGCTGCATGCGCACTCGCACGTGGCGATGCTCGGCTGGCTCTTCCCCGCGCTGCTCATCGCCCTGCTGCGGCAGGATGACCGCCCCGCGCCGCGCGGCTTCCATACGTGGATGACGCTTTCAATGGCCTTCGTCGGCGGCATGCTCGTCAGCTTTCCGATCCAAGGCTACGGCCCTATCTCCATCGCCTGTTCGCTGGGGCAGATGCTCACGGGCTACGTGCTCATCGTACAGGCATGGCGCCACACTGCGCATTGGCCGGTGGCGGGCAGCCGGTTGCTGGTGCGACTGGCGCTGCTGTTCCAAGTGGTCAGCACCATCGGTATCTGGGCCATGGGACCCATCATGCGCAGCAGCCTCGCGGGCACCGAGTGGTACTACTGGAGCATCCAATGGTTCCTGCACTTCCAGTTCAACGGCTGGTTCTGGTTCGGGGCCATGGCCATCGGCAGCCGCTGGGCCGAACGCCACGGCGTGGATGTGCGTTTGGACCGCCTCACCGTCTTCCTCTGGGTCGCAGGCACGGCGCTCACCTTCGCGCTGGCGATCGCGTGGAGCGAGCGGTTCATCAGCATCATCGCGGTGAACTCGCTGGGCGTGCTGGTGCAGGCGTGGGCCGCGTGGCGCACCATGCGCGCCATGCTCCACGCGCGCTTGCAGGCGCAGGTGCGCACCACGCGCTGGATGCGCATCACCATCGGCACCATGCTCATCGCCATGGCCATCAAGGTGGGGGCACAGGCCGCC
>JAHBUM010000354.1 GCA_019638075.1 Flavobacteriales bacterium | reverse complement strand
AGAAGAAATTCGACAACATCACGCAGCGCCCATTGATGAGCAGCGTGGTGATCGCCCTTGGCATGGAGCGCGACCCCAACGGCAAGATCAGCGAACGCGACGAGCTGATGGCCGTGGCCTGCGCCGTGCAGAACATGCACCTGACCTGTACCGCTTATGGCCTCGGGGCCTTCTGGGCCACCGGCGGCCCGCTGATCGGCGATGGCATGCGCAAGTTCCAAGGGCTTGGCGAGAACGGGGCCGCGTTGGGCCTGTTCTTCATGGGCTACCCGGCCGGTGAATGGCCCAAGGGCCACCGACGGCCACTGGAAATGGTGACGAAGTGGGTGGATGCGTGAGGGAGGGGGCGGTTGTCAGTTGTCAGACTCCTTGGCGGTCAAAGCTCAAAGCTTCAAGACTCAAGTTTCAAGCTTCAAGGCTGCTTTGAGCTTGGAACTTGAGCCTTGAAATTCGAAGCTTGCTGGTGCTGCTGGGCGATGATCTCCGTAGCCCTCACCGATCACACATCTTCCAGCACAGGACCGTGCCCATCAGGTCCGGGTAGCGATCTTTGGCCCGATGGTACCTCTCCACATGTTGCGTTCCCTTGGACCACTGGTCATGGCCTTACTGGTCGCGGCCACGGCCATGGCGCAACGGGGCGTCACCACCTTCGGCCTACAGGTGAAGCCCGTGTTCGCGCTGCCCTACTTCCAAACGCTGACCACGATGGAGCGGCCGCACCTCACCGGACAGGTGGAGCTGGATGGCGGCATGGCCTTCGGCATGAGCGTACGCATCGGGCTCACGGACATCATCAGCTTAGAGACGGGCATCGGGCAGATCCAGCGGCGCTACACCTTCGGCTTGGCGAACGATACCAGCGGCTACCGCGAGCAGGGCCATGTGCGCTACGTGGGCTACGAGATCCCCCTGATGGCGCTCGCATACATGCGCACCGGCGAGCGCACGTACATGAACGCGGCGCTGGGGTTCTCTGCTGACATGTACCCCAGCGATGTGCAGCAGGAGTTGGAAGAAGGCTTCATCTACATGTACCGGAACCGGTGGGTACAAGCTGGCGTGGTGGCCAACCTGGGCTGGGAGTACCGCACGGCGAAGAGCGGCATCTTCCATATCGGCGCTACCTTCCACAGGCCGTTCGGCGACATGGCCATCGCCGACCTGACCTACTGGGACGTGCAACGCGGTTTCTTCCCGTACCGCATGCGCGGCGCATTGAGCGGCAGCTACCTCACCGTGGACCTGCGCTACTATTTCCATGAAGATCCCTCGCGCGTGCGGCAACGGCGGAGGTAGGTGCGCGGGGAAAGGGTGAGGGGAATGATCCGTACCTTGGGTTCGGATGAACCGGGGTTCAGTGGCAGTGGTCATGTGTTCGGCTGAGAGGTCGCAGGCTTGCCTGCCGTAGGCGACCCTGCGGGTTCGTAACCCACCATCACGGCTCCAATTCCTCCACGTCTCGCACCGCCGCAGCTTCGGGCAAGGGATCCTGCTGAACGGGTGGCGGCTTCGCAGGAGCGCTGCGCATGCCGGTGAGCTGGTTGTACAGCGCAAGGATGTCGCGCACGTAGTGGAAGACCTGACTGCCCTTGCAGTAGCCGTTCTTCATCTCGGGCCGGGTGTAGTAACGCGGCTTGGCGAGCAGCAGCACGGCGCGCTCCACGTTATGCTCCCAGCGTTGTGGGTCCAGACCGAGGCGCTCTGCCAGACGCTGCGCATCTATGATGTGGCCCACGCCTGCGTTGTACGAGGCCAGCACGAAGCGCAGGCGCTGATCGCGGTCCGGCACGGCGCGCATCCACAGCGTATCGAGGCGCGTGACGTACCGCTTGGCGGCATCGATATGATCGCCCACGGACAGGGCGGTATCCAACCCGTACCGGGCCGCCGTGTTGGGCATGAACTGCATGATGCCATGGGCACCCTTGTGGGAAACAGCGGTGCTGTCGAAGCGCGACTCT
>JAHBUM010000353.1 GCA_019638075.1 Flavobacteriales bacterium | reverse complement strand
GTCTGCGCCAGCACACTGTCCAGCGATCCGGCGATCACGGATGCGGCGTTGCGGCACACGGTGATGAGGCTGACCTTCATGGCTTGCGGGCGGAGAGCGGGCAAGATAGGTGCCCGCGATCGCACCATCATTGATTGTAATAGAGCTTCTTCCGATCGGTGATGCGCCAATGCAGCAACAGCTCTGCGTTCAGCTCGGAATCTTCCGGCGAGGCGATCGGCCGCCAGTCCAGCACGCTGCATGCCTGCGCCAGCGGCACCACCGCTTCAGGCGAGGCGGCGATGACCTCCAATGCCTCGCGCTCGCAGTGGTCCTTGTCGAAGCCCGGCTCATCGGCCACGGTGAAGATGGCGGCGAACCCCGCCAGCACCAATACATGCAGCCCGCGCCACCGCGCCGGAGCCTCCTTCAGGATGTACAGGGCGGAGGCTACCGCGACGACCATAAGGGCCAGCGTGATGGGCATGATGGTGTCATACCGCAGGATCAGCGGCCGGTAATCGCGATAGCCACCCAGCGGAAGCAGAAGGATGTAGAGCAAAGCGAACGCGCCGACCCATCGCGCCATCCGCAGCAGGCCCCGGCCTTCCTTCGTGGCGCACCGCCTTGCGATGAGAACGAGGTGGAGCGCGATGACCGCGAAGAGCACCGGGAACCCCAGCTTCTGCGTGAACTGGTGGTAGACACCCATCGGCAGTTGCGCGTACATGTCGGCCAGCGGGATGCGCGTTCCTATCGTGATGGAATTGTACTGGCCCAGAAAGAGCGAATACACGGACAGGATCCCCGCAGGCAGCAGGAAGGGGATGTATGCGGCCGGTACGGAGCGCAGCAGCGCGCCCATCCCACGGCGGCCTTCGCGCACCGCCCGCAACATGGATCCGCCGACCAACAGCATCGCAGCCACCAGCACGGCTCCGGGGTTCAACGGACCGCTGAGGCACACGAGGAAGGATGCGGGCACGGTCCACCACCAATAGCGATGAGGAGATGCCGTACTCTGTTCCCTGCGTAGGAACAGCGGCAGGAAGTAGGCGAGCAGGAAGGCGCACGGCAGCGCATAGAAGAACGTGTACGTGGTGGAGGGATCGATCACGCCCATGTAGCTTCTGTAGCCGTTCGCTTGGAACAAGGGGGCGATGAGCACGGCGGCTGCGACGAAGTCCAGTCGCAGCACGTTGATGCTACGGGTGGCATACGCCGCCAGCAGGAAGATGAGCACCGCCTGCACCACGATCTTCGCCAGCGCGCATGCGAGGTACACGCTGTCGATCGGCGTGGTGAACGCCTGCAACTGTAGCGGCACTTCTCCCAAATAGGCCCGGAAGATCCAATGGCAGAAGAAGCGGTTCGGGTTCGCGTACGTGCGGCCCTCCGCGATCGCGCCGATGCCCAAGGGATCCACCAGTATCGGTGCCACGTCCGCTGAGGGGACGATGTTCCACGCCATGTCACCGTCCAGCGGTTGGTGCAGATACTGCATGAAGGAGTAGGCCAGATCGGCCACGAGCAGCAGCAGCAGAACGATGTACAGGGCCCTGCGCGTTAAACATCCACAGGGTCTCCTGAAAGGGACCCTGCGGCTCGCGCACTGGAATTCCGCAGGATCCACTTCACGCCTTCGCTTTGCTTCGGCGTACAAAGCGTGAGACCCTGCGGAGGTCTGATCTGCGGAGGTTGGGAATTCCGTGACCGGCATCGCAGTGCTTGCTCAAGCCATGACCCGTTCCCGCACCGCCACCGCCGGATTCCCTTGGTAGATCGTGTACGGCTCCAGATCCTTGCTGGTCATGCTGCCTGCGGCGAGCACGCTATGGCTCTTCATGGTGACACCCAATGTGACCAGCGCGCCTGCCCCCACCCAGCTGCCATCCTCGATCACAACGGGCTTGGTGTAGGTGGGATAATCCACCTTCTTGTAGTCGTGGCTGCCTTGGATGATCATGGCGCCCTGACTGATGACCA
>JAHBUM010000352.1 GCA_019638075.1 Flavobacteriales bacterium | reverse complement strand
GGCGACGACGGCCGTCAGCAGAAGAAAGAAGGAGAAGATCGTTCTCATCGGAGCCCAACCTCCGCAGGGTCTCCCGACGAAGGAGGGGACCCTGCGCCACGTCCCGACCTCAGCAGGGTCTCCTGACGAAGGAGGGGACCCTGCGGCACGTTGTCCCGCAGGGTCCTCTGCGAGAGACCCTGCGGAGGTTTGGGTTTGAAGTCGGAAGGAGAGGCGTGTTCTCATCGGTCCAAAGTGTTGGCGAGGCGCGCGGCGCGCACCCGCAGGTCGTACATCCAGCAACCCAGCAGGATCCAGCCCAGCACGGCCGGGTAGAAGATCACCCGCAGGCGGTCGTCGAGGTCGAGGTCGTTGAAGCCGCTGTTGCCGCCGTTGCCGGGGTGCAGGCTGTCGATGGCGTTGAGGCGCGGCACCACGAAGAGGAAGAGCACCAGCAGCACGAAAGCGAAGATGTTGTAGATGGCGGCGAGGCGTGCCCGCTTGTGCGCATCCTGCACCGAGCCGCGCAGCACGAGGTAGGCCACATAGATCAGGCCGGTGACCGCCGCACCGTTCAGCTTCACGTCGTTGGTCCAGAACGCGCCCCACGTGGCCCGCGCCCACAATGCACCGGTGACCAGCCCCAGCACGCAGAACACTAACCCGATACGCGCCGCCATGTCCGCTGCGAGGTCGCGGTCCAGCGAGTTGCTGCCCAGCACTTTGATGCTCTGGAATACCGAGATCCCCATCAGCACGATCATGGTGAACCACATGGGCACGTGGAAATGCAGGTTGCGGATGCTTTCGTAAAGGATGCTGCGGTTGGGGAAGGTGAAAGCGAGAGCGCCCATATCCAATTTGCTCACTCCGGGGCCGCATCCCGGCGCATCAATGCCATCGCCGAGGCCCTCGGTGAACAAGGCGCCATGATAGACCAGCCGATCCACACCCACATCGGTGAGGTTGGCCCGGAAACCCTGTGGCACATCGAAACGGGCGCTCAGGTGGCTGGCATCGGATACACGCACCTGCGCTGCGCAGATCCGCTGGCCTTCATTCTCCAAATAGACCTGTGCCCCTTCGGCGAACCGCGTGTTGTACCCCGTGATGGTCAGTTCCACAGGCCCCGGCGCGATCCTATCCGGCGACACATGCACCAAGGCCGGTGCCAGCGGTACACGCAACGCAGCGATGGAAGCGAACAACAACAGGCCGATGCCCAGGAACTTCCACCAGTGTTTCATGTCAAACCACCGCTATTCACGACCATGGCGTTGAACGTTCGATATGAGCTTGCTTTCTGCATTCCCTTTGCGTTCTCTGTGCCTCTGCGTGAACCTGTATTTTCAATCGCGCCAAAGGTACGGGAAGAGTATCCAGGCCAGACTGACCGTGATCACGTCCAGCAGCACCAGCCCGCCGAAGTAGGTGCTGGTCACGCTCCATGCCACGCCGTCCAGCGCCAGTTTGCTCGCCCGCATCACGGTAAGCAGCAGTGGCAGCACCAGCGGGAAACCAAGGATCGCCATCAGTCCGATGCCATTGCCCGCCCGCGCCGCGATGGCCGAGATCAGTGTGAGCACCGCCGCGAAGCCGATGCCACCGAGCACGACCGCCAGCACGAACTGCCCGATGTCCGCGCCTTCCAGCACATCGGCACCGAGCAGCAGCGTGTACACCAGCAGGCTGAGGAGGCTGAGCACCACCATGGTGCCGCCGTTGTATATCGCCCGCGCCAGTATCACGCTGCGCGGATCCACCAAGGTGTAGAGGTAGAGCTGCCGCCCGGCATCCTCCCGCTGAAAGGACCGCGCGAGCGCATTGAACGCCGCGAACAGCAGGATGATCCAGAACAGCGCGTTCCACGTGGCGAGGCCAAGGCCGCCTTTCACGGCGAGGTAGCATACGTACACGGCGCTGACCACGTACAGCAGCATGCCCACCCAAGCCGCGCGCTGGCGGAGGTCGAGGGCCACCTCAAGGCG
>JAHBUM010000351.1 GCA_019638075.1 Flavobacteriales bacterium | reverse complement strand
GCCCGCGACAGTGTGCGGCTTGCCATCAACGATTGGAAAAGGGCCATCATGCTCGACAGTACCAACTTCCGATGGCGCCTGGGCCTGGGTGATCTGTACTACACCAAGGCTGACCTTAGCAACGCCGAAGTGCAGTTCATCAAGGCGCGCATCCTGGCGATAGACAGCACCGAGGCCCGGTTCAAGCTGGCCGAGATCCGGTTGATCCGGGGCGAATACAAGGATGCCATGGCCGAAGTGAACGATGCCCTGCGCATCGACGACCAGAACGCCAGGGGCTATTTCCTGAAAGGGTGGATCCATCGCGAAGCAGGCGATACCGCGCTGGCCATCAGTAGCTATCGCACCGCTACGGAGCGTGATCCCCTATACTACGATGCCTACATGGCGCTCGCCCTCGTGCATGCCGCGCAGGGTGACCCGCTGGCTTGGGACTATTTCAATTCTGCAGTGGACCTCAGGCCCACCAGCGTGGAAGCCCGCTACGCGCGAGGTCTGTATGCCCAAGACCACGACCGCGACAGCATTGCCCTGGAAGACTACGCGCTGATCAAGCATGTGGACCCCAACAACCCAACTGCCTGGTACAACACGGGATACATCTACCTGGAGCACCAGGACCGCTTCGCCGATGCCCGGCGGGAGTTCAACGGCGCGATCACCCGCATGCCCACCTACGCGCAGGCCTACTTCAACCGGGGGCTGACCTACGAGCTGGAGGGGAAGCTGGACAGCGCGGCCAAGGACTACAAGGTGGCCCTGGCGCTGCAACCGGGGTTCGACGATGCCGCCCACGGCCTGGATCGGTTGCAGACGCGCGGCGTGCGTGTACTGGATTGATCAGCGTTTGCGGACCGGCCCTGTGGGCGACCACACGACCGAGCCTCGTTGCAGCACCACGAACCGCCGGACGGAGATGCCCCCACGGCGATGCACCCTGAGCGTCCATGTGCCGGGCCTCAGGTTACCCAGGCCGATCCGGTCGAGTTCAGCGGCGCCGTATGAATGCTTCACGTTGCCGCGGCCGTTCAGGATGTCCACCCGGTCCGCATCCTCGGGTATGATGGCTTCTACTCTGCCGGCCACAGCGCTTTCCACGAAGGCGATGCGGCTGTCATCCGCTGTGCGTTCGACCGGCTTGTTCGGAACATATACCACCAAGCCATCGGCCTGCGCCGATGCGTGTGCCCCCAACGTGCCGAATGCGATGGCGATCAGGTATGCGCGAAGGTCCATCATGTGGCGTTGTACGCCACACCCGGCCGTGGAGTTCGGAGCCTCCGGTCCCTGCGATCAACGCGCGATGACCAGCCGCTGCTGCAAGCGTGCCTTGGCCGACCGTGCCTCTACCATATACAGGCCCGTGGGCAGGCTTTCCAGACCGAGCTGGATCTGCCGCGCAGCGCCCGGTGCGACCTTTTCCTCGTGTACGGCCCGGCCCACCGCGTCGAACACGCTGATCACGTGGCCGTCGCCCTCGGCTGATGGAAGCCCCATCTTGAACGACCCGCTGCCCGGATTGGGCCAGATGTCGAGCATGCCGGAAACGGGCAGCTCATCGATCCCGACCGTGCTGACCGGGTAGCCCTGAAGGGTGTTGCCGCAGTTGCCGAGCCACGGTTGCAACGTGGGGAAGCTGACCGAGAACCTGCCGTAGTAATCGGCCAACAGGTCGTTGCAGGAGGCCCAGCCGCCGTGCAACTGGCCGATGATGAGCTTCTCCGGGCTGAACAGGGCGCTACCGGAACTGCCACCTTCGGTGGTGCCATCATCCCACCTGGCTACGCGCCAGTGGCTTGTGCCCGAACCGGCTGCGCCCAGGTAATTGGCGCTGGTGAGCGGGTCGTTCTCGAAGGAGATCTTCTTTACGTCGCCGGACGGGTGGTGTATGGCTACCGCACCGGCGGGTGCAGCACCGCTGCGGTCCCATCCGGCGGAGAACACGTTGTTGCTGGCGGGGGGCGGGGCGTTGAGGTGCA
>JAHBUM010000350.1 GCA_019638075.1 Flavobacteriales bacterium | reverse complement strand
AAGATGCCGTTGTCAGCACCGATGAAGAAATGCCCGTCGTGGCGCACCACCAGATGGGGTGTCTGCCCATCGGCCTCCGGGTTCACGCCGATGATGTGGATGCTGCCGCGCGGGAACTCCGGGTAGGCCTGCCGCAGCACGAAGGCCGCCTGCCCGCTGTCGAACGGTTTGATCGAATGGCTCACGTCCACGATCCGCGCCTCCGGGTATTGTGTCCAGATGGCACCCTTCACCGTGGCCACATAGTGGTCCTTCAGGCCCATGTCGGTGGTAAGGGTGATGATGGCCATCGGAGTGTCGGGAGGAGCAAAGGCAACTTCTACCTTCGGCGCTCAAAACTATCCCCGTGGCGGACGGGCCATCGGCATAAGAAATCAACAACTGAAAGTTACTTTGATCGAAAAGCTGATCACCATCGCTGGTGTGGACCCCGTGGAAGTGCTGGGCGCCAACGATGCCAACCTGCGGCTCATCCGCGCCCACTTCCCCAAGCTCAGCATCATCGCCCGTGGCGACACCCTGAAGGTGAGCGGCACGGACAATGACATCACACAGTTCGAGGAGCGGTTCAAACAGCTCGTGGAACACGCCGCCCGCTACAATGAGCTGCCCCGCAAGGTGCTGGACGACATCATGGGCACCAGCAGCAGCCCCGGCGAGCGCGAGAACCCCGACGAGGCCGACGTGCTCGTATACGGCAACGCGGGCCTGCGCGTGAAGGCCCGTACCCGCAACCAGGAGAAGCTGGTGGAAGCCGTGGAGACCAGCGACATGGTCTTCGCCATCGGCCCGGCCGGCACGGGTAAAACGTACACGGCCGTGGCGCTCGCCGTGAAAGCGTTGAAAGAACGCAAGGTGCGCCGCATCGTGCTCACACGCCCGGCCGTGGAGGCGGGGGAGAACCTCGGTTTCCTGCCCGGCGACCTGCGTGAGAAGCTGGATCCCTACTTGCAACCGCTCTACGACGCACTGCGCGAGATGATCCCCGCATCGAAGCTGGCCGACCACCTCGATGAAGGGGTGATCCAGATCGCGCCGCTCGCCTTCATGCGCGGCCGCACGCTGGACCACGCCTTCGTGATCCTCGACGAAGCGCAGAACGCCACCATGACGCAGATGAAGATGTTCCTGACCCGCATGGGGCGCAACGCCAAGTTCGTCATCACCGGCGATGCCACGCAGGTGGACCTGCCCGACCGCCAGCCCAGCGGCCTGCTGCCCGTGGTGAACATGCTGCGCAACGTGGAAGGCGTATCGGTGGTGGAACTGGATGAGAAGGATGTGATCCGCCACGAACTGGTGACGAAGGTGCTGAAGGCTTTCCGGGAACTGGAGGAGCGCAACAACGAGAACAGGAAATGACCGCTGTGATGGAAGGAACACTGATGCGCTCGGACCTGAAGTTGCCGGGCGTGGAGAAGATCTACCGGGGCAAGGTGCGCGACGTGTACCACCTCGCCGATGGCCGCACCATCCTCGTGGCGAGCGACCGCATCAGCGCGTTCGACGTGGTGCTGCCGCGCGGTATCCCCCGCAAGGGGCAGGTGCTCACGCAACTGAGCTGGCACATGCTGCAGGCCACGGCGCACGTGGCACCCAACTGGGCCATCGCCTCGCCCGACCCCAACGTGGTGATCGGCCACACGGCGAAGACCGTTCCCGTGGAGATGGTGGTGCGCGGCTACCTCGCAGGCCACGCTTGGCGGCAGTACAAGGCCGGACACCGGGTGCTCTGCGGCGCCACCATGCCCGATGGCCTGAAGGAGAACGACCGCTTCCCGCAACCGCTCATCACCCCGAGCACCAAGGCCGAGGAAGGGCACGACGAGGACATCACCCCGGACGAGATCCTTTCGCGTGGGCTATGCACCAAGGAGGAGTGGGACACCATGTGCCGCTACGCGCTCGCGCTCTTCGCCGAAGGCACCCGCCTCGCCGCCCAACAGGGCTTGATCCTCGTGGATACGAAGTACGAGTTCGGTCGCACAGCGGATGGCAGGATCCTCCTGATC
>JAHBUM010000035.1 GCA_019638075.1 Flavobacteriales bacterium | reverse complement strand
CCACCGCTTCCCTCGTCCTGAATGAAGCTGTTCAGCACCAGCAACCCGAAGACCTGTCGATTCAGCTCTTCATCGTTCCCCTGCTGGTTCAACTGATCCAGCTTGTTGCTCACCTTCGGGAAGCTGTTGCGCACCTGCTTGTCCAAGTCGATGCCGAAACTGATGGCGGGCGCGCTCATGCTGCCGTCGATGTTGATGAGCACCTCGAACGGCAACGGCTGCTGCAACCGGTTCCGCTCGCTGTCCATCATGCCACCGGAAGCCACGAGCGCATAAGGCGAGGTCTCGCTGAGGTAGCGGGCGCGGAGGTCCATCGCGGCCTTCACCGGATCGCCGCTCCAACGCACGGATCCGCCCTTCACCAGCTCGAAACGTTTCTTCACGAGGCCGTAGAGATCCAGCGTGTACGCGCCTTGTTCCACGATGAACGGGCCGCTGAGGTACATCGGCGCATTGGGCGCGTAGCGGAACACGAGGTCCGCCGCGCCGCTCACCGTGGCCTGATCACCGGCAGCGGGATCGAGCACGATGGCGAACACCGCTTCCTTGTCCACCTTGATCGCGAGGTCGAGCTCCACGCCCGGCAGCAGTGCTTCGAGCGAATCGCGCAACGCTGCGGCATCGCTGTTAAGGGCCAGCGTATCCACGGCGTTGATGTCGTCGGTGAAGACCACGATGCCTTCCGCGTTCACCAATTCCACCGTGGTGCCCGGCAGCACCACACTGAAGGCCGTTCCGGGAAGGATGCCCAACTCGCCCTTCACCTTGGGGCGCTCGGCAAGGCCGTTCACCTTCAGGTCGATCTTGGCGAAGAGGTCGCCGAAGAACTGCGCGTTCTGCTCGATCGTGCTGCTCACCAATTGGAAGCGGTCGGTGCGGATGCGCAGATCCAGTTCGGGTCTCGCGGTGGATGTGCGGATGTCACCATCGAGGCGGAAGACATTGCCGAGGCTGTCCAGCAGCTCGAAGGAGTCGAAGCGCATGCCTGCATCGTTCATCACAAGCACCTCATCGGCCAACGTATAAGTTGCGCCCGTTGCCACCACGCCCACCTGTGCCTGCTGGAAATGCAGGCGGCCGCGCATGCTCGTTCGTTCGCCTTGCTGCGAATAATCCACTGCGCCATCCAAACCACCGGCCAGTTCGTACAGGTATCCGCTCACGAACGGCTTGAGGAAACCGATGTCGCGCAGTTCCAGCGCCGCCATGGCCCGCATGCTCTCCGGTGCGATGTCCACTTTCGCATCCAAGCGGTTCTCGGCATGGGTGAGCAGGGCCTTGCCGCGATACCGTTCGTTGGCCTCACCCACGAAGTCCACATCCAGCCTGCCGAGTTCGGCATCCAGCAACTTCAGGTCGGCGATGGTGAGGTCGGCCATCATCCCTGTGGAACCGCTCGCAGGCAAACGCACCAGTCCGTTGATGCGCCCGTCGGCGATGGGGAACGAGTCGGGCGTGGCGATGATGTTCGCCAAGGTGGCGATGCGGAACCCTTCGAGGTCGATCTCCAATGCGCGTTCGGGCGTGCGCAATGCGATGCGTTCGTCTCCCGCGCTCAACTCGAAGTGCTCGGCCGTCATCCGTTCATCGGTGATCAGCAGGAGGTTCTCCGGATCGACCGTCCAGCTCCGTTCGTCCAGCACGAGCTCGGGCAACAGGTGCAGCGTGCGGCCCTCCGCGACTTTCGTCGTTCGCATTCCGATCCGGTAACGTTCCACCTCTTCCTCCACGATGCGGAGGTTCGCCGCGAGATCCCCGGCGGATCCTGTCATATCCGCTCCCAAGCCTTTCACCTCGTATTTCCCCTGCGCGATCCGCGCGGTGGACAATCGTGCGTTCAGTTCCGTGCCCTGCGCATCCACGTTGAAGGTCGTGCCATCCACCTCCAAACTATCGTAGCGCAACAGCGGCAGATCCACCCGCAGAGCGAATTCATCCTTCGTTCCATCGTAATGTGCGTTGAAGCTCTCCAGTTCCAGCGCGTGCAGTTCGGGCACGAGCATGCCGGTGATCCATTCGGTGCGCTTCAGTTCCAACGACAGGTCAAGCCGCTCACCTTCCGCAACGCGGTACAGGGTATCCTTGGTGAAGAAGCTGCGGCCCTTTTCGGTGGCACGCACCAGCAACGTATCCACACCGATGTTCGCCTTCAGGTCCACGTCCAGTGCATCGCTCTGGATGGACGCACTTGTGGAATCATTGCCGATGTACGCTTCCGTCAGCAGTTCCTCGAAGACGAAACGGCTGGTCCCGCTTTCCAATGCAGTGCCATCCATGCGCAGGTCCACACCGAGCTGTCCGGCGGTATCCAACGCTACGTGCCCGTTCCAATCGCCCATCATAGCGAGGTCGTGCTCCACCACACCCAGCATGCGCAGATCGGCGCGCCGGATCGCGAGCGCCAATGCGGCGTTCATACCCTGCCCCTTCTCCGGCCATCGACCATCCACCTTCAGCGCGATGGCGAGCGGTTCGCTGTCGGCATCCAACTTCACATGCACCGAGTCACCCGCCACATCGGCACGAAGCTCCGTATCGCTCAGGTCGGCTCCACTGTAATTCAGTTCCATCGGTCGCACGACAAGACTGCCCGTACGTGTGGATGTATTGAGCCTTTCCGAGTTCGCGCGCACCAGCACGTCGGCATCGCTCCATGCCGTATCACCCAGCAGGCGCGCCAAGGCGATGCCCGTCGCATCCAGTTCGAGATCGAGCGCATCGGGGAGATCCTTCTTCCAGCCCACCAGCTTCACGTTTCCGACGGCGTTGGCGAGATCCGACCGCAGATCCAGATCGGCGTGGATCCTGTGCGGATCGCCTTGCGCGGAAGTGCGCACACTCAGATAGGCCGGGAACACCGGTGCGTCCTTCGCATATGCCTTTGCGATGGTGCGCAACCCATCACCCATCATCAACGGATCGATCCGCACGTCGAAGACCATGCGGTCCGGATCCAACGCATGATCCACACGGGCACGTGCATGCAGCGCCGATCCCGCATCACCGGTCATCGCGAACACGATGGAGTCGAGGTGCTCCAAGGTCCCGCTGACCCGCGCATCGAGCTCGAAGCCTTCCGGAACGGATGCGACCGGCAAGGTGCGCGGCGGAAGCAAGGCCAGCAACTGTGCCTGATCCGTGCGCGGTACGGCCGTCTTCAAGGCGATCTTCAAGGGTACTCGTTCCGGCGTACGATATGCCTGAGCCAGCGAACCCTGCTCGGCCGAAAGCGCGAGTTCTGCGCGAAGATCACCCCACGTGATGGCTGCATCCTTCACAACCAAGACACGCGACGTTGCGACCACATCAGTGGTCAGGCTGAAAGGATGCGATGGCTCGCCGAAACGCCCGAATAATTGTTCAATACCCACGTGCAGCGAATCGTTGTTCGCCACGACACCAGCGAGCCGTGCGTTCAGGTCCGTGATCACCAGATGCGCGGGATCGAACACTTGTACCGGCGCAGCGATGCCGTCACGGTGCATGGCGAAGGCGGTGGACCGGATGTCCAGCTCATCCACACGGATGTCCATGTCGCGGAGGAAGTAGCGGAAACCATCGTTGTGGCCGAGCCATGGCGGATCCACGTCTTCAACCTTCCCCGTTGACATCACGGCGGTCACCATGCCGTAACGCAGCTCATCCACCTGCACTTCGCGGAGATCGAAGCGTTGCCTGCGTGTGTCCAGCGCGTTCGTAGCGATATGCACGGCTTCAACAGCGAGCCACAAGCTATCACGCGCACCGATGGTCGCCATCGAGAAGGCGATCCGTTCCAACGCCGCGTTCCCGAACTCCAGATCCAGCTCACCGAACGGCGACCGCAAGTGGGGGTATGTATCCGGCTGCGGGGCCGATGGCGCACTGCGCATGGCGATCCGCGTATCCGCGATCCGCAGATCACCGGCATGGAAACGCATGCTGTCCAAGTCAAAGGTCTTCAGCGGAAGATCGAGCTCGCCCAAGCGCAGGTCCAGCGCGAGTTGTGACGGCCGCATGTCCATAGTGAAATGGATGTTCCGCAGGTTGATCCCATCCACCGTGAACTGCCAGCCCGGCCCGTCTGCGGGTTCCTCCACCGTGGTGGTATCGGAGCCGAATGCATCCACGATGAACTGGAAATTGAAGACACTGTCGGCATCTTGTGCGAGGTGCGCGCGCGTATCGGCGAGCGCAAGCCCCGTGATCGCGATCCGTCGATCGAACAGGGCCATCACCGAAAGGCGCGCCTTCAACTCTCCGGCGTGGACCAGCGTATCGCCGTGCCGATCCTCCACATACAGGCCACGGATGGAAACACCCACGGGGAAGCGCAACGTGAAGCGCTCCAAGGCGACGGGCGTTCCCAGCTTCTCCTGAAGGAAGGAGACCGCCTTGCCACGGACGATGTTCTGGACGGCCGGAACGTAGAGCGCACCGCCAACGAGCAGCACCAGAACCACGGGCACCAATAGCAGCGCGAGCAGCCAGCGCCACCAACGGCGGCCTTTGCGCTTCCCGGCCTTCTGCTGCTTGTTCCGCTCCGCTTCCTGCATCTACCCGGTAAAGATCCGGAGTGTTCAGCAAGAAGTCTGCCCGGTGGGCAGGGAGTGTTCAACAAAGGATGATCGAACTCTCAGGGCCTGTTTGCAATTCTCATGGAACCGGGGGGGCGTAGTTGTCAGATGTCGGTTGTCAGGCTCCTTGGTGGGCTGCTGGGGACATACAGAAGCCGGAAGCAGGCATTTCCTGACCCCTGACAACCGACAACCATCCCCTTTGCGAACAGATTCAGAGTAGCGCTTGGGCGGGAATACCTCCTTCCAGAACCCTGCCATCGAGCAACTTGATGGTGCGCCGGGCAAAGCCGGCATCGCGCAGGCTGTGGGTCACGATGATGACGGTGGTCCCCATTCTGTTGAGTTCGCTCAACAGTCCCATCACCTCCTCGCCCATGGCGCTGTCGAGGTTGCCGGTGGGCTCGTCGGCAAGGATCAGCTTGGGGGCGTTGACCACCGCACGCGCGATCGCCACACGTTGCTGCTGCCCGCCGCTGAGCTGTTGCGGGAAGTGCTTCGCCCTGTGCGCGATGTTCATGCGCTGCATGGCCTCTTCCACCCGTTCGCGGCGTTCGGCCTTCGCCAGGCGGGTGTAGATCAGCGGCAGTTCGATGTTCTCCTGCACGGTGAGCTCGTCGATCAGGTTGAAGCTCTGGAACACGAAACCGATGGTGCTCTTGCGCACTTCGGCGCGCCTGCGCTCGTTGTAGCGGCTCACGTCCTCGCCGTGTACGAAGTAGCTGCCACTGCTGGGCGCATCGAGCAGCCCGATGATGTTGAGCAATGTGGATTTGCCGCAGCCGCTGGGCCCCATGATGGCCACGAACTCGCCCTGTGCGATGGCGATGCTCACATCGTTGAGCGCGGTGGTCTCCACGGTGTCGGTGCGGTAGATCTTGGTGAGGCTGGTTGTTCGGAGGAGCGTCATGTTCGGGTTGGGATCGGGGCGGGGCGGACCATGGTCCGCCCGTGCGTTCATTGAATGATCAATTCGTCGGCATTGTTGAAGCCGCTGTACCGGCTGGTCACCACGCGGTCGCCGGGTTGGAGGCCTTCGGTCACTTCGTAGTGGTCGGGGTTCTGGCGGCCGAGCTTCACTTCGCGCTTCGTGGCTTTTCCTTCCGCACCCACCACGTACACCCATTGTCCGCCGGTGTCTTGGAAGAATGGTCCGCGCGGGAGCATCACGGCTTCCATGTCCTCGCTCAACTGCAATCGCACTTGGAAGGTCTGTCCGCGACGTACATCGGGATTTCCCCCAACGAAACGCAGATCCACATCGAACTCGCCGTTGCTCACTTCGGGGTAGATCTTGAACACCTCGATGGCATGCTCGCGACCGGCATGGGTGAAGGTCCCGATCAGGCCGATACCCACGCGGCTCACGTAATGCTCGGGGATGCGCGCGCGCACCTTGAAGCTTTCGAGCACGTCGATCTGTGCGATGCGTTCACCGCGTTGCCTCGTCTGCCCCAGCTCCACGTTCAAGCCGCTCAGCTGCCCGTCGATCGGCGCTCTGATCACGAGGTTCTGCAGGTTCTCCCGCAGGAATTTCAAGTTCTGGTCGATGAGGGCGAGGTTGTTGGTGATGGACCCCAGCTGGCTCTGCCTGAAGACGGAATCGCTACGGACGTTGGCCGCCACCAGCTTCCGTTTCTCGCGCATGTAGGCGAGGTTCTCCATGTTGTTGAGGAAGGTGTGCGCGGCGAGCAGCGAATCGCGCATCAAACGTTCATCCACCACACGGTCGCGTTCGAGGCGTTTCAACTCCTTGTCCAGGTTGAGCAGATCGTCCTTCAGCCGCGTGGTCTGCTGGTCCATCGTAAGGCGCGTGTTGCGCAGGTTGTTCTGCTGATCCAGCAGCTGCGCCTCGCGGTTGATCGCATCCATGTGCAGTTGCGGATTGCTCAGCTCGATGATGGGATCGCCCGCCTTCACGTGGGTGCCATCCTCCACGAAACGGTGCTTCACCGTGCCGCCTTCCAACGCATCGAGGAAGACCGTTTGGATCGGCTGCACCGTGCCCGTCACGGGAATGAACTCCTTGAACAAGCCCTGTTGCACCGTGCCGATGGTGATCCGTGCTGCTTCCACACGCACGCGGCTGGTGGTGAAGGAACCCGCCCACACAACGGCCAGCAGCACCACCAGACCGCCGATGCAGCCGATGGCGATGAGCCGTTTCCGCCGTGCGGGGCGAGGGTCGATGGTACGGTCCATGAACGAGGGGGCTGCAATGTTGCCACCGCGCGGGCCGGGGAGAAAGAAGAATGTGCGCACCAGCGCGGACGGTGATGGACCGTTGGGGAGGGAGCAGCATTCCTGCGCGACACATCACGTCAGCGCACTCTTGCACTCCCCGCATTCACCCCAAGCTCCCGGACTGGAATACCTTCGCACCATCGCCTCCGGCCCACTTACGGCGAGCAAAGCATGCGCAAAGCCCTCCTCTTCCTCACCAGCATCCTGTTCGGCAGCACGCTGTCCGCCCAAGACTGCACGTCCATCAACTATGTAACGCCGCAGTTCGATGTGCGCGTGGAACCCGGCGTGGTCTACGGCACCGCCGCGCGGTACGATGGCGGCACGGACACCCTGCGCATGAACGTGTACAAGCCGGTGGGCGATGGCTCCGTGGAGCGGCCGCTGCTGGTGGCGATCCACGGCGGGGCCTTCCTCGGCGGGCACCGCGACGACATGAACGAGTTGTGCCAGTGGTATGCGGCGCGCGGTTATGTGGCCGCCACGGTGAGCTACCGGCTGGGCTTTTATCCGCCCGCCCCGCTGCCCGTGCCGTTCGCCTACGATGCGGAGGAAGTGGTGCGCGCCGCCTACCGCGCCATGCAGGATGTGAAGGGCGCGATCCGCTTCCTGCGCGCGCAGCATGCGATGGACAGCACCAGCACGGAGAACGTGTTCGTGTACGGCGTAAGCGCGGGCGGCATCACCGGCCTGCAGGTGGCCTACGCGACGGACGAAGCGGAGAAACCCGCGTCGTGCGGCGCCATCGGGCCCGTGGATCTTCTGGGGCAACAGATCCAACGGCCGGACCTTGGCCCCATCGGTGGCGATCTGAACCTGGGCGAAAGCGCAAGTGTGAAAGCCTGCGTGTCGCACTTCGGCGGTGTGCTGGATACCAGCATGATCGGCTCCAACACCGATCCCGCGCTGTTCATGTACCACCAGACGGGCGACCCCGTGGTGGGCTGCAACTACCAACAAGGCCTTTGGGGCATGCCCTTGGGCATGGGCGGGAACTACCCGTGGCTGTACGGTTCGTGCGCGATCGATCCGCGCATGCAGCACCTCGGCTTCACGGCGGACCGCTACGAGTTCTACCAGTACGATGGCAACGAGCATGACATCCACGACATCCCGCTGGTGGATGGCATGGCGGCCGTGTTCCTCGCGCGGCAGTTCTGTGGTGTGTTCACGGACGTAGGCGCCGAGGAGGCGGCCGCGACCGTGGAGGTGTTCCCGGTGCCCGCTTCGGACAGGATCCAAGTGCGCCACCCCGGTACCAGCGAACCACAGCTGACATTGCTGGCACTGGACGGGCGCACGGTGCGTTCCATGCGAGGCCGCTCGATGGATGTGCAAGGCATTCCGGCAGGCACGTACATGCTCGTGGCCGAAAGCGGTACGCACCGTTCCGCGCACCGGGTGCAGGTGGCCCGCTGATGGCCCGATGGTAGGAAGAGCCGAGGGAACAAGTAGATGCAAGCAGGCAGTCGGCAGCAGGCAGAAAGCAGCAAATGCCCAGCACTGCTGCTTTCTGCTTTCTGCCTGCTGCCGACTGCCTGCTGCTTACTGCCCACTGCCGACTGCCTGCTTGCATCTACTTCCTCGGCCTGATGACATTCCGGGGAGCCCCCCCCGCGCCCGATCGACCTGTCAGATCCGGGGGTGGCACTTGCGGGGATCGGGATCCTACCTACATTCGTGCCGCCCAAAGACCCCGTTGTGCTTTGGCGAGACCATCGGGGCACAGGCGCAGAACAACATTAACCCGTCAGTAGAACTCATGAACATTTACGTCGCCAACGTGCCTTACTCAGTAAAGGACCAGGATCTCCACGAGCTGTTCGCCCCCTTCGGGGAGGTGACCTCGGCCAAGATCATCATGGATCGTGCCACCAACCGTAGCCGTGGCTTCGGATTCGTGGAAATGGCCGATGATGAGGCAGGGCGCGCTGCCATTGAAGGTACCAATGGCAAGAATTTCCACGGCCGCGACCTGGTCGTGAACGAGGCTCGTCCGCGCACCGAAGGTGATCGCGGTGGCTTCGGCGGCGGCGGTGGCCGCGGCTTCGGTGGTGGTGGAGGAGACCGTGGTGGCTACCGTAGCGATCGCGGTGGCGACCGTGGTGGCGATCGCGGTGGATACCGCAGCGAGCGTCGTCGCGACGAGTACTGAGCCACAAGCACAGAGCAACACGAAAAGCCCCCCGGTGATCCGGGGGGCTTTCTTTTTTTCAGGTGTGAGTGTGCGTTGTCAGTTGTCCGTGGTCAGTTGTCAGGGAATGCCTGCTTCCGTAGCTGCTGTACGCCCAGCTCCCACCAAGGAGGCTGACAACCGACAACTGCACCCTCACCCTTCCCCGCGCCAAAAAATGTTGATCGGATGAACCGCGCACCCGTCGCCTTGTCTTATACCAATTCACAATAAAGATCCATCCAAGCTGCTTGCTCTTTTTCCGCATGGCTTCTCCGATGCGGGCGTTCCGTAGGCACCGCTACGCAACGCCCTCCTCGTATCGCCCTGCGAAAAAATAGCCGCGCATCTTTGGACGGCCCCTTATTGCGAAATGGTATTAAGCGCCAAGCCTCCGGGAGCGAACCCGGTACTTTTGCCCGTCCCAGTCCTTTTCATGCACTCCACATTCCGCCACCTCCTCTGTCTTCTTGCCGCGTTCGGCGCCCTGACCACCTTCGCCCAACCGCCCGCAGGCGCTCGCGGTTCCATGCCCGCCATCGGCAAGGTGTATGGCAAGGTGATCGACGGGAGCACGAACAAGCCTGCCGAGTTCGCCACCGTATCGGTGCATGCCGAACGTGGCGACAGCCTGCTGGGCGGCACCATCGTGCGCACCAATGGCGATTTCAGCATCGAGAAGCTGCCGCTGATCCCCATGAAGGTGACGGTGAGCTTCATCGGCTACAAGCCGCAGGTGGTGGCGGTGGCACTCACGCGCGACCGCACGGAACGCGACCTCGGCAACGTGGTCCTGAAGCCCGATGCGGAACTGCTGAAGGAGTTCGAGGTCACTGGCGAGAAGCGCACCTCGGTGATGCAGGTGGACCGCCGCGTGTACAACGTGGACAAGGACCTCACCACGCAGGGCGCATCGGCCGTGGAGGTGATGAAGAACATCCCCGGCCTGAGCGTGGACGTGGACGGCAACGTGCAGATGCGCGGCACCAACCCGCAGGTGCTGATCGACGGGCGGCCCACCTCGATGACGCTGGACATGATCCCTGCGGAAGACATCGAGCGCGTGGAGCTGATCACCAACCCATCTGCTGCGTTCGATGCGAGCACCACCGGCGGCATCCTGAACGTGGTGCTGAAGAAGAGCACCAAGCCCGGATACAGCGGACAGCTACAGGCGGGTGTGGGCACGAACGACCGCTACCAGTTCGGCGGCAACATCAACGTGAAGGACGGGCGCTGGGCCTTCAACCTCTCGTACAATTTCAACACCGGCGGCAATGTCACCAACGGCCTCACGCGCCGCACCGATCGCCGCTTCGGCGAAACGCTCGGCTACTTCGACCAGGACACCGAAAGCGATTCCCGGCGCACGATGAACGGCGGCCGCTTCGGCGTGGACTGGCAGGTGAGCAACCGCAGCACGCTCTCCTTTTCGCAATCCATGCGCGGCCATGCGAACGAAGGCACCGATCGCCAGACCTTCAGCACGCTGGGGGCGGGTCGCGAGCTTCTTGCACACGGCGAGCAGATCAACACATCACAGGGCGACAACATGAGCCTCACTTCGCAGATCATGTTCAAGCATAAGTCGCCCAAGGAGGGCCGGGAGTGGAGCATGGACTTCACGTACAACAACAGCCGCCGCGACAGCCGCGCCGGACAGGACCTGTACAGCTACGCACCCGATGGCACGGCGCTCGCGGGAAGCCCGCGCCTGCAGGACAACATCGGCCGCAGCCGGTACAGCGGATACACGTTCCAAGCCGACTTCGTGGATCCCGTTTCGGAACGGTCGAAGCTGGAGTTCGGCGTGAAGAGCAACATCCGCCCGGATAACACCAAACTGGATGTGCTGGTGACCTCGCCCCTGATCGGCACCGATGTGCGCGACACCTCCCTGAGCAACGACTACGAGATACAGGACATCATCAATGCGGCCTACATCAACTGGTCGCGGAAACTGGGCGACCATTGGTCGTTGATGTCGGGCCTTCGCTTCGAGCAGACGCTGTTCGAGGCCCGGTTGCGCGGCAAGGACCAGAGCTTCCGGTACGCGTATCCCGATGGCACGGACAACCTCGGCCGCGCGCTGTTCCCCTCACTCTATCTGGTGCGCAAATGGGAGAACAGCGCGCGCGAAGTACAGGTGAACTTCTCGCGGAAGATCGAACGGCCGCGCTTCTGGCAGATCATGCCCTTCATCATGTTCAGTGACGCGCGCAACATGCGCATCGGCAACCCTGCGCTGGCACCCGAGATGAGCAACCTCGCCGAAGTGAACCACCTGTTGCCGTTCATGAAAGGCAGGGCCACATGGCTCACCTCCGTCTTCGGCCGCTACACCACGGACGTGATCACCGGGTACGTGACACCGCTCGCCTCGGACACCACGATCCTGCTGAACACCTTCATCAACGGCAGCCACAGCACCACCGGCGGCTGGGAGAACGTGATCAAGGTGGACCCGATGCAGGGGCTGCAGGTCACGCTGAGCGGAACGGTGCAGTACACCAATGTGGCGCTCGCCAGCGCGCAGGGCGGCGCGCGCAACGAGGGCACCAACTGGAACAGCAAACTGATGGTGAACTACCGGTTCCTGAAGGACTGGACCGTGCAGGTGAACGGTGAGTACGAAAGCCCGCGCATCCAGCCGCAGGGTGTGACACTTTCACAGTACGGGGTCGATGCCTCCGTGAGCCACGACTTCACGCGCAAGCTCACCGGCGTGCTTTCGGTGAACGACATCTTCTTCAGCCGCCGCTGGGGCAACACGGTGGATACGCCGCTGCTGTACCAGGAAAGCTATCGCCGCCGCGAGATGCGCTTCGTGCGCTTCACGCTCACGTGGAAGTTCGGCGAGCAGAACGCCTCGCTGTTCCGCAAGCGCGGGCAGCAACCGAGGGACCCCGGCCAGAGCGGCGGAGGGGAGATGGATTTTTAGAGCGGCACCACCTCGAACATCGGGCATCCAGCACGACCCTGCTCGCTGTAGAAGTCCACGAAGCGGAGCTTGAAGAAGTCGCCGCTCGCATCCTGCACGATGTACACCCTCGTGCGGTCCACGATGTAGGAGGAAGACTCGAAGGAGTAATACTTCCAGTCGTAGCCGATGGCATCGCGCGCCGTGCTGAACGGATGCGCAAGCGTATCGGCGAGCGTCACGTCCTGTAGTTCGGCACCGGGAACAACGGCCACGCGCACACCGTTCGCCGACAACACACCCGTGACCAAGTACGGCATGTACGGATCGTAGAACTGATGCGTGTACTTCGTCACCACGAGGTCCCATTCGCCGCGCGCAGGTTCGATGGGCACCACACCTGCATCCACCTTGTAGCAGGTGGACAGGCGCGTGGGATCCTTCGGCACCGTCACCGTGGTCAGCTGCGACCCATCGAGCCGTGCCACCTCGAAGGTGAAATGGCCTGCGGTCACTTCGGTGAAACGCATCTTCCTGCGCCCCTGCGACTGGCCGAGGTGGTTCAGGCCGAGATCGATCATGTAGACATCCTGTGTGCCGCGCCAATCGCCGATCGCCGTGCTGTCGGGATCGCCGCTGGGCGCGTCGATCATGCCGTACTGCCCCAAGCCCGTCGTGTCATGCGGCTGGCTGATGTCCACGGCACCCATGTTGAAGGCCAGCATCTTCTTGGCACCGTTCAGGCGGATGCGCCATCCATCGGGATCGCTCTCGAAGGCGAGGTCCCAGGCCACGAACGGGTTGGAGTTCTGCACCGTGCCCGTGGCGATGTCCAGCCAGAGCTGGTCCTGATAGCCCGTGCCCATGCACACCCGGAAGCTGATGCCATCCCCACCGCCTTCGCCTTCACCACCGCCGACCACCCGCTCCTGACGGGGCACGGGCAGTTCATCCTTCAGGCACGAAGAGAACGTGGCAGCGAGCAGCATGCCGATGACGGGTGCGTACTTCTTCATGATCCTTTCTTCAGGTCGAGTTCGATGCGCAGGAACGCCAGCCTGCCGGTGGACATGGGGATGGACGCGCCACCGCCGCCGTGCGCGCCGCCGGATACCGCACCGCTCAGGTTGGTCACGTTGAACAGGTTCTTGCAGCCACCGGTGATGCCTATGCGGCTGCCCCAGATGCGCTTGGTAAGCGAGGCATCGGCCATGTGGAAGGCGCTGATGAAGGACCGGCCCACCGTGCCATCGGAGAGCACGACATAGTTCGGAAGGCGGTCCTGCCATTTCCAGAACACCGATCCGCTCCACCCTTTGCGCAGCCACTGTTTCGTGAGCGACGCGCGCAGCTCGCTGTTGAAGAGGTATGGGCTGTTGGTGGCCGCCGCAAGGTCATCATGCCGGCCCGTAACAGCCGCGCCGCACGAGATCACCCAGTGCCCGTTGTCCCAGCCTGCCCCGACACTTCCGCCCAGCGTGCGGTACTCCCCGATGTTCACGTAGGAGTAGCGCGTACCATCCACCTGTGCCAGCATGATGAGGTCGTTCACCGTGTTGTGGAACAGGCTGATCTCGCTCGTGTACACACCCTTGTCCTTCGCGTGGCGGTAGGCCAGCGCGGAGCTGAAGTTGTGGGAGCGCTCGGCATCGAGGTCGCTGTTGCCCACGATGTCGTGGTTCACGTCCACGAAGAGCATGTAGAGCTCCTTCAACGATGGCGCCCGGAACCCGCTGGCGTAGGAGGCGCGCAGGGTGAAGCCGTCGCTCATCTGCCATCGCAGGTTGAACGAGGGCACCACGGGCGCGCCGTAGCGCGTGTTGTACGCATAGCGCAATCCGGGGCGCAGCGTCAACGACCTCACGGGCCGGTATTCGGCACTGGCGAATGCGGCATAGTCACCGATCTCCTCCCTCCCATCGCCGATGCGCGCACCGCTCCCCGTCTCGAGGTTCAGGTCCATCCCCGCCTCGAAGCTCACGCGCGCGCTGTCTTTGGCCTGCACGAAGGTGGCGCGCACGTTGGTGAGGGTGAAGCCCGAAGTGTCCTGTTCGCTGGGATCATCCACCAGTTGTTCGCTCAACGTGGTGAGGTCGCGGTACCACAGGTTGCTCAGGCGCGTGTAGCGGTTGTGCGCCACAAGCGCATTCGCCTTCAGACCGGGCGCAAAGCGGCGTTCGGCAGTGATGGCATTGTCGATCCTGATGGTGGTATAGCGTTCGTCGAAAGCCGTTTCGTAGTACGGCACACGCGGCCTTCCACGGTTGGTGATGACATCGTGCATGCCTTCGGCCTTGTAGCCTATATCCCAGCGCTCGCCGGTGCGCCGGTAGCTGAGGCGGCCTGTGTACTGCTCCCTTGGTTTCCATTGCTGGAAGCGCGAGGTATCGGCCAGCGCGGGCGCCAAGTCCACGAAACCGGTCTGGCGCGGATCCCACCCGGCGAAGAAGTTGCGCCCGGCGGTGAGCAGCACCTCGTTCCTTCCCCAACGCCGTGTTCCGGTGATGGATGTGTTCAGGCGGCCGATGTGTTCGGCATAGGCGCTGGCCTTCAGCGTGGCGGGCCGTCCGCCGCCCCTGCGGGTGATGAGGTTGATGGTGCCCGCAAGCGCATTGGTGCCGTAGTTCACACTGAGCGGCCCTTCCACGATCTCCACGCGCTCCACGCCGTTCAGGTCGATCTGCGCCAGATCGATGTCACCATCCTGACGACCGATCACGGGCACCCCATCCACCAGCAGCTTCACGTTCTGCCCGCCGAGGCCCTGCATGGTGAGCGAGGTGCCCAGCATGTTGTCCTGCGACAGGCGTATGTTCAGTTCATTGCGCAGGGCATCTCCGAGATTGGTCGCGGCCATGCGCTGTAGCTGGGTGGCATCGAGCACGCGCACACGATGCACGGCCTTGTCGGGCGAAGCGGGCGCGTACTGGCCTGTGACCACGAACTCCGGCAGGCCGAAGCTGGCAGGCACCAACTTGAACCGCACTTCCGGGCCCCACTGGATCGTGTCGTTGATGGTGGTGAAGCCCACGAAGGATACGCGGACCACGATACCATTGACGGCCATGGCCTGTTCCACCGGGAGTACACCCCTTCCCCCCGCATCCATCACCACCATGCCACCTGCGACGGGAGCGTTCCCCAAACCCCATGCTATGTGCGCATACGGCACCGGCCGGTCATCCGCATCAGTCACCACCACAGGCAACTGCGCGAGGGCCGGGATCGTGAAGCACGCCGGGAGCAGGAGAAGAAGGATCCGTTGGAGCAGGGAGGGCATCATCCGTTCAACACACAAAGGGCTTCACTACATCGTTGACCACGTCGATCCGCTGCGGTCCATGAACTCCGGGTAACGACGGATCCCGGCGGGCATGACGCCGCACCGGGATCCGACCGTCCATGGAATGCATCATCATTCCACGACCACACGGGTGGTGTACACCATGCCTTCCGCATCCAAGCGCACGAGGTAAAGCCCGGCGTTGACACCGGCGAGATCCACCGGCACGGTGCCGAGCGCACCGGTACCGTTCACCACCTGCTGCTTCACCAGGCGGCCGGTGCGGTCCATGATGGACAGCTGGCCGTTGCGCACCTCGCGGGACAGCACGATGTTCAACTGGCTGTTGGTGCTCGGGTTGGGGAACACCACAAGGTCACGATGCGCCTGCTCGCCAACGCTCGCGGCGCCCACCATCTCCTGGGTGAAGGTGAAATCGCCGGTGGAACTGCCCCCGAAGGCGGTGAAGACGATCTTCCAGATGTTGCCAGAACGGTCCTGCACGAAGTAAGTGCGTTCCGTATTGATGTCCCACTGAAAGGTGGTCATGTTGATGTCCTTCCAGTTGTAGCCGATGGTGTTGATGGCGAGGTCGAATTCCTCGCCTGCCCATGTAGCGAGCTCAGGGGACACGCCATCCACTTCCACCACACCCACCTCCTTGTTCTGAAGGACGCCCGTGGCGCTGTACGGAACGATCGTTCCTTCCGACTCCACCAAGGCGGTGTACTTCGTGAAGAGCAGGTCCCAGTCCGCAGCAATGGGTTCCTGATCCACTATCTCGCCCGTCGTGAAGTTGAAGTAACCGAAGTTCTTGCCGATGAAATTCCTTTTGTCCAGTTCCGTGGACACTTCATTGCCCCCGTCCAGGTCGGCATAGGTGAACGTGTACACGTTGTCTATCAGGGCATCGATGCGCAGCTTCAGGTATGCGCCCGCGCCGGTCTCCACCACATAGATCTTGTCTCCTATGGTGTGGTGTGTATCCATGCTGTACTCGCCCCAGCCCAGGTGATAGGGTTCTGCGTCCAGTTGGCGGCCGTTCGTGAGCGCCCCGGCGGACCAGTCCTCGTCGGAGTTGGAGATGAGGGTATCCATGTCCGCCTCGGTGACGGCATCCCACTCTTCAAGGGGCACCGTCGTCTCGTACACCTTCAGTCCTTTGGCGGTATTCACCAAGATCGAAGAAGTGAAGCTGTTGATCTCGAAACCGAGGTCCCAGGCTGCCAGCGGGTTCCTTGCCTGCTCACCGTTCAGCAGGCTGTAATGGGTCTGATCGGCGTAGGTGGCGCCCACGCTCACCGTAACGGAGGTTTGGGCGGCAGTGCCAAGGGCCGATAGAAGAGCGGTCGAAAGGAGTAATGAATGCTTCATGTGAAGGGCTTCGTTCTTTGGGGCCGCAAAGCAACGACCCACCTGTACCAGTCCGCAATACCCCGATCAAGGGAACAGGGGCTGTTCCGTCATTGAAGTGTAATGATCCATCCCGGCCCGGTTGACATTCGTCAGTTATCGGATGAACGGACCCGCCGCCCGCGTCGCGAAAGGACGAAAGCCCAAGCCTTGTTAACGGTTGTATCCATCTTCACCACGCCTTTGTAACATTGCATGGAACACATGGGGCGCCGCGCGATAGGCACATTGATGCTGCTGGCCACGTTGAGCGTGATCGGCGTGGTGGTGATCCAGCTGCTCTGGCTACAGCAGGCATCGCGCTACCGCGACGAGCAGGTGGAGTTGAACCGCGAGCAGGCCACCCAGCTGGAGAAGCAGTTCAACGACCGGGTGGTGATGGCGCTCACCGATGTCACCGAGCAGATCCTCTCCATCACCAAGGACCCCACCGACCTGTTCGATGCCGTGAAACAGGAGCGGCCGAACTACTTCGCCGTCACCATCAACGACACGGTGCATCCTTATCTGCTGGAGGCGATGCTGCGCAAGGAGTTCAGCCGCCGCAACATCCAGGAGGACTTCGAGTACGGCATCTACGATTGCTTCACCGACAGCATCGTGTACGGCAACTACGTGTCGGTTGACAGCGTGGATACCGACTCCGTTTCGCACAGCGAATTGCAGAAGCTGGACAAGGACGGCCACTACTTCGGCGTGTACTTCCCCAACCGCAGGAGCACCTTGTGGGAGGAGGATGGGAACGCGTGGATGTGGGTCTTCCCCTTCGTGGTCACACTGATCGTCTTCAGCTTCTTCGCATACAGCGTGTGGGTGATCCTGCGGCAGCGGAAGCTGAGCGAGATGAAGAACGACTTCATCGGGAACATGACGCACGAACTGAAGACGCCCATCAGCACCATCGCCCTGAGCAGTGAAGTACTGAGCGACCCCGACATCGTGAACGAGCCGGAGCGGCTGCGCGAATACGCCCGCATCATCCGCAGTGAGAACGAGCGGCTGCGCACACAGGTGGAGCGCGTGCTACAGATCGGCTCGATGGACAAGGACAAGCTGGACCTGAAGCGCGAGCGGGTAGACATGCACGCCGTCGCACGCGATGTCGTGGAACACTTCAAGCTTCAGACGCAGGAGCGGAGCGTGACGATCGGCACCCGTCTGGCCGCAGCCATCTCCACGGTGAGCGGCGATCGTGTACACCTCACCAACGCCCTCACCAACCTCGTGGACAATGCGCTGAAGTATGGCAGGGATGGCGGCACGGTGGGGATCGCCACCACGAACAAGGGCCATGAGCTGCTGATCTCCATCACCGATGATGGCATCGGCATCCGCAAGGAGGACATCAGGCACATCTTCGAGCGCTTCTACCGGGTGCATACCGGCAACGTGCATAATGTGAAAGGCTTCGGCCTCGGCCTCCATTATGTGCAGCAGATCGCGCAGGCGCACGGCGGCGGCATCTCGGTGCAGAGCGAGTTCGGCAAGGGCAGCACCTTCATCCTTTCCCTGCCATTGATACCGGCAGGTACCGTACGGCATTGACCATTCAACCGGAAACCCCATGAGCGAACAGAAAGCAAGCATCCTGCTGGTGGAGGATGACCAGAACCTCGGCTTCGTGATCCAGGACGCACTGAAGCGCAAAGGCTACAACGTACACCTGTGCCGCGATGGCAAGGAAGGGCTGAAGCAGTTCAACGAACATAACTATGACCTGTGCGTGCTGGATGTGATGCTGCCGCACAAGGATGGCTTCAGCCTCGCGGAGGACATCCGCCTGACCAACGCCGAGGTGCCGATCGTCTTCCTCACCGCGAAGAGCCAGACCGAGGATCGCATCGCGGGCTTCAAGGCCGGTGGTGATGATTACCTCACGAAGCCCTTCAGCCACGAGGAGCTCATCCTGCGCATCGAGGCCATCCTGCGCCGCACGCACGGGCGCACCGAAAGCCTGCGCGATCGTGAACGTTTCGAGGTCGGCGCGTTCACCTTCGATCACCGCAACCTCATGCTGAGCCATCCCGGCGAAGAGCGCAAGCTCACGAAGAAGGAAGCCGAAGTGCTGCGCCTGCTGTGCATGCATCAGGATCAGGTGCTGCCCCGCGAGCTGGTGTTGAACATGGTGTGGGGCGATGACACCTACTTCCTCGGCCGCAGTCTCGATGTCTTCATCAGCCGCTTGCGCAAGTACCTGAAGGCCGATCCATCGGTGCAGATCGTGAACGTGCATGGCGTCGGTTTCAAGCTGCAGGTCGGTTGATGATGCGATCGACCGACACTGCATCGCATGATCGATGCGCGAATGACATGCTCTCTGGAACACTGATACACCAAGGCTTTCAGCGCATCATTGAAAAGTGGTGCGACACACGCGCAACGATCCGCAACGCGCATCGCATCATCGCAGCACGATGATGCGATCGATCATCGGGCGCACATCACATGCGAACGAACGTTGATCGCGATCGACGATATCAACAATGTATGGTGGAACTTTTTTTGATGCACATGCGTACACATTCACGTCAGCGCAATTACGTTTGACACAAACAAACCCATTCGCCATGGCAAAGAAGGCAGCAAAGAAGGCAGCTAAGAAAGCAGCTCCGAAGAAAGCAGCTAAGAAAGCGGCCCCGAAGAAGGCAGCTAAGAAAGCAGCTCCTAAGAAAGCGGCTAAGAAAGCAGCCAAGAAGAAGTAAGCAGCGTTCCACGAACGCAAGGAAGGCCCCGATCATTCGGGGCCTTTCGCTTTTTGTGCCTGTGCCGCACAACAGCGAAAGACGTGTGCAGGCAACGGCGGGAGGAGGTCATCGGAGATCCCGATGAAGGAAGCTGCTGTTGACCATCACGGTGGCAGGAGCGTCTTCACGCCTTCGCATGCTTCGGTGTACGAAGCGAGAGGATCTGCCGAGGCCCGTACCTCCATAGCTCCGTTCCCGAACCTTCCGCAGCAGTCACTTTAGTTCGAGGTGATATCCTGCGATCTTCAGGTTTTCGAAACTCCCTCCTTCAACTACGAGAGTTTCTCTCGTCTTGCCCTGCTCATAGATGCAGTTCAGTTCGATGCTATATTCAACGTGATCGAGGTTGCCGTTCACAGTGGTAACCTTGGTCCCGATCAGATCGGTAACGGCATCAATGATCGCCCCCCTCATCTCCTTGGCACTCCTGATGAGCTTCAATCCTTCCTCTGGCGAAATGTTCGAGTCGAAGAGGTTGGACGCCTGCTCGAAGTCTTGTTGATGAACGAGCGTATAGAAACGAGCGGCGTACTCCTTGGC